>NZ_JAJIUJ010000036.1 GCF_020880415.1 Xanthomonas euvesicatoria pv. euvesicatoria | reverse complement strand
GAATCGGAGAAGCCTGGGTGATGGATCGCTTGGGTTTTGCTGGCCGGCAAGGGGGGCGGTACCTCGCATGAAGCGGGGGTGCGCCGGGTATGCAGTAGAGCGTCTATTACCGGCCTTGCTGCCGTTCTGCTCGTCGCAGTCCCGGTCCCGGCGGATTGCCCGCCGCGCGGTGCGGTCGAAGAGTTCCTTAAAAGGTCACGTTTCCGGGGCTGGGGCCGGCCGGGGCCGGCCGCCAGCCGGTGCCGCTATAATCGGCACCCGTTTCCCCTCCGCGGTCCTTTGCGCATGTTCGAGTCCCTTACCCAACGTCTCTCCGGCACCATGGAGCGCCTGCGCGGCCGCGGCCGCCTGACCGAGGAGAACATCCGCGAAGCCACCCGCGAAGTGCGCATCGCGCTGCTCGAGGCCGACGTGGCGCTGCCGGTGGTGCAGGCGCTGATCGAGCGCATCAAGGTGCGCGCAGTCGGTCAGGAAGTGCTCAAGTCGCTGACCCCGGGCCAGGCGCTGATCAAGGTGGTGCGCGACGAGCTCACCGCCGTCATGGGCGCGGCCGCCACCGACCTCAACCTCAACGTGCCGGCGCCGGCGATCGTGCTGATGGCCGGTCTGCAGGGCGCAGGCAAGACCACCACGGTCGGCAAGCTCGCCAAGCACCTGAAGGAAAAGCGCAAGAAGAAGGTCATGGTGGTCTCGGCCGACGTCTACCGCCCGGCCGCGATCGAGCAGCTCAAGACCCTGGCCGAACAGGTGGGCGTGCTGTTCTTCGCCTCCGACGCCTCGCAGAAGCCGGTGGACATCGTGCGCGCGGCCATCTCCGATGCGAAGAAGTCGTTCGTCGACGTGTTGCTGGTCGATACCGCCGGCCGCCTGGCGATCGATCAGGCGATGATGGACGAGATCAAGGCGCTGCACGCCGCGGTCAACCCCACCGAAACCCTGTTCGTGGTCGATGCGATGACCGGCCAGGACGCGGCCAACACCGCCAAGGCGTTCGGCGAGGCGCTGCCGCTGACCGGCGTGGTGCTGACCAAGACCGACGGCGACGCGCGCGGCGGCGCGGCACTGAGCGTGCGCTACATCACCGGCAAGCCGATCAAGTTCGTCGGTACCGGCGAAAAGACCGACGGGCTGGACGTGTTCCATCCCGATCGCGTCGCCAGCCGCATCCTGGACATGGGGGACGTGCTGTCGCTGGTGGAGCAGGTCGAGCACAGCGTCGATCAGGAAAAGGCCGCCAAACTGGCCGCCAAGGTCGCCAAGGGCAAGAAGTTCGACCTCAACGACATGAAGGAACAGCTCGAGCAGATGCAGAACATGGGCGGCATCCATGGGCTGATGGACAAGCTGCCGGGCATGGGCCAGATCCCGGATAACGTCAAGCAGCAGGTCACCGGCAAGGAAGTGCCGCGCATGATCGCCATCATCAATTCGATGACCAAGAAAGAGCGCCGCAACCCCGCGCTGCTCAACGGCTCGCGCCGCGCCCGCATCGCCCGCGGCTCGGGCATGCAGCCGGCCGACGTCAACAAGCTGATGAAGCAGTACCAGCAGATGGAAAAGATGATGGGCAAGCTGGCCGGCGGCGGCATGAAGGGCCTGATGCGCAACATGAAGGGCATGATGGGCGCCATGGGCGGCCGCGGCGGCATGCCGTTCCGCTGAGCAACCTGCGTACGCCGCGCTGCGAAGACATTCGCAGGCGCAGTGCGTGCATCTTGCGCTGGCCCTTGTGCTGGCGTGGCAGACCACTTCAAGGTAGACGGGCGCGGCAGGTGCCCGTGCCCGTGCCGGCATCAGCGTTTCTCCATCGCGGTTACCATGCGCAATCTCATGGTGTGCGAAGTGATTGATGACCAGGTTTTCCAACGTCGATGCCTTCCAGCAGCGCTTTGGGCTGCGCTTGCCGATCCTGCTCAGTCCCATGGCCGGCGCCTGCCCGGTGCCGTTGTCGGCGGCGGTTGCCAACGCCGGTGGCATGGGCGCGATGGGTGCGGTGTTATCGCAGCCGCACGAAATCGTGGCGTGGATGGCGGCATTCCGTGAGGCCAGCGCAGGGCCTGCGCAGATCAATCTTTGGATTCCCGACCCGGCACCTGCACGCGATGCGGCCACCGAGGCGCGGCTGCGCGCGTTTCTTGCGCAGTGGGGGCCACCGGTGGCGGAGACAGCGGGCGATGCGACACCTGCCGATTTCGATGCGCAATTGGATGCCTTGCTCGCTGCGCGGCCAGCAGTTGCCTCATCGATCATGGGTGTCTTTCGGCCCGATCAGGTGGAGCGTCTCAAGAATGCCGGGATCGCCTGGTTCGCCTGCGCGACCACCTTGGACGAAGCCCTTGCGGCGCAGGCAGCAGGCGCCGATGCAGTGGTTGCGCAAGGGGCCGAGGCCGGGGGTCATCGCGGTGCGTTCGAGGCCGGCCGCGCAGCGCAGCAGATGACCGGGCTGTTGGCGCTGTTGCCGCGTCTGGTCGATCGTCTCGATGTCCCGGTCATCGCGGCCGGCGGCATCGCCGATGCGCGCGGCATCGCGGCAGCGCTGACCTTGGGGCAAGCGCGGTACAGATCGGCACCGGCTTGCTACGCACGCCCGAAGCTGCATTGCCGAGCGCCTGGGCCGACGCGTTATCTCAGGCAGAGCCGGAGCACACCCAGCCAACCCGTGCATTCTCGGGCCGGTTGGGGCGCGCGCTGACCACAGCGTATGTCAGTGCAGCAAGCGCTGCAGACGCACCGCCACCCGCGCCGTACCCGGTGCAGCGCGGGCTCACCGCGCCGATGCGCCAGGCGGCCGCGCGCGATAACCGTCTGGATGCGATGCAGGCCTGGGCCGGCCAATCCGCCTGGATGGCGCCTGCACAGCCGGCTGCGCATGTCGTGACGCAGTGGTGGGAACAGGCGCAGGCGCTGTTGTGCCGTTGATCTTCTGCAATGGCATGGCCGCCACCGCGCAGCAGCTCAGTGCCGCGGCGTTGAACAATTACGGCCACTTCACCACGCTGCAGGTGCGCAACAACGCTGCGCTTGGGCTGGACCTGCATCTGCAACGGCTGCAGCACGACAGCGCAGCCCTGTTTGGTGCTGCCGTCGATATTGAGGCCATCCGCGCGCAGTTGCGGGCCGCACTGTCGGTTGCCGGCAGTGCCGATGCGAGCGTGCGCATCACGGTGTTTTCGCAGGATTTCGACCTGCGCGATCCAGCGCGCGTCGTTGCACTGGATGTGTTGATCGCGCTCTCGCCCGCTGCGCAGATGCCAGCAACTGCTGTGCGCGCGCAGCCGGCCTGCTACGTGCGCGAGCAGCCGCTGTTAAAGCACGTCGGCACCTTTGCGCTGCTGCAACTGCGCCGTCAGGCAATGCTTGCCGGGTTCGACGACGCGCTGCTGATCGATCCGCAAGGCCGGCTAGTGGAGGGGGCATTCTGGAATCTGGGCCTGTGGCAGCAGGGCAGGGTCGTGTGGCCACGGGGGCCGGCCTTGCCCGGCACCCGGCAGCGGCTGCTGCAGGCCGGGCTGCAAGCGATTGGCATCGAGCAGGACACGCGCCCCGTCACGCTGGACGAACTCCACGGATTCGATGGCGGCTTCAGCTGCAATGCGCGTGGGCAACAGGCGTTGGCGGCGGTCGGGTCTGTGCAGTGGCCGGACGCCGCCGCCCAGCTGGCAATTCTGGAGCAGGCCCTGCAAACCCAGGCCTGGCAAGCGATCTGAGCGGTTCAGGGGTGACTTGGCTTCGCCGCCGGAGCCCGCTATAATCGTCGGCTTACCGCGCCACTCTGGCGACTGGGCAACTCAGGAAAACAACACCATGGTCAAGATCCGACTGACCCGCGGCGGCGCCAAGAAGCGTCCGTTCTACCACATCATCGTGACCGACGTGCGCAGCGCGCGCGACGGCCGCAACATCGAGCGCCTGGGTTACTACAACCCGGTTGCCCAGGGCGCAGAACCGCGCATCGTGCTGGACGTCGCACGCGTCGACCATTGGGTCGGCAACGGCGCGCAGCTGACCGACAAGGTGCGTAACCTGTATCGCGAAGCCAAGTCTCAGGCCGCTGCGGCCTGATCTTGAGGGCCGGGTGTTGCCACCTGGCCTAGAGTCGACGCAGATGAAGCAGACCGAGCGCCGCATCCTGTTAGGCAGGATTGTCGGCGCTTTTGGTGTCAAGGGTGAGCTGAAGCTCGAATCCTGGACCGAGCCACGAACCGCCATCTTCCGGTACCAGCCGTGGATCGTGCGCGCGCCATCCGGACAGGAGTCGGTGGTCAGCGGCGTGCGTGGGCGCGATCAGGGCAAGAATCTGATTGCGGTGTTCCCCGGCGTCACCGACCGCGACACGGTCGAAGCCATGCACGGGACTGAAATCTATGTCGCGCGCAGTGCGTTGCCGCCGCCCAAGCCCGACGAATATTACTGGGTGGACCTGGAAGAGTTGCAGGTGGAAACCGTCGAAGGCGTCAAGCTGGGCACGGTCTCGCACCTGTTCTCCACCGGCTCCAACGACGTGGTGGTGGTGCGTGGCGATCGCGAGCGGATGATTCCGTTTGTGTTCCCGGATTTCGTCAAGTCGGTCGACTTCGACGCCAACCTGATCGTGGTGGACTGGGATCCGGATTTCTGATCAAAGCGGTGCTTCGGCGCTGCGCTTGACTCTACCCATTCCCCAATTCGACTCCCGATTCTCCAGTGCGCATCGACGTCATCAGCCTATTCCCCGAGTTCATCGCGCAATGCGCGGCGTTCGGCGTGGTCGGGCGTGCGCAGGAGCGCGGCTTGTTGGAATTGCAGGGCTGGAATCCGCGCGAGCACGCGCAGGGCAACTATCGCCGCGTGGACGACCGTCCGTTCGGTGGCGGGCCTGGCATGGTGATGCTGATCGAGCCGTTGCGGGCCTGTCTGGAGACGGTGCAGGCCGCAGATACGCGGCCAGCGCCCGTGATCTACCTCAGCCCGCAGGGGCGTCCGCTCACGCAGGCGCTCGCACGCGAGTTGGCGCAGTTGCCGCGCATGGTGTTGTTGTGCGGCCGCTATGAAGGCGTGGACGAGCGCTTTCTGGCGCAGGCGGTGGAGATGGAAATCTCCATCGGCGATTACGTATTGTCCGGCGGTGAATTGGGTGCTGCAGTGCTGGTGGACGTGGTGGCGCGGTTGCAGGACGGCGTATTGAACGATGCCGAATCTGCCGCCCAGGACAGTTTTGAAGGCCCGCAAGGCCTGCTCGATTGCCCCCATTACAGCCATCCGGCGACCCATGCATGGGGCGATGTGCCCGATGTATTGCGTTCGGGCAACCATGCGGCAATTGCGCGCTGGCGCCGGAAGCAATCGCTGGGCCGGACCTGGCTGCGCCGCCCGGACCTGCTCGACGAGGCGGGGCTGGAGAAGAACGATCGCCGTCTGCTGGACGAGTTTCGCCGCGAACTCGCCCCGGACGACGAGAAATAAAGGGCTCACCCCTAGCTCTTGCAAGATTGATTGGGGTACAATATGCGGCTTGCTGGCCAGCCTTGCGTCTGGCCCTCCTACGAACCTCGAGCAATCGCCGTGCGGCGACTGCCGGTCCAATATCACCAGACACGCGGTGCCCACCATGAGCAAACTCAACAAGACCATCCTGGCTGACTTCGAAGCCGCCCAGATCCAGCGCAAGCTGCCGGAATTCAACCAGGGCGACACCGTTGTGGTGAACGTCAAGGTTAAGGAAGGCAACCGCGAGCGCGTGCAGGCCTATGAGGGCGTGGTGATCGGGACCAAGAATGCCGGCCTGAACTCCTCCTTCACCGTGCGCAAGATCTCGCACGGCTTCGGCGTCGAGCGCGTGTTCCAGACCCACAGCGCCATCATCGACTCGGTCGAAGTGAAGCGTCGCGGTAAGGTGCGCGCCGGTAAGCTGTACTACCTGCGTGGTCTGGAAGGCAAGGCTGCCCGCATCAAGGAAGATCTGGCCGCCGCTGCGCAGGCCAAGGCCGCTCGCCAGGCTGCTGCCAAGGTCGAGTAAGCCACATTGGCGGGCCTGTCCCGCCACTGCCAAACAGCCGCCTTCGGGCGGCTGTTTGCGTTTGTGGGAATGGTTTGTGGGAATGCCTGTCCGGTTGCGGCATCCACGCATGATGCACACTGCGCCTTGCGGGAATTCTTCAGCAACCCCGTGTTCTCGATCGCGGGTGGTCGAGATATGGAGGCTGGCTACCCTGATCTCATGACGGTTCCAAGCGCGTGTGCTCGGGATGGCTGCGGACCCGGCGGTACGCTGCCGCAAACGTAACTAACGCTGCGGTGTCCGCGATACTTGCTGCCCGCCTGGTGCGTCGGTGAGCGGGGCCGGGTCGGCGACCGGTGAGGCCGGATGCGCGGGTACTTCCGCTGCAGCCGCAAGCTCCGACGGATGCGTGGGTGCGGTCAGCATGCGCGCCTTGCGCCAGCCGCCCCAACGGTAATACGCCAGCGACAGCAGCATCGAACAGGCCGAACTGATCGGAAAGCTCCACCACACCGCATCGGCGCCCAGATGCGGCAGCAGCGCGTTGGCCAACGGCACGCGCACGCCCCACAGCGAAAACGCCAGGATCAACAACGGCGGAATCACCGCACCGGTGGCGCGCACCACACCCGAGACCACGAAGCTGACACCGAACAGCAGGAACGACCAGATCGCGATGTGGTTGAGGTGCCGCGCAACCTCCAGCGTGGCGCTGCCTTCGGGCAGGAACAGGGCCAGGGTCCAGCGATCGAACAGGATCAGCAGCACGATCAGCAGGCCCGTCATCAGGAAATTGGCAGCGATGCCGGTACGTGCGACCGCATCCACGCGTGGCCACAGGCCGGCGCCCACATTCTGCGCGGCCATCGACGAACAAGCGGCGCCCACCGCCATGGCCGGCATCTGCACATAGTTCCATAGCTGCAATCCTGCGCCGAATGCCGCAGCGGTTTCGGTGCCGAAGCCATTGACCAGCGACAACATGGCGATCATCGACAGCGAGATCATCACCATCTGCAGGCCCATCGGCACGCCTTTGACGATCAACGCGCGCAGGATGGCTGGGTCGATGCGAAACAGGCGCAAGTCGCTCCGGCCCAGCCACAAGACATGGCGTTTGTTGCGCAGATACACCAGCAACCCGGCCAGTGCGACGACCTGCGCGATCAATGTGGCCCAGGCCGCACCGGCAATGCCCAATGCCGGAAACGGGCCGATGCCGAACAACAGCAGCGGGTTGAACACGATATCCAGCAGCACCGACAGCAACAGGAAACGGAACGGCGTGCGCGCATCGCCGGTGCCGCGCAAGGCCGCCGACAGGAAGGCGAACAGATACAGCGTGGGCATCGCCAGGAAGATCACCCGCAGATAGTCTTCGGCCAGCGTTTGCGAGGCGGCGGGCGTGCCCATGGCGGTCAGCAGATGCGGCGCCAGGTACCAGCCGAGCACGGCAATCACGGCCGACAGCCCGCCGAAGAAGCTTGCGCTGGTGCCCATCACCTTGCGCGCCTGGGCGATATCGCGTGCGCCCATCGCCTGGCCGATCAGGATGGTCGAAGCCATGCCGATGCCGAACACCGAGCCGATCAGGAAGAACATGATGCTGTTGGCATTGGCCGCCGCGGTCAGCGCTTCTTCGCCGAGATAGCGGCCGATCCAGATCGCGTTGATCGAGCCGTTGAGCGACTGGGCGATGTTGCCGGCCATGATCGGCAGCGCGAACAACAGCAGGTTCTTGCCGATCGGGCCTTCGGTCAGGACAGCGGATTTGGGCATCGCAGTCGTATCGTCGCGCAGAAGGTGCGCACACTAGCATTGCCCAGGTGAGCCCGGATGCAGCGCACTTGCGGCGAGGCGGCGTGGGGCGCGCTGATCGTGGAGCACGCTGCGCATTTTGTCTGGCGGCGGCATGCGAAGTTGCCGCAGGCTTGCGCCCGCATAGGCAACGCGGCAGGTGCAGCCTGGCGAGGATGGGGGAGTGCGCGTCGGCTGGGGCGCAGCCAGGTCGGACGTGTTCGACAGTTGGCCTGCTGATGCGCCGGCCGATCGCTGCATCGCGGTTGGATTCCTATTGGTGCGCCCGTTCGTCTAAGACCCGAATGCAGGATCGCTATGCTGCCCAAGGCAGCAAGGACGCAAAGCCCACTATGCTGTCGCGATGGTGATCCGTGCGACCCGTTTGCTGCATCTGCTCGACGCCCTGCGCGGACGGCGTCGGCCCGTGGCCGGTGCCCAGCTCGCCACTGCGCTGGGCGTCAGCCTGCGTACGCTGTATCGCGATATCGGCACCTTGCGCGCGCAGGGCGCCGACATCCTCGGCGATCCCGGCGTCGGCTATGTGTTGCGTCCAGGCTTCCTGCTGCCGGCACTGAATTTCACCGAGGACGAACTGGAGGCCTTGACCCTGGGCGCGCGCTGGGTGGCGCGCCAGGCCGATCCGGAACTGGCACAGGCGGCGCAGCGTGCGGTAGCGCGCATCACCGCCACGCTGCCCGGCAACCTGCGCGCATCGATCGAGACCAGCGGGCTGCTGGTGCCTGCGGCCGATGCCGCGCAACCGCCCGCACCGTGGCTGCCGATCCTGCGTCGCGGCATCCGGCTCGAACACGTGCTGCGGATGGACTATGCCGATGCCGAAGGCGCTGCCTCGCAACGGCGGGTCTGGCCGTTCGCGATGGCCTTTCTCGGCGGCTACGGCATGATCGCCGCGTGGTGCGAACTGCGCGGCGATTTCCGCCATTTCCGCGCCGACCGGGTGCTGGCCCTGACCGACGATGGCGAACGCTATCCCTCGCGCCGGCATCTGCTGATCAAGCGCTGGCGCGCGGCGACCGGCTACGGAGCCGACTGCTGACAGCACCTGTCAGCAGGGCAGGACCAGACTGCAGGCTGTCCACCAGGAAAGTCTGCTCATGTCCACCGAGATCGTGCTCTACACCCACCCGTTGTCACGCGGCCGTGTCGCCCGCTGGATGCTGGAGGAAACCGGCCTGCCGTACCAGGCAGTCATCCTCGACTACGGCACTACGATGAAGGCGCCGGACTATCTGGCGATCAATCCGATGGGCAAGGTGCCGGCGCTGCGCCATGGCGAGGCGGTCGTCACCGAGAACGCGGCGATCTGTGCCTACCTGGCCGACCTGGTGCCGGAGCGGCACCTGGCGCCGCCGCCGGGATCGCCGGCGCGCGCCGATTATTACCGCTGGCTGTTTTTCCTGGCCGGCCCAGTGGAGGCGCTGCTGACCGCGAAGCAAAGCGGCGTGCTGGCACCGGCACGCAGCGCCGGCTACGGCCACGAAGCGGACCTTCTGCAGACCCTGGAACAGGCCATCGCGGGCCGCGAATACCTGGCCGGCGCGTGCTTCAGCGCGGCCGACCTGTACATGGCGGCGGTGGTGGGTTTCTACACGCGTACCGGCATGCTGGAGCCGCGGCCTGCGTTTACTGCCTTCGCGCAACGGCATGCCGCCCGACCTGCGGCAGTGCGTGCCAACGCTGCCGACGATGCGTTGATTGCGGCGCATCCGAACCCGGACATGCCGCGCACCGTGGACACGACGAACACCTAGCGGTGGCGACGGTCCACTGGCGGTGGTGCCCTGCGGTGCGGACCAGGACGCACCTGGTTCTGCCCGCTTGAGTTCCGCAGTCGTTGCCCAAACATCGGGTGTGGCGCACACCATGTTGCCGAAGGCGCCGGCAAGCGAGCCGGCGTTTGCGCAAGATCGCAGCGCTTGCACGCATGCAAGGCGTGCTGCGCGAGCCAACGCACGACACGAGACCGCGAGACGAATGAATCTAGAGCTGGAACAGGCGATGACGGTCAGGCTGGATGTCTGGCTGTGGGCAGCGCGCTTTTTCAAGACGCGTAGCCTGGCCAAGAATGCAGTGGAGACCGGCAAGGTCGACGTGGCCGGCCAGCGTCCCAAGCCGTCGCGTGCGCTGCGCAGCGGCGAACGACTGCGTATCGACCGCGGCGGCGAAATCTTCGAGATCACCGTTGCCGCGCTCAGCGATGTGCGCGGCCCGGCCCCGGTCGCACAGGCGCTCTACATCGAAACCGACACTTCGCGCGAGGCCCGCGTGCAATGGCGCCTGCAGCGCGCGGCCGAGCGCACCGGTTACCGTGCGCCCGAGGGTAAACCGGACAAGCGTGCGCGCCGCCTGATCACGGCATTGGGCGATATCGACGCGTTGTAGCGCGCTGTCGGCGCAGGCTGTCATGCAATCGACCCGCAAATGCGAACGCCCCGGCGATTCGGGGCGTTTGCATTAGGTGGCACACGCATCTGCGTGTTGGCAGGTGCGTGAGAGTGAGCACGCTCAGGCCAGATCGAAACGATCCAGCTGCATCACCTTGGTCCAGGCGGCAACGAAGTCGTGCACGAACTTCTCCTGCGCATCGGCGCTGGCGTAGACCTCGGCCACCGCACGCAGGATGGAGTTGGAGCCGAACACCAGGTCCACGCGCGTACCGGTCCAGCGAAGTTCGCCGGTGCTGCGGTCGCGGCCTTCGTACTCGTCCTTCGCCTCCGAGGTGGCCTTCCACTCGGTGCGCATGTCGAGCAGGTTGGCGAAGAAGTCGTTGCTCAACACACCGGGACGGCTGGTGAACACACCATGCTTCGAGTCGCCGACATTGGCGCCTAGCACGCGCAGGCCGCCGACCAGCACGGTCAACTCCGGCGCGGTGAGGGTGAGCAGCTGGGCCTTGTCGATCAACAGCGCTTCGGCCGGCACTGCGTAGCGACGCTTGGCGAAGTTGCGGAAGCCATCGGCCACCGGTTCGAGCACGGCGAAGGATTCCACATCGGTCTGTTGCTGCGACGCATCGGTACGGCCGGGTGCGAACGGCACGGTGACCTGGTGGCCGGCGGCTTGCGCTGCATGTTCCACTGCGGCGTTACCGGCCAGCACGATCAGGTCGGCCAGCGAGATCTTCTTGCCACCCGATTGCGCAGCGTTGAAGTCGGCCTGGATGCGTTCCAGCGTCGCGAGCACCTTGGCCAGTTGCTCGGGCTGATTGGCCTGCCAATCCTTCTGCGGGGCCAGGCGGATGCGCGCACCGTTGGCGCCGCCACGCTTGTCCGAGCCGCGGAACGTGGTGGCCGACGCCCACGCAGTGGACACCAGGTGCGCCACGCTCAGACCCGAGGCCAGAATGGTCTGCTTGAGCGCGGCGGCGTCCTGCGCATCGACCAGTGGGTGATCGACCGCCGGCACCGGGTCCTGCCACACCAACTCTTCAGCAGGCACGTCAGCGCCCAGGTAGCGCGAGCGCGGGCCCATGTCGCGGTGGGTGAGCTTGAACCAGGCGCGTGCGAAGGCATCGGCGAATTGTTCGGGATGCTGCTGGAAACGCCGCGAGATGGCTTCGTACGCCGGGTCGAAGCGCAGCGCCAGATCGGTGGTCAGCATCGTCGGGCGATGCTTCCTGGAGGCGTCGTGTGCATCGGGAATGATGGCGTCGGCGTTCTTGGCCACCCATTGGTGCGCGCCGGCCGGGCTCTTGCTCAGCTCCCACTCGAAACCGAACAGATGGTCGAAGTAATCGTTGCTCCACTGCGCCGGCGTGGTGGTCCAGGTGACTTCCAGGCCGCTGGTGATGGTGTCGGCGCCCTTGCCGCTTCCGTAGCGGTTATGCCAGCCCAAGCCCTGGCTTTCCAGCTCGCCGGCTTCGGGTTCGGCACCCACGTTGTCGGCCGGGCCGGCACCGTGGGTCTTGCCGAAGGTGTGGCCGCCGGCGATCAGCGCCACGGTCTCTTCATCGTTCATGGCCATGCGCGCGAAGGTGTCGCGGATGTCGCGCGCGGAGGCGATCGGGTCGGGGTTGCCGTCCGGGCCTTCCGGATTGACGTAGATCAGGCCCATCTGCACGGCGGCCAGCGGGTTTTCCAGGTCGCGGGTATGCGGCACCTGGCTGTCGTCGTCCTTCACCAGCACCCCGTGCGCTTCGTCCACGCCCGGCGAACCGCGCGAGTAGCGGTCGTCGCCACCCAGCCACTTGGTTTCGCGACCCCAGTACAGGTCCTGATCCGGCTCCCAGGTGTCTTCGCGGCCACCGGCAAAACCGAAGGTCTTCAAGCCCATCGATTCCAGCGCGACGTTGCCGGTGAGAATCATCAGGTCGGCCCAGGAAATGGCCTGGCCGTACTTCTGCTTGATCGGCCACAGCAGGCGACGCGCCTTGTCCAGGCTGACGTTGTCCGGCCAGCTGTTGAGCGGGGCGAAGCGTTGCTGCCCACGTCCGCCACCGCCACGTCCATCGCCGATGCGATAGGTGCCGGCGCTATGCCAGGCCATGCGCACGAACAGCGGGCCGTAATGGCCGAAGTCGGCCGGCCACCAGTCCTGCGAATCGGTCATCAACGCATGCAGGTCCCGCTTGAGCGCCTGCAGGTCCAGGCGCTTGAATGCGTCGGCATAGTTGAACGACTGGCCCAGCGGGTTGGATTTGCTCGAATGCTGGCTGAGCAGATCCACGCGCAGCTGCTTGGGCCACCAATCGCGATTGGTGGTTCCGGTACCGACGACGGCGTGGTTGAACGGGCACTTTGCTTCGGTGGTCATGGCAATACCTGTGTGCGGGAGCACTTGGGGAGCTGCGTGCCGAAGGTTGCAGACACGTGCTGTTGGAGTCGAAGTGGCGGACGGGGTTTAAGGCTGGGTCATCGGGATTGCGGAAGGTACGAGCGATACCGGTCTGACGTGGCCGCCGCGTTCGTCGATGCTAGCGCCTGCCTGGAAGGCCCGGAACAGGTCGACCGGGAGCGGACGGAGATCGCAAGGACACGCATCAGGCGGACTCATCATGGTGGTGTCTGGACACGATAAGGAGCATCGATCATTTGGTGAATTCGAATTATTCAACCATATCGATAGCGTGCCACTATGGATAGCACGCCGGTGCCCGACCGGCGTGCCGCACGCCCATTGCATGGGGGTTGCAGGCCGTCATCCGCATCTGCAACAGAGGACGCCGCCCGGTTGGCCTGCTGGCTCAGCGTTTGCCGAACAGGCTGCCGCCCAGCTTCATGACGTCGCCCATGCCCAGCTGCCCGTCGCCGTCCTGGTCCAGCACGCTGGTCAGTAACCCGCCGGCGTCGGGATGGCTGCGCACCTGCTGATGTTCCTGTGCCAGCGCAGGCCCGAGCTGGCTGCTGGCTGTGGCATCGCCGCCCAGAAAGCGCTTGGCCAGATATGCCATCACGATCGGGGCAAGCAACTGCAACAACTGACTGGCCTTGCTGGTCTCCAGCCCGGTGGCCTGGCCCAGGCCGGCAGCGGCCTGCGGCGCCTTGTCGCCGAACAGATGGCCGACAATGCCGGCACCGTTGCCCTGCGCACCGGTGGCCGAGCCGCCCAACAACGAGCCGAGCAAGCTGCCCAGGTCCGGGCTGGCGGCATGGTCGCGTTGCAGTGCGCCCAGCAACGCGTCGGTGCCACCGGCCTGCTGGCTATTGCGGCCCAGCGCACCCATCAGCAACGGCAGCGCGGCCTGCACTGCCGACTGCGCCTGCTCAGGCGCAATGCCCAGGCGGCCGGCGAGTTGCTGCAGCTGCGGGCCCTGCAATTGCGCGGCAAGTTGATCGGTCAACGAAGCGGACATGGTCATCGGAAGGTTTCCTGTCTGGCGAAGCGTTGCGGCAGGGTGCGCCCGTCGCGCCGACAGATCAATCCGGCGGCAAGCACACGCCGCGCGTTACGCACGGCGCGATGCAGGACATCGCAATCACGCAACCATGCCTCGACGGCTTCCAAATTCTGCTAACAAACCTCCGCAAAACAGCATCAAGCCGATCACCAATTCCCGCATGGCAAAGCATCCGCACGCGCAGCAAACGTCAGCCATGCAGCCCCGCTCCTACGAATCCCAAATCCCGACTCCCCAATCCCGGCACCTCAAAGCAACGCCTTCAACCGATACAGCGCCTCCAGCGCCTGCTTGGGAGTGAGCTCATCCGGGTCCAGCGCCTGCAAGGCTTCCTGTGCAGCGGAGGAGGGTGCGGTGAACAGCCCGAACTGTTGTGGCGCATCCAGCGCGGTGGGTGCCATCTGCGCGCTGTGGCTTTCGCCGCCGCGTTGTTCCAGTTCCACTAGCCGCCGCCGCGCCTGCGTCACCGCCGCCTTGGGCAGGCCGGCCAGCGCCGCCACCTGCAGGCCGAAACTGCGATTGGCCGGGCCATCTTTCACTGCATGCATGAACACCAGACGCTCGCCATGTTCGACCGCATCCAGATGCACGTTGGCGATGCCGCTGGCGCCACCGGCATGCGATTCGTCGGCCAGTGCGGTGAGCTCGAAATAATGCGTGGCAAACAGCGTGTAGCAGCGGTTGGTATGCGCCAGATGGCGCGCGACGGCATCGGCCAGTGCCAGGCCATCGTAGGTGGAGGTGCCGCGGCCGATCTCGTCCATCAGCACCAACGATTGCGGCGTGGCGTGATGCAGAATGTAGCTGGTTTCTGCCATTTCCACCATGAAGGTGGATTGCCCGCGCGCCAGGTCGTCGCCGGCGCCGATGCGGGTGAGGATGCGGTCGATCGGCCCGATCACCGCACGGCTGGCCGGCACATAGCTGCCGATATGCGCCAACAACACGATCAGCGCGTTCTGCCGCATGTAGGTCGATTTACCGCCCATGTTCGGGCCGGTGATCACCAGCATGCGGCGATCGCTGTGCAGGTCCAGATCGTTGGGCTCGAATGGTTGCTCGCGTACCGCCTCCACGACCGGGTGACGGCCGCGCTCGATGCGCAGGCACGGCGCATGATCGAGTTCCGGCTGCGACCAATCCAGCGCCTGCGCGCGTTCTGCAAAGCCGGCCAGGACATCCAGTTCGCTCAAGGCACCCGCGCAGCGCTTGAGACCTTCCAGCTCGGTGCCGAGTGCGTCGAGCAGACCTTCGTACAGCAGTTTTTCGCGCGATAGCGAACGCTCGCGCGCGGACAGCACCTTGTCTTCGAAACTCTTGAGTTCTTCGGTGATGTAGCGTTCGGCGTTGGTCAACGTCTGCCGGCGGCTGTAATGCAACGGGGCTTTCTCGGCCTGGCCCTTGCTGATCTCGATGTAGTAGCCGTGCACGCGGTTGTAGCCGACCTTGAGCGTGGCGATGCCGCTGCTGGCGCGCTCGCGTTGTTCCAGGTCGATCAGGAATTGATCTGCATTGGTGGATAGGCGGCGCAACTCATCCAGCTCGGCGTCGTAGCCGGTGGCGATGACGCCGCCGTCGCTGAGCTTGAGCGGCGGCGTCTCGGCAACTGCGCTGATCAACAGATGCGCGGTGGCATCGTGCTCGCCGAGTTCGGCATGCAGCGTCTGCAGGCGCGGCGAATCCAACGGTGCCAGGATCGTGCGCACCTTCGGCAACAGCGCCAGGCCATCGCGCAAGGTGGAAAAATCGCGCGGCCGCGCCGAGCGCAGCGCTACGCGGGTGAGGATGCGTTCCAGATCGCCGAGCGCACGGAAGGCTTCGCGCAGATCGGCATCGGCACCTGCATCGATCAGCGTGCCGACCGCATGGTGGCGCTGCAACAGCACATCGCGCAGGCGCAGCGGACGGTGCAGCCAGCGCCGTAGCAGACGCCCACCCATCGGCGTGACGGTGCTGTCCAGCACGCCGAGCAAGGTGTTGCGCGTATCGCCATCCACACGCGTGTCCAGCTCCAGATGCCGGCGCG
Organism: Xanthomonas euvesicatoria pv. euvesicatoria; assembly: GCF_020880415.1. GTDB lineage: Bacteria > Pseudomonadota > Gammaproteobacteria > Xanthomonadales > Xanthomonadaceae > Xanthomonas > Xanthomonas euvesicatoria. The sequence goes on along the minus strand of NZ_JAJIUJ010000036.1, from coordinate 7,589 downwards.
TGGCCGCGTTCATCGAGATGGCCTCGCTGGCCACTTCCATCGCGATCGAGGTCAGATGCGGCAGGCGCTGTTTCTGGGTCTCTTCGACATAGCCCAGCAGCGCGCCGGCGGCGGCCGTGGCGCAGGGTTTGTCGTCGATGCCGAAGCCGGACAGATCGTGCAGTTTGAAGAACGCCAGCAGCTGTCGGCGCCCGCTGTCGGCATCGAATAACCACGGCGGCCGGCGCCGCACGCCGGTCCGTCCGCGCAGGAAGTCCGGCCAGTTGTCTTCGTCGGGCACCAATAGCTCGGCCGGTTCCAGGCGCGCGATTTCCGCTTCCAGCGCATCGGCGCTGTCCACTTCGTTGACCAAGAAGCGCCCGCCGGCCAGATCGGCCCAGGCCAGGCCGTAGCCGTGTTTGCTGCGCGAAATCGCCATCAACAGCGTGTCGCGGCGCTCGTCCAGCAGTGCCTCGTCGGTGACCGTGCCCGGCGTGACGATGCGCACCACCTTGCGCTCGACCAGCCCCTTGGCCAGCGCTGGGTCGCCGATCTGCTCGCAGATCGCCACCGACTCGCCCAGTGCCACCAAGCGTGCCAGGTAGCCTTCGTACGCATGCACCGGCACCCCGGCCATGGGAATCGGCGCACCGCCGGAGCTACCGCGCTGGGTCAGGGTGATGTCGAGCAGCCGCGCGGCCTTGCGCGCGTCGTCGTAGAACAGCTCGTAGAAATCGCCCATGCGGAAGAACAGCAGCAGGTCGGGGTAATCCGATTTGGCTGCGAAGAACTGCTTCATCAGCGGCGTGTGCTCGACGGCTCCGCTGGCGTTCTTGTTTTTTTCTTTTGTATCAGTGCTTTGCAAGAAATATTCTTCCGGGATGTGGCAGTCAATCAGGGGCGATTTCGACGATTCGCGATGCCTTGTAGCACGGCGATTGCGACGACCCTCTCAGCGGGACGAAATCCGTGTCGCGGCCAGACGGACGGGGAGCTGAAGTCATACAGCATGTGGTGAGGGACCATGAACCGCCCGCGTCAGCGCGGGCTCCAAGTTTAAGCCCACCCACCAAAAAATCCTTGGCAGTTCGGTATAGGGAAGGGCTGACATGCGTCTCAGTAGGCGATTGGCTGTCATGTCCAAGCGTCCGGGCGGAGAACGGAAGGCCGGCTGGCTTCTGGACGACAAGCGGAAGCCCTTGCCGGGGCCTGCTTCTACGTGGAAAAGCGGGCAACAACCTACGAATCGGTGCGTCGCCTCTAATCGGGCAGCGTCACCGTGATCAGCCTGGTACAGGCTCGTGTCGCAGCGCCGCAGCGGCTTGCGCTGATGCAAGAGCCGGCGACGATTTACCCATCAGCAAGTTTGGAACGCCAGCGAACAAGCTGAGGGCGGTCACAGTGATTCACCTGCGCGGGCAGCTTGGGGCGATTCGTCATTCGCATTGCCGCGCATCTGGCGCCCATCGCACACGGCTTCAGCGGGAGACTGCTAGCTTCGCTTGTCTGAAAAGCACTAATAACTTCGTCAGAATTATCTGATTGCAATGTAGGCCAAGCGCTCTAGTTCAAGGTTTTGCGAACCCGAACTCTTGCGCCGTCAACATCTTGGCATTGCCGAAGCCGTGGGCTGGGCCGCGTTAGCTCTCTGTAGCGCGTTGACAAGCCAATCCCTGTGCGCAACTTTCGTCTGCGCGAGAGCATTGGGGAATGACTGCTGTCGCGCTTCGCGCGCTCTCGAAACCTTCTACCTAGGGCTGGCCATTGCCTGCGTGAGCGAGCGCTGCTGCTTGCTGTGCGGAGCATTGGCCTGCCTATGGATACCGATGAGCTTCGTGCTGGCCTTGGTCAGTCGTCAACTTGGAAGATGCTATGGAATCGGGCAGGACCTCGCGTCAGATACGCGTGTTTGGATTGGCGCTGGCTGCTTTGGTTGGACTGTCGCCTGCACTGGGTGCGGCCGAGGATGTCTACGACGACTATGGCAAGTTGATCCAATCGGGCGCAGTGGTGAAGAGCCCCGGCGACAAGCTCTTCGGGGACAACATCAACCTCTATACGGGCTCAATGGAGATCGTCCAGACCGATGTGGATCTGAAGGGCAACAATGCTCTCCAAGTCCGTGTAGGTCGTCGGTTCACGGTGGGGAGCCCGACGAAGGGCCACTTCAAACTTTGGGATTTGGATATTCCCTACATGCATGGTGTCTTCGGCTTTCCGGGTGGGAACATCGCGCCCGATGGCTGGGTGGTCAACGGGACTAGGGACACGGCTTACAGCCGCTGTAGCCGTTATGAGGTTCCCCCCGCTTTTGAAAATCAAGGTGGCTACTTTGATCCTTCAGAGTTTTGGAGGGGAAGCTTTCTTTATCGACCAGGGAGCGGAGACCAAGAGCTTTTGCAGACCTCCTCTCAGGCGCTGCGGCCGAACGATGGCAGAACCTATCCCATCGTCTTGAAGGATGGTTCTGCCGTCCGCTGCCTGGCGTCCCTTGATGGCGCCAGTGAGTCAGGTGCTCGTGGCGAAGGGTTTGAACTGGTCGACACACAGGGCAGCGTGTATGCGTTCAACCACATGGTCTCGCGCTGGTATCCTCCCTTGAGCAAGTCTTCGCCTGTTCCCCAAGCCAATTCGGTGGGCACAGCATCTGCTGGCGGGGCGAGCATGACAACCGCAGGTATCGGGAACATTGTTCCCATGGTGGCCAACAATTACATTCTGGTTCGCAAAGAGGTCTTGATCTATCCAGCGCGAGTGACCGATCGCTTTGGCAACGCCGTGACCTACAACTGGAATCCTGGCGCCCCTTGGCAACTGCTAAGCATCGTTGCCAGTGACGGCCGTCGAATCGACTTGTCGTATGCCGGGGGAGACGGCAACACCATAACGTCAGTGACCACTGGCGGGCGAACATGGTCCTACGGCTACAGCGACACCGTGGACATGGTGACATTGCCTGACGGGAGTAGTTGGACGTTCGATTTGCTCGCTTTGTCGCGTGCACGTGTGACTTACGGCCAGCCGCCAGGCTGCGACAACATCCGCCCGTGGTCACGCACCAACGTGGTCGGAAGCATCACTGCGCCCACGGGCGCTCGTAGCGATTACACGGTCAACTCCATGCTCATGGGGCGGTCTTGGGTGCCAAGACTGTGCAATATCCAGGAAGCCTACTCAGAAATTCCCTACCAGTTCTACGTCATGGCCGTCACCAGTCGTCGGATCTCCGGCTCCGGGTTGCCCGCACAGGGACTCACGTGGACGTATGACTACGGCACGCCTAACAACTGCTGGCAGCCAAGCCCCTACCCAAATCCCAGCGACCCTGCCAAATACGTCGAGTGCAATGCCGGTTCCCCCATCACGCGGGACATCACGGTCAAAGATCCCGCGGGTCAGGCCACGCGCTACCGGTTTGGCAATCGCTACTGGTCCAACGAGGGTCTGCTTTTGCAACAGGACTTCGGATGGAACGGGTCGACGGCCAAGCGCACAAAAATGAGCGACTACGCAGCGTTCGATGCAGCACCTTACGCGGCGCGGACCATGTATCCAGCAGGCAGCTACGGGGACAATACCGTGGCTGCCAGGCAGCGGCCTGTGCGCCAAGTGATCACGATCGACAACGGCGACCAATTCGTTTGGCGCATTGCGGACTGCAATGGGCAGCCGTGCTTCGATGAGTTCGCGAGGCCAACGCGCACTGAGCGGTTTAGTCCTTGGCACAGCCGCACCGACGAAACCACGTATTACGACGAACGCGGCGCGTGGGTGTTGGGACAGACCGCCATGGCTCGGAACGTCAACACAGGCATCGCGACCTCTCAGATTGACTATGGCGCCAATGCGTTGCCTCAGACGGAATGGCGCAACGGGAAGTTGGTTGCAACCTATACCTACAATCCCGATGGGACCTTGGCCCAGGTTAAGGACGGCCTAGGAAATGCAACGACCCTGTCCGGTTGGAAGCGTGGCATTCCCCAGACGCTTACAAATGCCGATGGCACGGCCAAGTCCGCGTCGGTGGACGACAATGGGTGGATTCGTCAGACCACCGACGAGAATGGATTTGCGACCACGTATGGTTACGACGCGATGGGGCGGCTGAATGCCACGAACTACCCATCGGGCGACAGCACAGCGTGGAATTCGACCGCACAGGCGTTCGAGCGGGTGGGTAGCGACGAATATGGCATCGGCGCTGGCCACTGGCGCCAGACCGTGACTACTGGGAACGCCCAGAAAATTACTTACTTTGATGCGCTGTGGCAGCCGCTGTTGACGCGGGAATACGACGCGGCAAACTTGGCGGGAACGCTGCGGGCCAAGCGCTTTGCCTACGACCATGAGGGAAGGGTCGTCTTTGCGTCTTACCCGAGCAGCACCGAAGCGGCGAGCACTGGGATCTGGACCGAATTCGACGTGGTGGGTAGGCCCACAACGATATCCCAGGACAGCGAGCAGGGATTGCTGACCACGATCACGCAGTATCTGCCTGGCGCACAAACCCTAGTCACCAACCCGCGAGGTGCTCAGACGCGCACGGGTTACCAGGTGTTCGATCAACCGGTCTATGACGCACCTGTGTGGGTGCAGCTTCCCGAATCTGCCCGAACATCGATCACTCGGGACGTCTTTGGTAAGGCAATCACGATCGAGCGGGGTGCGCAATGACCGGTCGAAAGGAATCTTCGATAAGAGCGCCGGGAATAAATGTTTTTAGACAACAGAGCGGTAGGTTAAAAGTGCGCTGGACCATTGCCGCTCTGCTACTGCTCAGCGTCTTGGCTGGGCCGTCCGAAGCTGCACGGAAATGTCCTGATGGCTCGACCGCAGGATCGGCCAATGAGTGCCCTTCACCGGTCGAACCCAAAGAGAACGACTCCAAATACATCGGCACATCTGTCCCGACGACGATGGTCGTGGGACAGTCCTACTCTGTGAGCGTCACTTTCCAGAACACGGGTTGGAGGACGTGGACAGCGCAGGATGCATATCGCCTGGGAGTCTCTGGGTCGGCGGACAGCACAACCTGGGGAACTGGGCGCGTTGAACTGCCGTCCAGTGTGCGCTATGGCGATAATGTCACTTTCAACTTTACAGCACGTGCTCCGCTGTCTGCGGGCTCGACGTCGTTTCAGTGGCGAATGGTTAGAGATGGCGTTGCGTGGTTTGGTGGAAATGGCGCCCCTACCTACGTGAACGTTCTCCCATCCCTTATCAAAGGCAACATCGACAGCGTCACCTACGGTTCCATTTCAGGCTGGGCGTGCTCGACGAATCTGAATCGTTCTGTCGACGTGCACATGTATTTAGGCGGCCCCGCTGGCTCAGGCACCTTTGCCGCGGCTACCGCAGCTACGTTACCAAGTGATGCCGGCATCGCTAGCGCCTGTAGTGCTTCGGGCAGCAACTACCGATTCTCGTTCCCCATCGATGAGAACTTCATCATCCAGAACGGCGGTAAGGCCATTTATATCCATGGCCTGTCTCCGGTAGGAGCCTCAAACGACACCATTTCCGGATCGGGCGCAGTAGCCGTGCCTGCATCGGTGATCAAAGGGCGGATCGAGGGTATCCAAGACAACAAGGCGATTGTCGGCTGGGCGTGTTCTGCAGGACTACGCCGATCGATCGACGTCCATATGTATGCGGGCGGGCCCGCCGGCAGCGGCACGATTGCGGCCATCGCCAGTGCGAACCTTGCCAGCGAACCGGGCGTTGCCAGCGCTTGCTCATCGTCAGGAAGCAACTACCGCTTCTCAATTCCAGTTACCGAAGACCTGATTCGAAGCCAAGGCGGCAAGCCGTTCTATATCCATGGCATTTCTCCGGTCGGTCGGGACAACTCCCTCATTGATGGGTCGGGTGCACTCTCGATTCCTGCTATGCAGCGTAATGCTGCTTTCGTCTCTCAGAACATGCCTGCGCAGCTCCCAACCGGACGTTCTGTCACTGGGTCCGTGCGGTTCACGAACACGGGAAATGTCACTTGGCGCCAGGGGCAGGGCTATCGGGCTGTGTTGGTTGGCGATACGCGAGGATGGTCGCCAGGCGAAGTGCACCTGCCATCCGATGTTCCGCCTGGCGGAAGTGTGGACTTCAACTTCAGCCTCCGCGCCCCCCTTGGTGCGGGCGGCTACAACCTGCGTTGGCGAATGCGCGATGGTGCCGGTGATTTCGGTAATGAATCCAGCAACCAGGTCGTGCAGGTAGTGGCGCCGCCACCGGTGGCGCATGGCGTTGGCCTGGCGGCCCGTAGCTACGTCTACGATGCGAACCAGCAGCTGTGCAAAGTGATTGAGCCCGAGAGCGGGTCGACCGTCATGGCCTACGACGCGGATGGCAATCTGGCTTGGTCGGCCAGTGGCCTTGATCTTCCCAGCACGACCCGCTGCGACCTGGAAGCCGCGGCTGCCAGTGGCCGCCAGGTGGTGCGCACCTACGACACTCGCAATCGCCTCAAGACCCTGCGGTTCCCTGACAAGAATGGCAACCAGGACTGGTCCTACACGCCGGACGGCCTGCCTGCACAGGTCACGACATGGAACGATGCCGGTAGCTCATCTGTCGTCAATGCTTACAACTACAACAAACGTCGGATGCTGACATCCGAATCGTCTGGTCAAACCGGTTGGTATACCTGGTCCATCGGCTACGGCTATGACGCGAACGGAGCGTTGGCGAATCAGACGTATCCGACCGGCTTGGTCATCAGCTACACACCGAATGCATTAGGACAGCCGACTGCTGTCCGTGACCAGGCGGGGGGCAATTACGCTACGGGGATTGGCTACTACCCCAATGGAGCCGCGCGGCAGTTCACCTATGGCAATGGTGTGAGCCACTCACTCGTGCTCAACGGGCGTCAGATGCCCCAGCAGGTGCGGGACAACAACGTCGCTTCGTTCGAGTATCAATACGACGCCAATGGAAACGTCGGCGCCATCATCGATCAGCAGCGGGGGACGGGCTACAACCGCTACATGGGGTATGACGGGCTGGATCGCCTGATGGAGGCGGGCTCGGAGCGGTTCGGCGGCGATAACTGGAACCGCTACACCTATGACGTGTTGGACAACATCCTCACGGCCAAGCTTCCAGGTGTGCGAGAGAACAATTACTGGTATGACGCCAAGAACCGTTTGACCAATGTCCAGAACAATGCGGGCGCCACCACCGTTGGCCTGAGCTACGACCCGCAGGGCAACCTCAAGAACAAGAATGGCCAAGCCTACACGTTCGACTACGGAAACCGTCTGCGAGATGTCACCGGCAAGGAAAGCTATGCCTACGATGCCTACGGCCGCCGCACGATAGCTGGGCGCCCCACGACGCGAACCGTTCAGGTCTATACCCAGGCTGGCCAGTTGTTCTACACGGAGGCGTCGGGCAAGGGCAACACGGAATACGTCTATCTCAATGGAAGCTTGCTTGCCACCCGTAACTCAGGAACCATCAAATTCCAGTACACAGATGCGCTAGGCAGCCCTATCGCTGTGACGGACACGGCGGGGCAGGTCGTGGAGCGAACCGACTATCAGCCCTACGGCAGCCCCATCGGCAAGACAGTCGATGGCATCGGTTACACCGGGCACGCCATGGACGGG
>NZ_JAJIUJ010000035.1 GCF_020880415.1 Xanthomonas euvesicatoria pv. euvesicatoria | reverse complement strand
CGTTGCGCGCCTTGCCCAGGCGGCCAGCCTTGGCCGCAGCGCACGCCTTGTCTCGACGCGCCACAGGACGCCTCGTACTCACCTCAAAGTGCATAACACGCTCTAGTGAAAAGCGCGCTCGCTTTAATAACGTCAGTGGGCACGTCTGCTCAACGCAGCCAGCGTATTGAACAATCCACATCTTCTATGCTGAGGACACTCAAGGACTTTTTTTTTCTTCGTATCAGGTGTATTTCACCCGTGTTGCCTGGATGGCAGGCACGCCCTTGGCAACGGCAAGCGTTAATTCTTTTGGCTTCAATCACGGATTCGATAGTTCAAACAGCGTCAGCAGCTGTGTAATGTTCTTCGCCAGACCGCGATTGCGCACTTTGACGTGGCCAAACTGACGCTTGATCACCCGAAACGGGTGTTCCACCTTCGCATGCAGGTTGGCTTTGGTGTGCTCCCAGCGCTTGGTCACTTCAGTTTGCGCTTGTTCGTGATCTGCTTCAGCTTCGTGGGTTTCTCCGCGATCAGGTAGCGCAGCCTGCGCTTCATCTGCTCGCACGTCTAAAGCCCGTTGTAGCCGCTGTTCCCGCACAGCGTGTCCTCCCTGCCGTGCAGCAGCTTGTGCGCTGCGTGATATCGGCGACGTTGGCTGCCGTGTATCCGACGTGGTGCACCATCCTCAGGGTCATCGTCCACCCCGATGTGCGCCTTCATCCTGAAGTAATAGTGGTGGCTCTTCTTGGTCTGGTACATGTCCGGATCGCCTTGGCAATCCTTGCTCTTGTCGAGCTGGGCGCAACTATGGACGTGGCGTCCACGATCGCCCCGCCGCGCAAGCACTGACCCTTGCGTGCCAGATGCGCGTTGACGCGGTTGAACAGCTCACGCGCCAAATCGTGCGCTTCAGCAGGTGGCGAAAGTTGAGAATCGTCGTCTCGGCCGGCACCTCATCCAGCCCACGATCTCTACAGAACAGCGCACCGACACCGCGTCGTACAGGGCTTCTTCCGTCGATGGATCGTTCGATGCGTACCATTGCTGCAAGACAGTGAATGCGCAGCATTGTCTCCAGCTGATGTGGTTGTCGCCCGGCTGCCCCGACCTTGGATAATGCGGCTCGATTAGCGCCAACAGGTTTTTGCACGGCACTAAACGATCCATCTCGACCAAGAACACTTCGCGCCACGTCCGCTTGCGGTTGCTGTCGTACTCCGCATCGCCGAGATCAGTTGCACCGAGATCGTCCGCCCGGGTCGTTGGTCCACTGTGGCAATATCCAAGAGATAGTCAGGCCTTCTTGAAGCAAGTACCGTCAAAAAAAAGACCGGCAATTACGCCGGTCTTTGAGGTTCAAGTTTGGTGTGACTTACACCGACAACTCCAACAACAACTTATTCAACCGCCGCACATAGGCCGCAGGATCCTTCAGGCTATCACCCGCCGCCAGCGCCGCCTGATCGAACAACACACGGCTCAGGTCGCCGAAGCGATCCATATCCTGCTCCGCATCCAGCTTTTCGATCAGCGGGTGGGTTGGGTTGAATTCGAATACCGGCTTGCTTTCCGGCACCGCCTGGCCGCTGGCTTCCAGCAGCTGGCGCATCTGCAGGCCCAGGTCGCCCTGGCCGATGGCCAAGATCGCCGGGGAATCGGTCAGGCGATGCGAGACGCGTACTTCGGCCACATCGTCGCCGAGGGCGGCCTTGATGCGCGATGCCAGGCCTTCCTTGGATTTTGCGAGGTCTTCCTGCGCCTTCTTGTCTTCTTCCGAATCCAACTTGCCCAGGTCCAGGTCGCCGCGCGCCACGTCCACGAACGACTTGCCGTCGAATTCGGTGAGATAGCTCATCAGCCATTCGTCGATGCGGTCGGTGAGCAGCAGCACTTCGATGCCCTTCTTGCGGAACACCTCCAAATGCGGGCTGTCCTTGATTTGCGCGTAGCTTTCGCCGGTGAGGTAGTACAGCTTGTCCTGGCCTTCAGCCAAACGACTCACGTAATCGGCCAGGCCAACGCTTTGTGCGCCGGTGGTGTCGTGCGTGGACGAGAAGCGCAGCAGGCCGGCGATCTTTTCGCGGTTTGCGTAATCCTCGGCCGGACCTTCCTTCAATGCCTGGCCGAAGTTGCGCCAGAACGTGGCGTAGTCGTCCGGCTTGTCCTTGGCCAGCTTTTCCAGCATGTCCAGCGAGCGCTTGGTCAGCGCCGACTTCATCGAATCGACCACCGGGCCGGATTGCAGGATTTCGCGCGAGACATTGAGCGAGAGGTCCGACGAATCCACCACGCCCTTGATGAAACGCAGGTACAGCGGCAGGAACTGCTCGGCCTGGTCCATGATGAAAACGCGCTGCACATACAGCTTCAGGCCCTTGGCCGAGTCGCGGTGGTAGAGGTCGAACGGGGCACGGCCGGGCACGAACAGCAGCGAGGTGTATTCCAGCTTGCCTTCGACCTTGTTATGGCTCCAGGCCAGCGGGTTGCCCGCGTCGTGGGCGATGTGCTTGTAGAACTCCTGATACTCCTCGTCCTTGATCTCGGACTTGGGGCGCGTCCACAGCGCGCTGGCGCGGTTGACCGCTTCCCATTCGGGCTCTGCCGGCTTGTCGGCGGCTTCGCCGTAATGCTCCTTGCGCATCTCGATCGGCAGGCCGATGTGGTCGGAGTATTTCTTGAGGATGCCGCGCAGCGTCCAGCCATCGGCGAACGATTCTTCGCCTTCCTTCAGGTGCAGCACGATGCGGGTGCCGCGCTCGGGCTTGTCGACGCTGGCGATCTCGAATTCGCCTTCGCCACGCGAGGACCAGTGCACGCCTTCGCTGGCCGGCAGGCCGGCGCGGCGCGAATACACGTCCACCTGGTCGGCGACGATGAAGGCGCTATAGAAGCCCACGCCGAACTGGCCGATCAGGTTGGCATCCTTCTTCTGGTCGCCACTGAGGTGCTTGAGGAAATCGGCAGTGCCGGACTTGGCGATCGTGCCCAAGTGCGAGACCGCCTCCTCGCGGCTCATGCCGATGCCGTTGTCGTCGATGGTGACAGTGCGCGCGTCCTTGTCGTAGTCGACGCGGATGCGCAGCTCGCCGCTGCCTTCCAGCAGCTCGGGCTTGACCAAGGCTTCGAAGCGCAGCTTGTCGGCGGCATCGGCGGCATTGGAGACCAGCTCGCGCAGGAAGATTTCCTTGTTCGAGTACAACGAATGGATCATCAGCTGCAGCAGCTGCTTGACCTCGGTCTGGAAGCCGAGCGTCTGCTTGTCGGTTTCAACGGTCATTGGGGTCGTGCTCCGTGGTGGTCCAGGCCGCAACGCGGCCGATGGCCTGGGGGATGCGGCCTTCTGCCGATTTTTCAAGGCGGGCCTGCGCGAATGTGCCGCGCGGCGGCTGGCGCGGGGCAGGGCGGCTGCGGCGATGGCGGCGGTATCATGGCCGGCCATTCGTCCTGCCTTGAGCCATGTCGCCAACTGCGCTACTGCCGTGCTGCACCCGCCCGCCCTCGCCAGGTGCGGGGCGATGAGCCGCCCGCAGCGCCCGGCCTCGTGTGGCGCGGAAGGCCAGGTGCGTATTGTTGGCGGGCGCTGGCGCAATACGCGGCTGGCGGTGCCCAGCTTGCCCGGCCTGCGCCCCAGCAGCGACCGCGTGCGCGAAACGCTGTTCAACTGGCTGATGCCGCGCCTGCCCGGCGCGCGCGTGCTGGATCTGTTCGCCGGCTCCGGCGCGCTGGGCCTGGAGGCGGTGTCGCGCGGCGCTGCGCATGCCACCCTGATCGAACGCGACCCCGGCCTGGTGCAGCGGCTGCGCGAGCACGTGACCCGGCTGGATGCCGCCACGCAGGTGCAGGTGCTGCAGGAAGATGCGGTGCGCTGGCTGGAGCGTGCGCCCGCAGCGCTGGCTGATATCGTCTTCGTCGACCCGCCGTTCGCGGCCGGGCTGTGGCCGGCAGTGCTGGAGCACCTGCCGGCGCATGTGGCGGCCGACGCCTGGCTGTACCTTGAAGCGCCCGCCGATGCGCCGCCGCTGCTGCCGGCCGGCTGGCATCTGCACCGCGAGGGCGCCACCCGTGAGGTGCGCTATGCGCTGTACCGCCGGGCCGCTGCTACACTGAAGAGCGATCCGACCCCGGTAGTCTCCGTATGAGCGTTGCCAATAGCCGCACCGCCGTCTATCCCGGTACCTTCGACCCGATCACCAATGGGCATATCGACCTGGTGAATCGCGCCGCGCCGTTGTTCGAGCGCGTGGTGGTGGGTGTGGCGTATAGCCCCTCCAAGGGCCCGGCATTGTCGCTGGAGCGCCGCGTGGCGCTGGCCCAGGAAGCGCTGGCGGCGCATACCAATGTGGAAGTGCGCGGCTTCGATACCCTGCTGGCGCATTTCGTGCGCGAGATGGGCGCCGGCGTGCTGCTGCGCGGCCTGCGGGCAGTGTCCGACTTCGAATACGAATTCCAGATGGCCAGCATGAACCGCCATCTGATCCCGGAGGTGGAAACGCTGTTTCTTACCCCGGCCGAGCAATACAGCTTCATCTCGTCCTCGCTGGTGCGCGAAATCGCGCGGCTGGGCGGGGATGTGTCCGGCTTCGTGCCGGCATCGGTTGTCGAGGCCTTGCGGCAGGTGCGCCAGTCCCGCGCGCAGGCCTGATCATCTGCAGTTACATCACCACATGCATTTCAAAGGGAGGAGTTTCATGAAACACACCATGCGCGCTCTGGCGCTCGCTTCGATCGCCGCTCTGGCGGTCACCGCCTGCAAGAAGGAAGAGCCGGCACCGATCGCTGCCGCCGCACCGGCCCCGTTGACCGCACCGGCCAAGGACGACAACGCCGGCTGGAAGAAGTACCTGCAGGAAGTGGTCGGCCAGAACCTGGGCACCACCACCAACAGCCCGTTCCTGTACTACTTGCCGCCGGAGTCGGACGCCGAATTTGCCGGCAGCTACGAGCGTCAGCTGGAAAGCGTCAAGACCGCGCTCGCGCGTGGCGTGCAGCCGGGCAACATGCTGGCCTTCGGTTCGTCGGCGTCCAGCAAGATGGCCGACCTGATCGATGCGGCGTTCAAGGACGTGGCACCGGACTCGATGAAGGGTGTGCGCGTGCTGTTCATCGGGAATGCTGCCGACAACGCGCGCGTGCAGACCATCGTCCAGCCCAAGGGCGCGGAATACATCTTCGTTGAAGCCAAGTAATGCCGTAGCAGGCCGGATGCGCGGAAGGGCGCATCCGGCCGCAGCCTGGGAATGCACCATGCTGCCGAGTTCGCACTCCACCGGAGCCGGCCGCACCAGGCCGGTGTCCGACAGCGCCCAGGGCGCTATCTACCTGCCGCTGCGCGCCATGGGCGCCCGGCTGCAGCAGCACATTGCGTTCCAGCGCCTGCGGTTGCAGCGCGCCGCGTCGCGTCGCATCGTAGTGCCGATATGTCTCTGAAAATCAACGAGCTCTGCGTCAACTGCGACGTCTGCGAGCCTGCGTGCCCGAATCACGCCATCTCGATGGGCGAAACCATCTACGTCATCGATCCGGCACGTTGCACCGAGTGCGTGGGCCATTTCGACGAAGCGCAGTGCGTGGTGGTGTGCCCGGTCGAATGCATCGATCCGGATCCGGCCATTCCGGAAACCCATGACCAGTTGCTGGCCAAGCTGATGCAGTTGCAGCGCGATCACCCCGAACTGTACGAACAGGAGCCCCCCGCCCCGTGAGCACTTTTTCCCGTCGTTTTTCTTCGCGCGGCGTGTTGCTGCTGGCCTTTGTGCTGGCGCCAGCGGCCTGGTGCGCCGATGCCGCCAAGCCGGCGACGGCCACCACCGCAGCGGTCGCCGCGCATCCACCCGGCGCGGCGATCGCCAGCGGCCATGCGCTGGCCACCGATGCCGGCCTGCAGATCCTGCGCGAGGGCGGGAATGCGTTCGATGCCGCGGTGGCGGTGTCGTCCACGCTGGCGGTGGTCGAGCCGATCAGCTCAGGGCTGGGCGGCGGCGGTTTCTTCCTGTTGCACGACGCCAAGACCGGCAAGGACGTGATGCTGGACGCGCGCGAAACCGCGCCCGCGTCGGCCACCGAAGCGCAGTTTCTCGACAAGAAAGGCGAGCTGGACCGCGACCGCTCGGTCAATGGCCCGTGGTCGGCGGGCATCCCGGGCTTGCCCGCAGCGCTGGTGGAGCTGGCTGCCAAACACGGCCGGCTGCCGCTGAAGCAGTCGCTGGCACCCTCGATCCGCATCGCGACGGAGGGTTTTCCCGTCTACGCGCGCATGGCCAAGGGCTATGCCTCGCGGCGCGAGGTGATGGAGCGTTACCCCGGTACGCGCGAGGTGTATCTGCGCGGCGGCAAACCCATTGCCGAAGGCGACACCTTCAAGCAGCCGGAGCTGGCGCAGACGCTGCAGCTGCTCGGCGACAAGGGCTTCGACGGGTTTTACAAGGGCGAGACCGCCAAGAAGTTGCTGGCCGGCGTGAAGCAGGCCGGCGGCCAGTGGAGCGCGGCCGAGCTGGCCGGGTACCGGGTCAAGGAGCGCGCACCGATCCAGTTCGACTACCGCGGCTGGAAGATCACCACTGCGCCGCCGCCGTCGTCCGGTGGTATTGCGCTGGCGGCGATGCTGCAGATCCTGGAGGGCTGGGACTTGAACACGCTCGATGAGGTGCATCGCACCCATCTGGTGGTGGAGTCGATGCGCCGCGCCTACCGCGATCGCACCTTCTTCCTGGGCGACCCGGACTTTGTGGACGTGCCGCAGCGCGTGCTCACCAGCAAGGACTACGCGCAAGGCCTGCGTGCCACCATCAACCCGGACAAGGCCACGCCCAGCGATCTGCTGTCGGGCAACCCCACGCCGCTGGAAGACGACGAGACCACGCACTTTTCCATCATCGATGGCGAAGGCAACCGCGTCGGTGCCACCCAGACGGTGAACCTGCTGTACGGCTCGGGCCTGATTCCCAAGGGCACCGGCGTGCTGCTCAACAACGAGATGGACGACTTCGCGCTCAAGCCGGGCACTCCGAATGCGTTCGGCGTGATGGGCTACGCCGCCAACGCGCCCAAGCCGGGCAAGCGCATGCTCAGTTCGATGACGCCCACCTTCATGGAATCGGCCGACAAGGCGATCGTGCTCGGCACCCCGGGCGGCAGCCGCATCATCACCATGGTGCTGCTGGGGATCCTGGGCTACGACGCCGGCCTGGATGCGCAGGCGGTCAGTGCGCTGCCGCGCTATCACCACCAGTGGTTGCCGGACGTGATCGACGCCGAGACCAACGCGTTTTCGGCGCAGACCGCCAAGGGCCTGCAAGCGATGGGGCATGCACTGAAATTGCCAGGCGACACCGCCGAAGGCGGCCGTGGCTCCAGCCATGTGTGGGGCAACCTGCAAACGGTGGAGTGGGACAAGCGCCGCAACGTGCTCAGCGGCGGTAGCGACCCGCGTAACCCGGTGGGCAAGGCGCAAGTGCAATTGGACGCGACGGCACGCTGAGGCGTGAACCCGATTGCGTCGACGCCCGGTAGCCGGCAAGGCGGCCGGGCGTTGTTCGTTGTTTCGATCAAGCGCCATCGATGCAATGCGACCGTGGTTGCCTGGGCTGGCGCGTTTGCTGCCGCCCAGCATGCGCTTGATTGCTGACATGCAGTGATGATGAGCGCGGCATGGCTGCGTGCGAGGCGATCCGCGCAAGGGGCGCATTGCTGCAGCGATGCGGATTGACGCATCGGCTATGCCGGCATTGGACTTGTCGCTGCAAGATAATGCGGCGACCATCGTGGCATGACTATCTTCAAAACTCTGCTCACCAGCCTGATGATCGTTTCGCCCGTGCTCGCCTGCGCTGCAGAGACAACCGGCAGGCAGGAGGCCGTGGCGGCCAGCGACGCCATCCACGTCAACCAGCTGGGCTATCTGCCGGGCTCGGCAAAAATGGCGATCGTCGGGCTGCCGCCGCAGGGCACCGCGCAGCGTTCGGACCGCTTCACCGTCGAAGATGCACAGGGACGCAGCGTGTTGCAGGGAACCCTGCAGCCGGCCGCGATGTGGTCGCCGGCCGGACAGCAGGCGCGGGTGGCGGATTTTTCCGGGCTGCGTGCGGTCGGAACCTATCGGTTGAAGGTCGACGGGCTGCCGGCATCGGAGACCTTCGCCATCAACGCGCATGCCTATCAGCCCCTGGTCGATGCAGCGTTGAAGGCGTTCTACTTCAACCGTGCCAGCACCGCGCTGCCGGCACGCTACGCCGGGCGCTATGCGCGCGCGGCCGGGCACCCGGATACGCAGGTGCGCATCCATCCGTCCGCAGCGTCTGCAACGCGTCCGACCGATAGCGTGATCAGCGCGCCCAAGGGCTGGTACGACGCGGGCGACTACAACAAGTACATCGTCAATTCCGGCATCAGCACCTACACCTTGCTGGCGGCCTACGAGCAGTATCCGGCGTTCTTCAGGTCCAAGCCGCTGACCATCCCCGACGATGCGCCCGGCGTGCCCGGCATCCTGCAGGAGGCCTGGTGGAATCTGGACTGGATGCTCGCCATGCAGGACCCGGCCGATGGCGGCGTGTACCACAAGCTCACCGACAAGCAGTTCGATGGCTTGGTGATGCCGGATCAGGCCACGCAGCAACGCTACGTGGTGATGAAGACCAATGCCGCGACCTTGGACTTCGCTGCGGTGATGGCCGTCGCCAGTCGCGTATATGCGCCATTTGAAAAGCAGTATCCGGGGCTGTCGGCGCGCATGTTGAAAGCCTCGCGGGCTGCGTGGGCGTGGGCGAAGCAGCATCCGGACGTGATCTACCAACAGCCCAGCGACGTACGCACCGGCGGTTACGACGATGCACACCTGGATGACGAATTCGCCTGGGCGGCGGCCGAGTTGTACATCGCCACCGGCGAGGATGGGTTCTACGACGCGATGATCGCGCGCAACGTGCCGGCCACCGTGCCGTCGTGGGGCAATGTCGGTGGGCTGGCCTGGATGTCGTTGGCCGCGCATCGCGACCGACTCACGCCGCATGCCGATCGCGCGCGGATCGCACGGGAGATCACCGGACTGGCACAACAGCTGGCCGACACCTGGCAATCATCGGCATGGCGGCTGGCGATGAACGACAGCGATTTCGTGTGGGGCAGCAATGCAGGGGTGCTCAACCGCGCGATGATGCTGCTGCAGGGCTACCGGTTGACGCAGCAGCGGCAATTTCTGGATGCGGCGCAATCGCAGCTGGACTACATCCTGGGCCGCAATCCGCTGGGACTGTCGTTCGTGACCGGGATAGGCAAACGCACCCCGATGCATATCCATCACCGCCCCTCCGAGGCCGATGGGATCGAAGCGCCGGTGCCGGGTTGGCTGGTCGGCGGCCCGCAGCCGGGGCAGCAGGATGCCAAGGAGTGCAAGGTGCCGTACCCCTCCAAACGGCCGGCGTTGTCGTACCTGGACAACTTCTGCAGCTACTCCACCAACGAGGTGGCGATCAACTGGAATGCGCCGCTGGTGTATGTGAGCGCGGCGATCGAGGCGTCGACGCGCTAAAGCGTCGCTATCAAGCCGATGCCGCGGCTGTTCCTTTTCCCGTCGGGAGAAGGTGGCGCGCAGCGCCGGATGAGGGTACGGCGTCGGCAGGAATACTGATACACCGTACCCTCATCCAACCCCTCTCCCGGGGGGAGAGGGGCTTAAACTCACTCCAGCCGCGTCCCAAAAATCCGGTCGCCTGCATCGCCCAGGCCGGGCAGGATGTAGCCCTTGTCGTTGAGGTGGTCGTCGATGGCCGCGGTATAGACCTCGACATCCGGGTGCACCGCTTCGAGCGCCTTCAGGCCTTCCGGCGCGGCGACCAGAAAGATGCCTTTGATGCGCCGTGCGCCGGCGCGCTTGAGCATGTCGATGGTGGCCATCAGGGTGCCGCCGGTGGCCAGCATCGGGTCCAGGATCAGGGCGTCGCGTTCTTCCAGGCGGCCAGTGAGGCGTTCGAAATAGGGCACCGGTTGCAGGGTCTCTTCATCGCGCTGCAGACCGACCACGCTCACGCGTGCGGCAGGAATCAGTGCCAGTACGCCGGGCAGCATGCCCAGACCGGCGCGCAGGATCGGTACCAAGGTGATCTTTGCGCCGGCAATGCGCTGCACCGTCACCGGGCCGGCCCAGCCCGGCTGGGTGTGCGATTCGGTGTCCAGATTGGCGGTGGCCTCGTAGGCCAGCAGCGTGCCCAGTTCGGTGACCAGTTCGCGGAAGCCCTTGGTGCTCAACGCGGCATCGCGCAGCAGGCCGATCTTGTGCTGGACGAGGGGGTGGCGGACTTCGACGATTTTCATGGGCAGCGGCAGGCGGGAGAGGGGCACAGTGTGCCGCAGCCGCGCGGTGTGTCGCCACACTTCGGGTGTGATCGCTGATGCATATGTCATGTCAGTGAAACGTCGTAGACATAGTGTGCCCACCCATTCTTAACCGATTGGGGAAGCACCCGTGTTGAACAAGACTCCGCTCTGCCTGGCGATCACGCTGACGTTGGCTGCGGCCACGTGGAGTCCGCTGGCGCACGCGGCCCAGGGTGCGGCCACGGGCGGCGCTGCCAGCGCTGCGGCAATCGACCTGGAGCGGCTGGAGGTGCGCCCGCAGCTGGAAGCGCAGGAGCGCGCAGTCGATCTCAAACGCGCCTCCGATGCCATCCAGGACGCCGTCGCCTCCGATGCGATGGGACGTTACCCGGACAAGAATGTTGCAGAATCCTTGCAGCGCCTGCCCGGCGTCAGCGTGACGCGCGACCAGGGCGAAGGCCGCTTTGTGGTCATCCGCGGACTGGATTCGTCGCTCAACAGCGTCACTATCGACGGCATGACCATGGGCACGCCGGAAGACGGCACGCGTTCGGCACCGCTGGACGTGATTCCTTCCGATTCCACCGAGCGCCTGAAGGTGGTCAAGTCGCCGACCCCGGACATGCCGGGCGATTCCATCGGCGGCGCGATCCAGGTGGAATCCACCTCCGCCTTCGATCGCGACGGACGCACCTTGCGCGGCTCCATCGAAGCCAGCCACCAGTCGCTGTCGGGCAAGACCAGCCCGAAGGGCGCCTTCAACTACAGCGACATCTTCAATGGCACCTTCGGGGTGGCCGTGGGCGTGAACTATCAGGACCGCGAGTTCGAATCGGACAATACCGAAGTGGCCTACGACACCTTTGACGGTGGCGCGGACGACGATCTGTTCGCCGGCGAAGTGCAACGCCGCAAATACTTCATCGAACGCACCCGCATGGGCG
The DNA here is from genome assembly GCF_020880415.1 of Xanthomonas euvesicatoria pv. euvesicatoria. GTDB lineage: Bacteria > Pseudomonadota > Gammaproteobacteria > Xanthomonadales > Xanthomonadaceae > Xanthomonas > Xanthomonas euvesicatoria. Next base: position 10,176 of record NZ_JAJIUJ010000035.1, on the reverse strand, counting down.
CGAACCTCAATCTGGACTGGCGCCCGGACGCGGATAACCGCTACTACCTGCGCACGCTCTACAGCCGTTTCGACGATGCCGAAACGCGTCAGCGCACCATCTTCGGGTTGAGCGATGGCGAGGTCAGTGCCAATGGCGACGGCACCTATCGCGTGGACGACCTGCCGGCCGACAGCATTTCCAAGCGCGTGCGCTACCGCACCAAGAAGGAAGACACCATGGCGTTGAGCGTGGGTGGCGAAAACCGCCTGAGCGCCGCCACCGTGGATTACAAGCTGGGCTACACCAAGACCCGCGAGCGCGTGAACGATGAAAAGGAAGCGCGCTTCAATTACGACGGCGACGATCTGGCGGCCACGGTGGATCAGCGCAGTGGCATTCCGAAGCTGGGCTTCTCCGACAACGGCTGGCAGAGCAACGATGATTTCGTGTTCGATCGCTTCGTGATTGCGCCCACGCAGGTGGACGACAGCGAGCGCAGCGCGCAGATCAATGTGCGCTTTGACGGCGAGCATTCCAGCCTGAAGATGGGCGTGCTGGGCCGCTGGCGCGAGCGCGGGGTGAACGTGGACGAAAACGAGCTGCGTCGTGGGCCGGCCATCGACCTGAGCGACTGGACCACTCCCGCGCCCGAGCACCGTGGCGGCACCTTGGGCCAGAGCATCGGCTCGGACGGCATGCGCCGTTACTGGAACACCTCCGGCGATCTGTACAGTGCACGCCCGCAGGATGTGGGCGGCAATCTGCAGACCTCGCTGCAGGACGATTACACGGCCACCGAAGATGTCTTCGCCACCTATGCGATGGGCACCTGGGACATCGGCGCACTGCGCATGATCGCCGGCGTGCGCGTGGAAAATACCCAGTTCGATGCCACCGGCAACCAGGTAGACGTGGCAGCCAATGGCCGCACCGCCACGGTGACGCCACGCGAGGCTTCCAGCAGCTACACCAACGTGCTGCCCGGCCTGCATCTGCGTTACGACAGTGGCAACGACTGGGTGCTGCGCTTTGCGGCCAACAAGACCTTGTCGCGCCCGGCGTTCGGCGATGTGTCGCCACGCGTGAGCATCAACCGTGGCGATAACGAGGTGAGTCTGGGCAACCCCGATCTCGATCCGTACCGTTCGCAGAACCTGGACCTGTCGTTCGAAAAATACCTCGGCAGTACCGGCGTGATCTCGCTGGGCGTGTTCCACAAGTCGATCGACGACTACATCGTGCAGACCATCAACACCAACGATGCGGAATTTCCGGGCCTGCAGGTCACACGCTCGATCAATGGCGACACCGCAAAGGTGCGCGGCGCGGAATTCAATTGGCAGCAGACCCTGGACTTCCTGCCCGAGGGCTGGAATGGCTTTCTGGTTGGTGCCAGCGCCACGCTGCTGGACAGCGATTTCAATCCGGGTCTGGAAAATCGTGCCGGCGACGACTTCACCCTGCCGCGTTCGTCCAAGCGCATCTACAGCGGCCACCTGGGCTACGAAAAATACGGGTTCAGTGCGCGCGTGGCGGCGGTGTATCGCAGCCAATATCTGGACACCATCGGGCAGAGCCGTGCGTACGATATCTACGTTGCCCCACACACGCAGCTGGATTTCAGCATGAACTATCAATTCAACAGCCACGTCAGCCTGTATCTGGAAGCGCAGAACCTGTTGGACGAGCCGTTGGAGCTGTATCAGGGCATCCGCTCGCGCACCCTGCAAAATGAAGAGTACGGCCGCACCTACGCGCTTGGCCTGAAGGTGGCGCTGTGATCGCACCACGCACCTTCGTGCAGATCACGCTGCTGTCCGCTGCCGCCGCATTGGTCGGTTGCGCCAGTGCCCCGGCCGGCCGCGAAGCCGACGAAGCGCTGCTGAAGGATCCCTTGCTCAGCAAGGCCAAGGTAGCGCACGAAGTGGTGCCGGAAGCCTTCATTACCGCGCTGACGCCAGCGGACAACCTGGATTCGCCGGCCAGCTGGATGGCGCCGGATGGTCGCCGTTGGGTGATCGCCACGGCCAAGGACACGCATGCGCTGGTGGTGTTCGACGGCGACAGCGGCAAGCGGCTGCGCGTGGTCGGCGGCAAGGGCAAGGCCCTGGGCAAGCTCGACCGCCCCAATGGCATTTCGGTGGTCGATGACCTGGTGTTCGTGGTGGAGCGCGACAACCGGCGCGTGCAGGTCTTCTCCTTGCCCGATCTGACGCCGGTGACGGCGTTTGGCCAGAACCAATTGCGCGAGCCCTACGGCCTGTGGGTGCGCAAGCACGAGGGCGGCTACGAGGTGGTGGTCAGCGACAACTACATGTCGCCGGCCAACAAGGATCTGCCGCCGCCGCTGGCCGAGCTTGGCCAGCGCTTTCGGCGTTATCAGCTCGATGCTGCAGGGCAGGGCTGGCAGGCACGACTGACGCAGAGTTTTGGCGACACCAGCGAAGCGGGCGCGGTACGGATTGCCGAATCGGTGTTCGGCGATGAAGCCAATGCGCGGCTGATGATTGCCGAAGAAGACGTGGCCGTGGGCACGCAGTTGCGCGACTACGGCATTGACGGGCGGTATCGCGGCCGCAACGTCGGCGCCGGGCTGTTCAAGGCGCAGGCCGAGGGCATCAGCTTGTTCGCATGCAGCGACGGGAGCGGCTACTGGATCGCCACCGATCAGTTCAAGGACCGCAGCGTGTTCCAGGTCTTCGATCGCAAGACGCTGGCGCATGTCGGCGCCTTTGCCGGCCGTGTGACCGCCAACACCGATGGCGTGTGGCTGGATCAACGCAGCGATGCGCGCTTTCCAGGTGGCGTGTTCTATGCGTTGCATGACGACCAGGCAGTGGCCGCGTTCGATTGGCGCGATATCGCGCGGACATTGCGCCTGAAAGAGTGCACGCCATGATGGCCGCGCGCAGATCGGTCTCTGCGTTGCTTGCGGCGATCGCAACCATGAGCGTTCCCGCCTCGGCCGCCGACCGGGCTGCCGAACCCAATACGCAGGTGCCGGCGGGTTCGACGCATTATGTTGCCGATGGCTTCCCGGACCGCATCGTCGCCACGCCGGCGCAGGACGCGGCCACAGGCTTTGCCGTGGCCTGGCGCACCGACGCCAGCGTCGACAGACCGTGGCTGGAACTGGTGGTCGCCGGCGATTCGCCGGATGTAGGCACGCCACGACGCATTCGGGCCAGCACGCTGACGCTTGCCAGCGAAAACGGCAGTTCGCATCACCATCGCGCCGATGTCGACGGGCTGCAGCCGGACACGATGTACGCGTACCGCTTGCAGGGGCAGGGGACCTGGGGCGCGTGGAATCACTTCCGCACGGCTGCCACAGCCACCACGCCGCTGACCTTGCTGTATTTCGGCGATACCCAGAACAAGAATCTCAGTCTGGTCTCGCGGGTGATCCGTCAGGCCTGGCGCTCGGCGCCGGACGCCCGGCTGGCCTTGTTCGCCGGCGACCTGGTCAGCGGCAAGGACGGCCAGGACGACAACGAATGGGCCGAGTGGTTCGAGGCCGGGCGCTGGCTGCTGGAAGGCACTGCAGTGGCGCCGGCGCCGGGCAATCACGAATATCACGAAGAGGGCGAAGACACGCCGCAGGCAACCCGCGTGCTCGGCAGTCATTGGCCGGTGACCTTTGCGTTACCGCGCAACGGGCCTTCGGCCACCGCGCGCACCAGCTACTGGTTCGACTACCAGGGCGTGCGCGTTGCCGTGCTCGACGGCACCTCGGCGCTGGACCTGGGGACCGGCCCCGCGCAGGCGCAGTGGCTGGACAAGGTGCTGGCCGACAACCCGCATCCCTGGTCGATCGTGCTGATCCACCAGCCATTCTTCTCGCCGCGTGCCGATCGCGAAAACGAAAAGTTGGTCGCACAGGTGCTGCCGGTGATCCGACGCCACAAGGTGGATCTGGTGTTGCAGGGCCACGACCACACCTACGGCCGACGCGGCGATGCGGCCGGGCAGGCGACGCCGGTCTTCGTGGTCTCGGTCGCCGGGCCCAAGCAGTACCGCCTGTCGGACATGGCGCGCACCACCATGCGCCCGGTGGGCGAAGACACCCAGCTCTATCAGGTGCTGCGTCTGGACAGCCAGCATCTGGTGTACGAATCGCGCACGGCCACCGGGCGTCTCTACGACGCGTTCGAACTGCAACGCGACAGCGACGGCAGCAAACGCTTGATCGAACGCGAGGCGGGACGCATCGCGCCACGCAATTGCCCGCGCAGTGCAACGCTCAAGGGGCGTGCGGATCGATGCTGGGAATGAGCGAGGGCAGGCAACAGCCTGCCCAAGCATTACCGTGCTACTGGCGGCTGGGCAGCAGTGCGCAGACGGTCTGCAAGCTGCACGTGGTTGCGTGTCCGCTGCCAGCTTCTTCGAGGTGCCCGACCGCCGCCTTGAATATGACAGGGCAGCACGCGGTTTAATCCGGATTTCGACTGTATTTATGCGTTGTTTCAAAACTTCGCATCTGCATAGATTGTTTCTATGAGCTTGCAGTTGATCATCATGTACTGCGATTTATGTCACGTCGATAGTGCGACTACGGTTGGTACGGCCGGGCCAGCGACCAGGTAGCCGAATCGATGCGGCACTGCGGTGGCGGCTCGGTTCCCCCACCGCCCGAGTCGCCCCCCATGATTCCCCAATTGATTCACCTAACCGCACCCACCAAGCAGCTGCTGTGGGAAGAGCGCAGGATCTGCGATCGCCTGCAGCGCCTGTTGCCTGGATGGACCTGTTACGTCTGGGACGATGCCGATAACGCAGAACTGATGCGGCGTGCGTTCCCCGAGTTTGCCCAGCGCTACGAGCAGATCCGCTTCGGCGTGATGAAAGCCGACATCGCCCGGTGCGCGTACATGCACGCACATGGCGGCTTCTACTTCGACACCGACTACAAACTGCTACGACCGCTCGATGCGCAGGTGCTGTCGCAGCATTGTGTGTTGCCCGTCGAGGAAGGTGCGCCGGGCCGGGAAGACTTCAAGATCGGCAATGCCGTGTTTGGCTCCGAGCCCGGGCATCCGTTCTGGCGCGCGTTCATCGAGCACGTCTTTACCGCGCATGCCCCGGAAACGCTCCAGGATCACCGCGAGATCCCGATGATTTCGGGCCCGCGTGGGCTGACGCGTTTCTACAACGCGCATGGCGGGCAGTTCGCCGACATCCTGTTCCCGCCACGCGATGCCTTCCATCCGGACCGCACCTGGTTCGGGCTTGGCCATCGTGGCGGCAAGATCGCGATCGGCTCGCACCTGTGCTGGGCATCGTGGCGCGGCAAGTCGCCGCGGCGTGCGCTCACCAACTACCTGCGCCGCAAGTTGAATGCGGTGCCGATCTGAGTGGCAGCGTGCACGGTGATACGGCAATCGACCTGGGGCAGGGCCGCTCAGGTCGAATCTGGGTGAGGTCATCGCCCTGCATGCTGCAGGCGATTTATGCAAGCGCAAGCTTGCATGTTCTCGTGGCTTCGCATCGTGTGTTGCAGGTATTGCGCAAATTCAGACCAGGCAACGCAGTCGGGACAATGGCTGATGACCCACCCTGGATCGGCTGGACGCAACCGAAGACTTGCGCCACTGTCGCCGGCGCTGATCGCGGTTCCAGGGCGCCGCGCAGAGAGCTGGTGGAAGACCTGTCAGCCATCTGCCGCACGCCGACGACATGCGCGCCGGCGTGCCGCGTGGAGCAAATCAGGCCGCTGCGGCCTGCACCTGACGCGGGCCTTCCTTGAGCGCACGTGCGATCAGGCCGACCAGCAGATCGAGTTCGTCTTCATCCATCGCAAAGTGCGGGGTGAAACGCAGCGAATTCTCGCCGCCGTGGATCACGTTGACGCCGCGGTGGCGCAACCACTCCTCGGTGGAACCGGCGCCGTAGCACTTGAATTGCGGTGCCAGTTCGCAGGAGAACAACAGGCCGGTGCCTTGCACCTTGGTGATCAAGCCGCCGAGTTCGGCCTGCAGCGCCTCCAGCTTGGCAATCGCCTGCGCACCGCGGATGCGGATGTTGTCCCGCACCTGCGGGGTGAACAACGCCAGGGTGGCGCAGGCCACATCGAGCGCGCGCGGGTTGGTGGTCATGGTGTTGCCGTAGGTGCCCTTGCGATACACCTGCGCGGCGTGCTCGGTCACCGCCAGTACCGACAGCGGGTACTGCGCCGCATTGAGCGCCTTGGAATAGGTTTCCAGGTCCGGCGGGTCGAGCTGCTCGAATCCCGGGTAGTCCACCACCGACAGCACGCCATGCGCGCGCAGCCCGGCCTGGATGGAATCGACCAGCAACAGGCTGCCATGGGTACGGGTCAGCGCGCGCGCGGCGGCGTAGAACTCGGCCGGCAACGCACGCCCCGGGTCGCCTTCGCCCATCACCGGCTCCAGGAACACCGCTTCGATAAACCAGTGATTGCGCGCGGCCTCATCGAAAGCGCGTTGCAACGCGGCCACGTCGTACGGGGCGATTGCGATGACCGAATCCTCGTCGCGATAGCTGGCCAGGTATTTGGCGTAGGTCTTGCGGCTGGAGTCCGAATACAGGCCCGGGCGATCGGTACGGCCATGGAAGCTGCCCTTGACCACCAGGCGCTTGATGGTGGCACCGGCGTGCCGCGCGCCGGGGTCGGTGTGCAGCTTGGCGTTGGTATCGACGATGCGGGCGGCCAGGCCCACCGCTTCGGAGCCGGAATTGAGACACATGAAGCGTGCGAACGGGCAACCGCCGCGGCTGTGGCCGATCTCGGCACGCAGGGCGCGATCGAGCCGGCGTTGCGCCAGGCTGGGCGTCATCACGTTGGCCATCACCTGCGGGCGCGCCATGGCCTCGAGCACGGCCGCCGGCGTATGGCCGAAGCCGAGCATGCCGTAGCCGCCGGCGTCGTAGAGCACCGCGCCCTTGAGCGTGACCACCCACGGCCCGCGCGCCGCCAGCGCCACGTAGGGGGTCACTGCATCGTCGGCATAGAAGTTGATGAAACCTTCCTGCACTGCGCCGATCTGAGCCTCTTCGTCCAGGTCCAGCAGGTCGGCGGCGTCATCGCGCACCAGCGCATATTCGGCTGCTGCTGCATGGATGGCCTGCTGCAGGTCAGGGTGGCTGACGGCCAGGCGCGCGATGGTCGCGTCGTCCAGGCCTTCGGTCAGGCGGCGGCCGGCATGGGCACGCAGCGGGGCGAGCGGGGCAAGGACGGACATGGCGCATCTCCTTCAAAGGTGGCGTTCCCTTTCTATTATCGGCAGAAGATCGGCGTTTGGCAGCGTGAATCTGGGCAGGAAGTACGATATTTTCGGCGATTCGCCGAAACGAATGCACAATAGTGAAGATCACCCCCTCCGACGAACGCCTGTTGTCGCTGCTGCGCGAGGACGCGCGCGCCTCCACCGCCCAGATCGCGCGGCGACTCGGGCTCTCGCGCACGACCGTGCAGAGCCGCATCGAAAAGCTCGAACGCGACGGCGTGATCAGCGGCTACACCGTGCGCACGCATGACGACTACGAGCAGGGCCGCATCCGTGCGCACATCCTGATCACCGTGCTGCCCAAGAAGATGCCGGCCGTGGTGAAGGCGCTGCGCGATATCCCGGAAGTGCGCCTGCTGCACTCGGTCAGCGGTGCCTACGACCTGGTCGCCCTGGGCGTGGTCGGCGGCGTCAACGAGATGGACGTGCTCACCGACGCCATCGGCGCCATCGACGGCGTGGAGCGCACGACCAGCGCGATCATCCTGTCGACCAAGTTCGAGCGGTGAATCGGGAATCGGGAATCGGGAATCGTAAGAGCAGCGAATCGGGGGCGGAAAGGCGACGATGAAGCGCTGCCGCCCGTCCGATTCCCCATTCCCAATTCTCAATTCCCGGCCGCAGTTACACTATGCGGCTACTCCGCCAACGATCCTGCGGCCTTGAAGAAGTCCGATTTCCATTACGAGCTGCCCGAAGAACTGATCGCCCAGGCGCCGCTGGCCGAACGTGCCGCCAGCCGCCTGCTGGTGGTGCCGCCGGCGCCAGCGGCCTTCGGCGACCGCCAGGTGCGCGATCTGCCCGAGCTGCTGCAGCCCGGCGATCTGCTGATCTTCAACGACACCCGGGTCATTCCGGCGCGCTTGTTCGGGCAGAAGGCCAGCGGCGGGCGAGTGGAGATCCTGATCGAGCGCCTGCTTGGCGAGCGCGAGGCGCGCGTACAGATCGGCGCCAGCAAGTCGCCCAAGGCCGGCAGCGTGATCGCGCTCGATGCCGGCGGCCAGGCCGAGGTGCTGGGCCGCGATGGCGAGTTCTATCTGCTGCGTTTCCAGATCCCGACCCCGCTGGAGCACTGGCTGCTCGAGGCTGGCCGCCTGCCGCTGCCGCCCTATATCCGCCGCGAGCCGGGTGTCGAAGACCGCGAGCGCTATCAGACCGTGTTCGCGCGCGAAGTCGGCGCGGTCGCCGCGCCCACCGCCGGGCTGCACTTCGACGAGCCGCTGCTGGCGCGCCTGCGCGAGCGCGGGGTGGAGTTCGGCCACGTCACCTTGCATGTGGGCGCCGGCACCTTCCAGCCGGTGCGGGTGGACAAGCTCGACCAGCACGTGATGCACAAGGAGTGGCTCAACGTCGGTGCCACGCTGGTCGAACAGGTACGCCGCACCCGCGCCCGCGGCGGCCGCGTGATCGCGGTGGGCACGACAGTGGTGCGCTCGCTGGAAAGCGCCTGGCGCAAGACCGAGGCCGCGCCCGAAGGCGAATTGCAGCCATTTGCCGGCGAAACCCAGATCTTCATCCTGCCCGGCTACCGCATCCGCAGCGTCGACGCGATGGTCACCAACTTCCATCTGCCCGAAAGCACCTTGATGATGATGGTCTGCGCCTTCGCCGGCCGCGAGCGCATCTTCGCCGCCTACCACCACGCCATCGCGCAGCGCTATCGCTTCTTTTCGTACGGCGATGCGATGTTGTTGTGGGGCGGGGAATCGGGAGTCGGGAATGGGGAATCGTAAGGCGGGACCCGCCGAACGATCAGCCACCTGCCAATCGCTCTTCCCATTCCCGATTCCCGACTCCCCATTCCCGGCCCCTCAATGTCCCGACTCCAGTTCCAGCTCCAAGCCACCGACGGGCATGCCCGACGTGGGCGCCTGACCTTTCCGCGTGGCACGGTCGAAACCCCTGCGTTCATGCCGGTCGGCACCTATGGCTCGGTCAAGGGCATCCTGCCCGAGCAGATCCGCGCGCTGGGTGCGGAGATCATCCTGGGCAACACCTTCCACCTGTATCTGCGCCCGGGCCTGGAGGTCATCGGCGATCACGGCGGGCTGCACGGATTTGCGCGCTGGGATGGGCCCATCCTCACCGACTCCGGCGGGTTCCAGGTGTTTTCGCTGGCGCATCGCCGCAAGATCACCGAGCAGGGCGTGACCTTTTCCTCGCCGACCGATGGCGCGCGGGTGTTCCTGGGCCCCGAAGAGAGCATGAAAATTCAAAAGGTGCTCGATTCGGACATCGTGATGATCTTCGACGAGTGCACGCCGTACCCGGCCACCGAGGACGTCGCGCGCCGCTCGATGGAGCTGAGCCTGCGCTGGGCGCAGCGCTCGCGCGACGCGCACGACGGGCTGGGCAACGATGCGGCGCTGTTCGGCATCGTGCAGGGTGGGGTGCATCCGGACCTACGCAGCCGCTCGCTGGATGGCCTGCAAGGCATCGGTTTCGACGGGTATGCGATCGGCGGGCTGGCAGTGGGCGAGCCCGAGCACGAGCGCAACGCCATGCTCGAACACCTGCATCCGCGCCTGCCGGCCGAGCGCCCGCGTTACCTGATGGGCGTGGGCCGCCCGGAAGACCTGGTCGAAGGCGTGGCACGCGGGGTGGACATGTTCGATTGCGTCATGCCCACCCGCAATGCGCGCAACGGCCACTATTTCACCTCGTTCGGCACCGTGCGCATCCGCAACGCAAAGTACGAACGCGACCTGGACACCATCGAGCCGGGCTGCGGCTGCCATGCCTGCAGCAGCGGCTATACGCGCGCCTACCTGCGCCATCTGGACCGCTGCAACGAAATGCTGGCGCCGATGCTGGGCACCCTGCACAACCTCTGCTACTACGAAAAACTGATGGCCGACATGCGTGCGGCGATCGCTTCGGGAACCTTTGTGGAGTTCCGGCGGTCCTTCTATGCGGCACGCGGCGCCACCACGCCGCCGTTGCCGGG
>NZ_JAJIUJ010000034.1 GCF_020880415.1 Xanthomonas euvesicatoria pv. euvesicatoria | reverse complement strand
AACCCGCTCGCGTTCAAGGTCTACGACGCCAACAAAACCATCGGCGACAAGACCATGGCCGAGCATCTGCGCTTTGCCGTGGCCTACTGGCACAGCTTCTGCGGCAATGGCGCCGACCCGTTCGGCCCGGGCACGCGGGCGTATCCGTGGGATGCGGGCACTACCGCGTTGAACCGTGCCGAAGCCAAGGCCGATGCGGCGTTCGAGTTCTTCACCAAGCTCGGCGTGCCGTACTACTGCTTCCACGATATCGACCTGGCACCGGATGCCGACGACATCGGCGAGTACGAAAAGAATCTCAAACACATGGTGGGCATCGCCAAGCAGCGCCAGGCCGACACCGGCATCAAGCTGTTGTGGGGCACGGCCAACCTGTTCTCGCATCCGCGCTACATGAATGGCGCATCGACCAACCCGGACTTCAATGTCGTGGCGCGTGCGGCGGTGCAGGTCAAGGCCGCGATCGATGCCACCGTTGAATTGGGCGGCGAAAACTACGTGTTCTGGGGCGGTCGCGAAGGCTATGCCTGCCTGCACAACACGCAGATGAAGCGCGAGCAGGACAACATGGCGCGCTTCCTCACCCTGGCGCGCGACTACGGCCGCGCGATTGGCTTCAAGGGCAATTTCCTGATCGAGCCCAAGCCGATGGAGCCGATGAAGCACCAGTACGATTTCGATAGCGCCACGGTGATCGGCTTCCTGCGCCAGCATGGCCTGGATCAGGACTTCAAGCTCAATATCGAAGCCAATCACGCCACGCTGTCGGGCCACAGCTTCGAGCATGACCTGCAGGTGGCATCCGATGCCGGCCTGCTCGGCAGCATCGATGCCAACCGCGGCAACCCGCAGAACGGCTGGGACACCGACCAGTTCCCGACCGACCTGTACGACACCGTCGGCGCGATGCTGGTGGTGCTGCGGCAGGGTGGCCTGGCACCGGGCGGCCTGAACTTCGATGCCAAGGTGCGTCGCGAATCGTCCGACCCGCAGGACCTGTTCCTGGCCCATATCGGCGGCATGGACGCGTTCGCACGCGGGCTGGAAGTGGCCAACGCGCTGCTGACCGCCTCGCCGCTGGAACAGTGGCGCGCCGAGCGTTACGCCAGCTTCGACAGCGGCGCCGGCGCGGATTTTGCCGCAGGCAAGACCACGCTGGCCGATCTGGCCAAGCACGCGGCCAGCAATGCGCCCCAGCAACTCAGCGGCCGCCAGGAAGCGTATGAAAACCTGATCAATCAGTATCTGACGCGTTGAGCATTGCCACTGCACGCGCCTCGCCTCACCTGGCGCGTGCAATGACCGTCTGCATTGCGACGGTGGGCCAGCTATCACTGCAGCGGCCAGCAATGGCTGCCAATGTGATGCGCGATCACCAGAAACGTGAGCGCACACCGGCAATGCCGGTGTGTTGCATGCAAGCCTGCGAGGCGACCACATCCGGCTTGCGGCATGCAGGGGTCTGATCGCTACGTTGACTCGGCCGCATCGTCCGCTGTCGGTGCGGCCACCGAATCCCGCTTGACCAGCAGGTGCGCGACCACATGATCGACCATCCTTGCCGTACGCTCCTTGGCCCGAATCGTCTTCAGCAAGATGTCCAGCGCGGCATCGGCCATGGCGGCGATGGGCTGCTGCACGGTGGTGATTTCGGGCCACACCGCAGTGGCGGCAGAGGTGTCGTCGAACCCGACCACCGACAGATCGCGCGGCACATCCAGCCCACGCCGGTGCGCGACCGAGATTGCCGCGGCGGCCATGTCGTCGTTGCTGGCGAAGATGGCGCTGGGACGGCGTTTGCGCGCCAGCAATTTTTCCGCGGCAACCAGCCCGGATTTGTAGGTGTAGTCGCCCGGCTGCACCAAGTGCCGATCCAGGCGCAGACCGGCGTCGGCCAGCGCCGCCTGAAAGCCTTCGAAGCGCCGCGTGCTGGCCGACAGATTCGGATGCCCGGCGATGTAGCCGATGCGCGCATGCCCCTGTGCGATCAGATGTTCGGTGATCTCTTTGGCAGCAGCGAATTCGTCGATGCGCACACACGCCACATCCGGGCTGAAATGGTTGGAGGCGATCGCCACCACCGGCACCTTGGCGCGCACCAATTCCAGCACTGCGGCCCTGGATTCGCACAAGGGCGGCGGCAGGATCACACCGGCAACGCCTTTGGCGAGCTTGCGCGCGGCCTTGCGTTCGGCATCGGCGTCCAGGTCGTCCCAGCAGTCGATCACCAGCTGGATCGACGTACGCGATGCCACCCGCAGCACGCCCAGCAGCAACTCGCGCAGGTAGGCACCGCTGGGATCGCTGTAGATCAACGCAATCCGCGTGCTCTGCGCGGCCGCCAGTGCGCTGGCGGCAAGATTGGGCGTGTAGCCCAGCTTGTCGACCGCGCGCATGACCCGTTCGCGGGTGGCATCGCGCACGCTGCCGGTGTTGTTGACCACGCGCGAGACCGTCATCGGCGAGACCTTTGCCAGCGCTGCCACCTCGTCGATGGTGGTCGCGCGGCTGGTGCGGCGGACCGATTTCCTGACCTTCTCCAAGCGTGGCCTCTTCAAATGCGTGCAAAAGCTGCGGGATGCACGGGCGCTGCTGCGGTAACGCGGACGCCGGGTGCAGGTATGACGATGCGAGCCATGGTACCGGGAAGCAGGCAGAGCGGCGATATGCGCCTGCATGCGCCGGTGACGCTCGAGCATGCCGCATGAGCCGGTCTGCAATGCAGCAGCACGACAGGGGTGTCGGCGCATTTACGCTGCAGGCAGTGATGTGGGCGGCGCTGTTATGCAGTGGCCTGTTGATCGGCGCCAACGCGCATGCCGAGGATGGCTACGATCTATGGTTGCGCTACCAACCGCTGGCCAATGCCGCGCAATTGCGTGATAGTGCCAGTCAATTGGTCGTCGTTGGCGATTCGCCCACCCTGCATGCAGCACGCGATGAACTGGCGCGCGGCCTGCAGGGATTATTGGCACGCACACCGCCGCGCGTGGACGCGGTGACGCAAGATGGCGCCATCGTCTTGGGCGCCGCCAGCGCGCCACAGATTGCCGCCCTGAAGCTCGATACAGGCCAGTTGGGCCGCGACGGCTATCTGATTCGGAGCGCCGAGGTACATGGGCATCGCATCACCGCCATTGTCGGCGGCAGCGATCTCGGGGTGCTATACGGCACCTTCCACCTGTTGCGTCTGCTGCAGACCGGGCAATCGCTCGCAGCGCTGGATGTGCGCGCGTCGCCACGCTTGCAGCTGCGCATGCTCAATCATTGGGACAATCTCGATGGTCTGGTGGAGCGTGGCTATGCCGGCGCGTCGCTGTGGAACTGGCAGACGCTGCCTGGCTATCTGGATCCGCGTTACACCGACTACGCACGTGCCAATGCGTCGCTGGGCATCAACGGAACCGTGCTCAACAACGTCAACGCCAAGGCCTGGAGCCTGACGCCGCAATACCTCGACAAGGCGGCGGCGCTGGCGAAGGTGTTTCGTCCGTACGGGATTCGTGTGTTCCTCAGCGCGCGTTTCAGTGCACCGATCGAAATCGGTGGCCTGAAAACCGCCGACCCGCTGGACCCGCAGGTACGGCGCTGGTGGCGCGACACCGCCGGCGCCATCTATGCGCGCATTCCGGATTTCGGCGGGTTCCTGGTCAAGGCCAACTCCGAAGGCCAGCCCGGCCCGCAGGACTATGGACGCAGCCACGCCGATGGCGCGAACCTGCTGGCCGATGCCCTGGCGCCGCACGGCGGGGTGGTGATGTGGCGCGCCTTCGTCTATTCGCATGAGCAACCGGACGACCGCGCCAAGCAGGCCTACAGCGAGTTCGTGCCGCTGGATGGCGCGTTTGCCGACAACGTGATCGTGCAGGTGAAAAACGGGGCCATCGACTTCCAGCCACGCGAGCCGTTTCACCCATTGTTCGGTGCGATGGGCAGGACGCCATTGATGCCGGAGTTTCAGATCACCAAGGAATATCTGGGCTTTTCCACCCATCTGGCCTATCTGGGCCCGCTGTTTTCCGAGACCTTGCAAGCCGACACCTATGCGCGCGGCAAGGGCTCGACCGTTGCAAAGACAGTGGATGGCAGCTTGTTCGCCGAGAGCAAACGCACACGGCTGACCGGGATCGCCGGCGTGGCCAATATCGGCGCCGATCGCAACTGGAGCGGCTCGATCTTCGATCAGGCCAACTGGTACGCGTACGGGCGGCTGGCGTGGGACCCGCAGCTGTCGCCGCAGGCCATTGCGCAGGAATGGACGCGCATGACCTTTTCCAACGATCCGGCAGTGGTCGAGCCGGTGGTCGGCATGATGCTGCGTTCGCGCGAGGCAGTGGTGGACTACATGACTCCGCTCGGTCTGCATCACCTGATGGGGCGCGGCCACCATTACGGCCCGGCGCCGTGGGATGCCGGCAGCGAACGTCCGGACTGGGATCCGGTGTATTACCACCGCGCCGACCGCAACGGGATCGGCTTCGACCGCAGCGCCAGCGGCAGCAATGCCGTTGCGCAATATGCGCCGCCGGTGGCGCGCGAGTTCGGCGATGTGCGGCGCGTGCCCGAGCCGTTGCTGCTGTGGTTCCATCATGTGCCGTGGGATCACCGCATGGCCTCCGGCAGACCGCTGTGGGACGAACTGGTGCGACGTTACGACCATGGCGTGGCCGAGGTCGCTGCGATGCGCACGACCTGGCGGGGTCTGGCCGGCAGGATCGATGCACAGCGCTACCAGCAGGTGGCCGATTTCTTGGCGATCCAGCAAGGTGAGGCGCAGTGGTGGCGCGATGCCAGCATCGCCTATTTCCAGAGCGTGTCCGGGCGCCCGCTGCCTGCAGGCGTCAGCCCGCCGGCGCACCCGCTGGCGTATTACCAGGCACTGACATTTCCGTATGCACCGGGGAATCCGAAGTGAGCGCATGTCGCGTAAAGATATTGATCGGCACGCTGTCGGCGTTGCTGCTGCCGCAACTTGCGCGCGCCGCGGATGCGCCGCTGCTGCATCAGGTGTTTCAGGACCATGCGGTGCTGCAACGCGACGCGCCGATCCGCCTGTGGGGCGATGCGGCGCCGGGCACGCGTGTGACCGTGCAACTGGACAGTACGCAGGTGCAGGCGCGCGCAGACCGGCAAGGTCACTGGGAGGCGCGCTAGCCCGCGCACGCCGCCGGCGGCCCGTACAGCCTGAAGGCCAGCACTGCCAACGGTGCGATTCAGCAGATCGATGACGTGCTGATCGGCGATGTCTGGCTGTGTTCGGGGCAATCGAACATGGAACTGCAGGTGCATCGCACGCTGGATTCGCGCAGCGAGATTGCCGATGCCGAGCACCCCAGCATCCGCATGTTCAAGGTGCCCGCGCAATCCAGCCCGACACCGCAGCGCGGTTTCGGCGGCGCTGCAACCTGGCAGCGCACCACACCGGAGACGGTGAAGGACTTTTCGGCTGCCTGTTACTACTTCGCACGCGAGTTGCAGAAGAAGGTCGACGTGCCGATGGGGTTGATCAATGCGTCATGGGGCGGGTCGCAACTGCAGGCCTGGATCGGCGACAAGGCCCTGCGTGCGGCCGGCGACGATGGTCCGGCGCTGGATGTGCTGGCGCGCTATGCAACCGACCCGGTGGCGGCCGCACCGCGGTGGGCCGCGCTGTGGGAACGCTGGTGGCGTGCCCATGGCGAAGGCGAACCGTGGCAGCCGGATGCGCCCGGCCATTGGCAGGATGCGCCGCCGGCCTTGGGCGCATGGGACGACTGGGGCGTGCCGCAACTGGTCGGCTTCAACGGCATGGTCTGGTACCGCACCAGCGTCGAGCTGACCCCGGCACAGGCCGCACAGGACGCCACGTTGCGACTCGGGCCGGTGGACGAACTGGACCAGACCTGGGTCAACGGACGCGGCGTGGGCAGCAGCTATGGCGCCGATCAACCACGTCGCTATGCGCTACCGCGCGGACTGCTGCATGCCGGGCGCAACAGCATCGTGCTCAATGTGCTCAATACCTATCGCCGCGGCGGGCTGCTGGGCGACGCGCCATCGCGCGCACTGCAATTTGCAGACGGCAGCACAGTGGCACTGGACGCGCCCTGGCAATACCGCATCGTGCCGCAGGCAGTGGGCACGCCACCGCGCGCACCGTGGTCGTCGGCCGCCGGGCTGACCACCTTGTACAACGGCATGATCGCGCCGCTGGAACACCTGGGCCTGCGCGGCGTGCTGTGGTACCAGGGCGAATCCAATACCGGCGATGCAGCGCGTTATCCGGCCTTGCTCACTGCCTGGCAGCGCGACTGGCGGCAGCGCTTCGGTGCAGGCCTGCCGTTGCTGGTGGTGCAGTTGGCCAATTACGGCGCACCGCCTACCCAGCCGACCGACAGCGGCTGGGCGCAATTGCGCGAGGCGCAGCGACGCTTTGTGGCCAGCGACGCGCACGCAGGATTGGCGGTGGCGATCGATATCGGCGACCGCTACGACATCCATCCGGCCAACAAGCAGGAGCTGGGCCGGCGCCTGGCGCGCGCGGCGCGGCATGTGGTGTATGGCGAGGCGATTGCGCCGTCCGGCCCGGTGCCGCGCAGCGTGCAGCGCGAGCGCGACAGCGTGCGCATCGGCTTCGATGACGTGGACACCACCTTGCTGAGCTATGGCAACGACGCACCGATCGGCTTCGAGCTGTGCGGCGAGGCGTCCGGCACTTGCCGCTATGCCAGCGCCACACTGCAGGGCCACGATGTCAGCGTGCGCATTCCGTCCGGCATGACCGCAACGCGCGTGCGCTACTGCTGGGCCGACAGCCCGGTGTGCACCTTGTACGACCGCAGCGGCCTGCCGGCCGGCCCGTTCGAACTTCCCATCACTGCCACCTCTTCCCCCTGAGCGAGATCACGATGTCACAGACTTCCGACTCCCCCGCCCCGCTGCAAGGTTCGGCCCGCGATCGCGAGATCGTCGAGGCGCGCGTCATCGTCACCTGCCCGGGCCGCAACTTCGTCACCTTGAAGATCCGCACTCGCTCAGGCATCACCGGGCTGGGCGATGCCACCCTCAACGGCCGCGAGCTGGCGGTGGCGGCGTATCTGCAGGAACACCTGATGCCGAACCTGATCGGCCGCGATGCCGGGCGCATCGAGGACATCTGGCAGTTCTTCTACCGCGGTGCGTACTGGCGGCGTGGACCGGTGACGATGAGCGCGATCGCCGCGGTGGACGTGGCGTTGTGGGACATCCTGGGCAAGATGGCCGGCATGCCGTTGTACCAGCTGCTGGGCGGGCGCTCGCGCGAGGGTGCGTTGGTGTATGGCCATGCCAACGGCCGCGATATCGCCGAAACCAGCGACGAGGTGGGCCGCTTCCGCGAGATGGGCTTCATCGCGATTCGCGCGCAATGCGGCGTGCCCGGCATCAAGAAGACCTACGGCATTTCTGTCGGCGGCAAACCGTACGAACCGGCCGAAAGCGAGCTGCCCACCGAAACCGTGTGGTCCACGCCGCGCTATCTGGGCGTGGTGCCGAAGCTGTTCGAACAGCTGCGCAACGACCACGGCGACGCGATCGAGCTGCTGCACGACGCGCATCATCGGCTGACCCCGATCGAAGCCGCCCGGCTGGGTCGCGACCTGGAGCCGTACCGGCTGTTCTGGCTGGAAGATGCCACACCGGCGGAAAACCAGCGTGCGTTCGAGATCATTCGCCAGCACACCGTGACGCCGCTGGCAGTGGGTGAGGTATTCAACTCAATCTGGGACTGCAAGCACCTGATCGAGCAGCAGCTGATCGACTACATCCGCACCACGATCGTCCACGCTGGCGGCATCACCCATGTGCGCCGGCTGGCCGATTTCGCCGCGCTGCATCAGGTGCGCACCGGCTTCCACGGCGCCACCGACCTCTCGCCGGTGTGCATGGGCGCCGCCCTGCACTTCGACACCTGGGTGCCCAACTTCGGCATCCAGGAATACATGTTCCATTCCGACGAGGCCAATGCGGTGTTCCCGCACGACTACCAATTCCGCGATGGCCGCCTGCACTGCGGCGAGACACCGGGGCATGGCGTGGACATCGACGAAGCGCTTGCAGCGAAGTATCCCTACGTGCCCAAGCAGTTGCCGATCGCGCGACTGGAAGACGGCGCGATGTGGGATTGGTGATGCGCGCGTTTTCTGCCACGTGTGTGGCCCTGCTGATGGCCTTGGCGGTGCCTGCGAACGCGCAGGCGCAGGCCGCTGCCGATGTTGCGTTCGACTGGTTCGAATACCGCGGCGACGATGCGGTGTTCGCCACGCCGCTGCCGGCCGGGCACTACCGCAATCCGGTGCTGGCCGGTTTCTACCCGGACCCCAGCATCACGCGTGTGGGAGAGCGCTATTACCTGGTCAATTCGACGTTTACCTACTTTCCGGCGATCCCGGTGCTGGAGAGCACCGATCTTGTGCATTGGACCCAGATTGGCAACGTGGTCGAACGCCGCGAGCAGCTCGACTACGACGGGCTGCGCATGTCGCGCGGCATGTATGCCGCCAGCATCCGCCATCACGACGGGCGTTTTTACGTGGTGGGTACCTCGGTCGACAGCGGTGGCAATTTCATCGCCAGTGCCAGCAATGCGGCGGGCCCATGGTCGGCATTGACGTGGCTGCCCAGCATCGACGGCATCGACCCGTCCCTGTTCTTCGATACCGATGGCAGCGCGTACCTGCTCAACAACGGCCCGCCGGAAGGCACGCCGTTGTACGACGGGCATCGCGCGATCTGGATGCAGCGCTTCGATATCGCGAAGAATGCGCCTGTCGGCCCGCGCAAGGTGCTGCTCAATGGCGGCGTGGACCTGGCCAGCAAGCCGATCTGGATCGAAGGCCCGCACCTGTATCAACGCGACGGGTGGTACTACCTCTCATGTGCGGAGGGCGGCACCGGGCCGCAGCATTCGCAGGTGGTGTTGCGCAGCCGTAACGTGTGGGGGCCGTATGCACCGGCACCGAACAACCCCATCCTGACCCAACGCGATCTGCCGGCCGGGCGCGCGCATCCGGTCAGCAACGCCGGCCACGTGGACCTGGTCGACACACCGGACGGGCAGTGGTGGGCGGTGTTTCTCGCAAGCCGTCCGTATCGCGGCGATCACTACAACACCGGGCGCGAAACGTTTTTGCTGCCGGTGCAGTGGCGCGATGGCTGGCCCTCGATCCTGCCGGCGGGACAGCCGATTCCTTACATCGCCAAGGCGCCCGCAGGCATGAAGGCAGTTGCCACGCAGGCACCATTGTCGGGCAACTTCGTCTGGCATGACGATTTCGATCAGGCCACGCTGCAACGCGAATGGCTGACCGTGCGCGTGCCAAAGCACGACGTGGCCGACCTGCGCACGCGGGCAGGCTGGTTGACGTTGCATGCCAGCAGCCAGGGGCTGGACGGTACCGGCACGCCCGCGTTTCTCGCACGCCGCCAGCAACATCTGCGTTTCACCGCCAGCACCGCACTGGAGGTCCCGACCCAGGCGGGCATCAGTGCAGGCTTGGCCGCATTTCAGAATTCGACCGCGTGGTATGCACTCGGCGCCCGTCGCGATGGCGATGCCGTCCAGGTGTTTCTGGACAAGCGCGAGGGCGCGGCCACCACCACGCTGGCGCAGACCCGCATCCCGGCCACTGCACAGCTGCGGCTGCAGATCAGCGGCGATGGTGGTGCGTATAGCTTCGCCTTCGATGCCGATGGCCGCGGCTGGCAATGGCTACGCCGCAACGACGACGCCAGCTTTCTCAGCACCGAAAAGGCCGGCGGCTTCGTCGGCAGCGTGATCGGGCCATTCGCCCAATCGCATCCCGACCGCCCTTCACAGGACTGACCATGCCTTCGCATCCGCCCGCCCCGTTTCGTTCGCTCGCGCATGGTGTCCTGCTCGCACTGGCATGTACCGCAGGCGCTGCCCATGCAGCGACACCGCCGCCGTATCTGGATACCCAACGCAGTTTCGAACAACGCGCGGCCGATCTGGTGTCGCGCATGACGCTGGAAGAAAAGGCCGCGCAGATGCAGAACGCTGCGCCGGCGATTCCGCGCCTGGGGGTGCCGGCCTACGATTGGTGGAACGAGGCCCTGCATGGCGTGGCGCGCGCCGGCGGGGCGACGGTGTTCCCGCAGGCGATCGGCATGGCCGCCACCTTCGACCTGCCGCTGATGCACGAGGTCGCCACCGCCATCAGCGACGAGGCGCGTGCCAAGCATCATCAGTTCCTGCGCCAGAACCAGCACGCGCGCTATCAGGGGCTGACCTTCTGGTCGCCGAACATCAATATCTTCCGCGATCCACGCTGGGGCCGCGGCCAGGAAACTTACGGCGAAGATCCCTTCCTCACCGCGCGCATGGGCGTGACCTTCGTGCAGGGCCTGCGGGGCGAAGGCGCCGACGCACCGAAGAACGCGCAAGGTGAGCCGTACCGCAAGCTTGACGCCACCGCCAAGCATTTCGCCGTGCATAGCGGCCCGGAAGCCGATCGTCACCACTTCGATGCGCGCCCCTCCCAGCGCGACCTGTACGAGACCTACCTGCCGGCGTTCGAGGCACTGGTCAAGGACGGCAAGGTGGATGCGGTGATGGGTGCCTACAACCGCGTGTACGGCGAGTCGGCCAGTGCCAGCAAGTTCCTGCTGCAGGATGTGCTGCGCCAGCAATGGGGCTTCAAGGGCTACGTGGTGTCCGATTGCTGGGCAATCGTGGATATCTGGAAGCACCACAAGATCGTCGCCACCCGCGAACAAGCCGCCGCGCTGGCGGTCAAGCATGGCACCGAACTGGAATGCGGGGAGGAGTATTCCACCCTGCCGGCGGCGGTCCGCCAGGGCCTGATCGACGAGGCGCAGATCGACACCGCGTTGACGACCTTGATGACCGCGCGCATGCGCCTGGGCATGTTCGATCCGCCCGGGCAGTTGCCGTGGTCGACGATTCCCGCCTCGGTCAACCAGTCGCCGGCGCACGATGCGCTGGCGCGGCGCACCGCGCGCGAATCGCTGGTGCTGCTGAAGAACGATGGCCTGTTGCCGTTGTCGCGGGCCAAGCTCAAGCGCATCGCGGTGATCGGCCCCACCGCCGATGACACCATGGCACTGCTCGGCAACTACTACGGCACGCCGGCCGCGCCGGTCACCGTGCTGCAAGGTATCCGCGCCGCGGCCCCGAATGCCCAGGTGCTGTACGCGCGCGGCGCCGACCTGGTCGAGGGGCGCGACGACCCCGCCGCCACGCCGCTGATCGAACCGCAATACCTGCGGCCGTCGGCCAACTCGCCCGAACGCGGTTTGCGGGGCGAGTATTTTCGCAACCGCGATTTGTCCGGCACGCCGGCCCTGGTGCGCGTGGATGCGCAAATCGGCTTCAAATGGGACCGCGGCTCGCCGACCGACAATCTGCTGGCGCGTGGCGAGGCTGGCCCGAGCGAGGCGGTGCCGGCGGACAACTTCAGCATCCGCTGGAGCGGCCAGCTGGTCCCGCCGACTACCGGCACCTACCACCTGGAAGCGGCCGCCGACGACGGCGTGCGCCTGTACCTGGACGGCAAGCCGGTGATCGACCGTTGGAGCACCAGCGACCGCCTGCACGCCGATGGCGTCGACGTGCAGCTGCAGGCCGGCCGTGCCTACCAGGTGCGGCTGGAATACTTCGAAGGCGAGCGCGATGCCGGCGTGCGCCTGGCCTGGCGCCAACCCGGTGCCAAGCCGCCCTTGCAGGAGGCGCTGGACGTGGCGAGCAGCGCCGACGTGGTGGTCTTTGTCGGTGGCCTGACCGGCGATGTCGAAGGCGAAGAGATGAAGGTGAACTACCCCGGATTTGCCGGCGGCGACCGCACCGACCTGCGCCTGCCCAAGCCGCAGCGCGACCTGCTCGAAGCCTTGCAGGCCACCGGCAAGCCGGTGGTGGCGGTGCTGACCACCGGCTCGGCGCTGGCCATCGATTGGGCGCAGCAGCACCTGCCGGCGATCCTGCTGGCCTGGTATCCCGGCCAGCGCGGCGGCACCGCGGTGGCCGACACGCTGTTCGGCGATGCCAACCCGGGCGGCCGCTTGCCGGTGACGTTCTACAAGGAAAGCGAAACCCTGCCGGCGTTCGACGACTACGCCATGCGCGGCCGCACCTACCGCTACTTCGGCGGCACGCCGCTGTATCCGTTCGGCCACGGCCTGTCGTACACGCAGTTCGCCTATTCCGGCCTGCGCCTGGACCGCACCACCATCGCAGCCGATGGCTCGCTCACTGCCACCGTCACGGTCAAGAACACCGGCCAACGCGCAGGCGATGAGGTAGTGCAGCTGTATCTGCATCCGCTCACCCCGCAACGCGAACGTGCCGGCAAGGAATTGCACGGATTTCAACGTATCACCCTGCAGGCGGGCGAGCAGCGCGCGTTGCATTTCATCCTCGACGCAAAGAACGCGCTGCGCATCTACGACGCGCAGCGCAAGGCGTATGCGGTGGACCCTGGCGCCTATGAAGTGCAGATCGGCGCCTCCAGTGCAGATATCCGCGCCAGGCAGCGCTTTACCGTGACCGACAAGTAACAGCCGCCCACACTCTGGCCATGCGGCCGTGGATCGACAACTCCTTCGGCCACGATTACTGCAAATCCCCTTTCCTTGCGGGAAAGGGGTTGGGGTGAGGGTTCGGCGCAGCCCTTCCTCCAAACACTCCTACCTCACAGGCGACACGATGCAAGCACCACGTCTTTCGCGCGACACCCTGGCCACATTGCCGCCGGTGGTTTCAAGGCCCAGCTATGACCCGGCAAGCCCCACCATCGGCATCGTACATCTGGGCGCAGGTGCCTTCCACCGTGCTCACCAGGCCGTCTACATCGATGACCTGCTTGCCGAAGACCCCAGCTGGGCCATCAGCGCCGTCTCGCTGCATCGCCCGCAGGTGCGCGATGCCTTGCGCCCACAGCATGGTCTGTACACCCTCGCCCTGCTCGACGAACACCCGCACCTGCGTGTCATCGGTGCCATCCGCGAAGTACTGTGCGCCGCAGACGAACACGCCGCCGTGCTCGCGCGCCTTGCCGACCCGGCAGTGCGCCTGGTCACGCTGACCATCACCGAGAAGGGCTATTGCCTGGCCGGCGACACGCTGGACCTCTCGCATCCGGACATCGTGCACGACATCGCCCATCCCGCGCGCCCGCGCAGCGCCATCGGCTACCTCGTCGCCGGGCTGCAGCAACGCAGGCACGACGGCACCGCGCCGTTCACTGCGTTGAGCTGCGACAACCTCACCGACAACGGCATGCTGCTGCAGCGCGCGGTCGTGCGGCTTGCAGAACAGACCGACCCCGCGCTTGCGCAATGGATCACGCAGCACGCAGCCTTCCCGCGCTCGATGGTCGACAGCATCACGCCCGCCACCGATGACGCGCTGCGCACGCGCGTACACGACCAGCTTGGCGTGCACGATGCCTGGCCGATCCAGCGCGAGCGCTACAGCCAGTGGGTAATCGAAGACCGCTTCTGCAATGGTCGCCCCGCATTCGAGCGCGTGGGCGTCACCCTGAGCGAAGACATCGCCGGCTACGCGCGCGCCAAGCTGCGTCTGCTCAACGCGCCGCACTCGGCGCTGGCGTATCTCGGCAGCCTGCTGGACCTGGAAACCGTGGCCGAGGCCATGCGTCACCGCGAACTTGCCGCATACGTGGAAACGTTGATGCGCGCGGAGATCGCGCCCACCCTGCAGGCCATGCAGGGCTTCGATGCGCAACGCTACAGCGACGCCATCCTTGCCCGTTTTCGCAATCCCGCCATTGGGCACCTGCTCGCCCAGATCGCCTGGGACGGCTCGCAGAAACTCCCGGTGCGCCTGCTCGGCACGATCGGCGACGCACTCGCTACCGGCCGACCGATCCAGCGCCTATGCCTGGCCGTTGCGGCGTGGCTGCATTTCGTCCGCAGGCAGGCGCACAACGGCGTTCCGCTGACCGACCCGTTGAACGATGTCCTCAGCGCGCTTGGCCGCAACGCGACTGGCGATGCAGGTCATGATGTCGCTGATTTTCTGACATTGGAGGCGGTGTTCGGATCGTTGCCCGCAGACGCACGTTTTCGTGCGTCCTTGCAGGCGGCTTATGCAGCGCTCGGCATGGCCACCCCTGCTGAAGTGACACACGCCCTTGGGTCGATGGGTGACGTGTAAGACGGTGCACAGCACCATCTCATTGGCGAGCGGTGGAATCAGGCGGGGCGAGCAGTGCAGTCGCCTCGCCCACGCAATGCATCACCCGGACGCGATCACCTGCCCGATCCGCAGCAGATTGCCGCTCTCATCGACGATGGCGAACTCACGCATGCCCCAGGGCTTGTCGCCAACCGGGTCGAGCCGTGGAATGCCTTGCTCGGGCAAGGCGGCAAGCTTCATCGCTGCGTGGACGGCATCCACATCGCCTACCCTGATGTAACAGCCCGCATAACAGCCGGCCGGATCCAGGTCCGGATGCGCGAAGAAGTGCAGCTCCACATCGCCACGTCGCAGGATTGCGTAACCTGCATCATGCGGATGCGCATCGCCGACAAAGCCCAGCTGCCGATAGAACGCCACCGTCTGCGGAATCGAACGGCTCGGCAGGGTCGGGATGGTTTGCGTTTCTACATTGATGCTGGTGTCCATGACCAACCTCCGTGTGTCCAAGCTTCAGAAGCGCTTATGTGAGCAGCTCGATGGAAGTGACAGGCTCGCTCCCCACGCGCCTTAAAAGTCCTGGCGGCGGTTACGGTATCAAACCGTATTCGGTCGCGTGACGCCACGCGTCTCCGACAGACGCATCAGCACTACGATCACCAGGACCAGAAAGCTCAGCTCCCATACGTAGAAGGCTGCGCCTATCCGGTCGATCATCACTTCGTGTCCGGCTTCGTTTTTCAGATAGCGGGTGGCACGAAAGGTATCCATGCCGATCAGGCATGCCGACAGCAGCAGGCCCAATGCCGTCCTATCTGATTTGAAGAGGTAACAGAGCCACGCACTGAAGAACAGCAGGTTGCCTAACCAGGCGACGCATTGGCCGTCGAGCACCTGGATCCAGCCGAACAGGAGCAGGACAACGCCGCTCACGTGCTCGGCACCACCATGCAGTGCAGGAAGGCAGAGTGCGGCAACGTACAAAAGGGCCGACGCGACCAGCAACAATGTTTTCACGCACGTCCTTGTTTGAGAATGTGAGCGTGCCGCCTTGCGATGTCCGAGACGTGCCGCCAAACCGCTTCCTGCGAACTATAACAAAGCGTGCGCGCCGGTCTCCCCGCCCATGTACTGCTGTGTTCTGGGCAGCTGCCTGCATGAAGTCCGAGACGGCATTTTGCAGTGGACCTCGCTATGACATGCTTTGCACCCCCCTGCACCGACACGTGTCCCAGTCCTTCCAGCCTATGGCAACACGCAAAAAACAGGATCTACCGGAGAAGGTCTGCGTGCAATGCGGGCGGCCGTTTCGTTGGCGCAAGAAGTGGGAGCGTGTGTGGGACCAGGTGAAGTACTGCTCGGACCGATGCCGGGGCGACAGCAAGCGCCACCGCTCCACGGCTTAGTCGGCACTGCCTCGGACCGGGGGCATGCCGACAAGAGACGGGCCTGTGCCGCCGCACCTCCGAGCGCAGCACGCACAAACGCGCGTTAACGATACCGCTATTTCTTCCCTGCACGCTGTTTCGTGCCGCCGGACTTGGCCGCACGCTTGCTCGTGCTGCGCTTGCTGGCGACGGCCATGTTGTCCACCAGATTCGGATATGGGCGGCCTGCGGCTTTTGCGCGCTTGCGGGCCTGGGTCTTCTGCGATGCAGACAGTGGCTTGGAGCGCGAAGCGCTCTTTGGGCTGGACGTGCTCCAGGGCGCGGACGTCTTGCCTGCACGCTGTTTCGCAGCTGTGGAGGTGCTCTTCTTCTTGGCCGCAGTGCGCCTTGATGGCGCTTTCTTGGTCGCGCCTTTCTTCTCAGCCGCGCTGCTCCTTGCTGCAGCTTTCTTGCTTGCCTTGCTTGCCTTGCTTGCGACCTTGGACGATGCAGTCTTTCTGGCAGAGGCGCTTGCGGCCGCCGTTTTTTTCGTGGTGCGCTTATTCGGTGCGGTCTTTTTTGCGACTGTCTTTTTTGCTGACTTCTTGGCCGCCGTTTTTTTGGCTGCGGCTTGCCTGGTTGCACTCTTCTTTGCTTTAACCTTCTTTACAGCAGTCTTTTTCGAGCCATTTCCGCTGCTGGCGCCCTTCGTCGCGCTTGCCTGGTGCAGGCGCGCGTACACACGCGCTGCCCAGCGCTGGCCTGCATCGCCGCCCCAGAGCAGCCAGGCGATGTAGCCGGCCGATGGCGCCTTGGCATCCGCCCAGCCCTTGCCGCTCTTGTCCACGCTGTGTCGCGCGAAGTACGAATGCATGCGTCCAATGGTCTGTGCAGACAGCGACGTTTGCGCGGAGAGATCGCGCGCACGCGCCACACCAACGGCGGTACCGCCACGGCCGTGCTGCTCGCGCAGGCGCAGTCCACGCGCCGCTGCAGCGGCGACGCTCTTGGGCGGCGTTGTCGCCGAACGGGAAGTTGTCGGGGAACGCGTCACGCAGGTCTCCTGTCATTGCGGTCGCGGTAGTGTTTGCATACGCGGTGCTGTCGGACGTGAAGAGCCGGCGTCTCCCCTGGCACTTGCAAGCAGCAAAGGCACTGGGTTTGATGAAGTGCACTGCGTATCCGGCTGCAACACCGCAATGCAGATGATCGACCACTGCCATCGTCAGCGTGGTGACAGCGCTGCACTGTCGCGGTCGCTACGCGCGTCGCGGCTCTGTCCGCTTTCTGCTATGGCGGTGCGTCGACAGGTAAGTAGACTGGCCGCTCTTTGCAACCAAGGAACACCGATGCATCGCTTGGCAACGTCTTTCTGCGCGGTGTTCCTGCTCGTGGTGACCGCAAGCATGCCTGTCAGCGGGCAGGCCAATGACCTCGAACCAGCCGGATCGACCAGCAAGCAGCAATGGCGCGCGGTGCAGGCGCAGGGCGAGCCGCACGCACGCCACGAAAACAGCATGGCCGCCATTGGCGAGCGCCTGTATTTGCTCGGCGGTCGCGGCGAACGCCCGCTGGATATCTTCGATACCCGCACCCGGCGCTGGTCGCGCGGCAGCGCACCGCCATTGGCGGTCAACCACGCCCAGGCGGCGGTCTGGGCAGGCAAGCTCTATCTGGTGGGCGGGTTTACCGGCGACTATCCCAACGAAGCGGCGTTGACGCATCTGCTGATCTACGACCCGGCCACCGACCGCTGGCAGACGGGCGCGGAGATTCCTGCCGATCGCCGCCGCGGTTCGGCCGGTACCGTCGCGCACGACGGAGTGCTGTATCTGGTGGGTGGCAATACGCGTGGCCACAACAGCGGCTATGTGCCCTGGCTGGACGCCTTCGACACGCGGACCCAGCGCTGGACGCGCCTGCCCGATGCGCCGCATGCGCGCGATCACTTCCAGGCCGTGGTGCTCGACGGCAAGCTCTACGCGGGCGGCGGGCGCCGGTCTTCGCACGACACCGGCGACACGCTGTCGCAAACAATTCCGCAGCTGGATATCTACGATCTGCGGCAGGCCACCTGGTCGGTGGCCGATGCCACGCTGCCCACCCCGCGCGCGGGCGCGGCAACCGTCGCGCATCACGGCCGGGTCATGCTGTTGGGCGGCGAAAGCACGGCCCAGGTCGCCGGCCACGCGGAGGTGGAGTCCTACGACCCGGCCACCGCGCGGTGGGAGACCGGTCCGGCCTTGCCGCGCGGCAGGCACGGCACGCAGGCGGCACAGGTGGGCGAGGATCTGTACATCGCCGCAGGCAGCGGCAACCGCGGCGGCGGACCGGAACTGCAGGATCTGCTCGTGCTGCCGTCATTGCCCTGAGCGTTGCATGCGGCGCAGGTGTGCTTGCGGCATTCAGCGCCTGCGAGCAGCCGCATTGCACCTGCCAGATGCCTCGGTGCAGGGAAGGCGCGTCCTTCGCAGGCTCTGACGACCGCGCCCGCTGCCGGCCCATCACCCAGCGCGGTTTGAACGCCGTGCCGGTGGCGAACCTCGCCGGCGCTCCACAGCGCTGCCTTTCGGCACATCGGCCGTTGCATCGCGCAACTGCTCGACGTGGCCGGCGATCATCGTGCCGACTGTCTCGGCCACCGCACGGCTGCTCAGTCGCACATCGAACAGCAGCTCCACGGTCGCATAGATCAGGTCCACCACGATGCGGCTGACCAGACGCAGTTGGCGCGGGTCTGCATCGGGGAAGAATTCGGCGAGCATGCGCACCTGCGCCTTGGTGACCTGCGCGTGCGAGTCCAGGCGCACCTGCTGCAAGGCCGGCACCGCACGCAGCGCGCGCAGGATCCAGACACCGCCCTCGGTGGCCTTGGTCACCCGGTAGGTCTCCAGCACCAAGCCGGTCAGCGCCTGCTGCACCTGTTCGCGCGAACCGGACATCGCCTGCGGCGTGATCCACTTGGGCACCAGCGCGTTCTGCCGCTGCATCAGGCGCGTGCCGAGCTCGGACAACAAGGCATATTTGTTGGGAAAGTAGCGGTACAGCGCCGGTGGCGTCAGTCCGGCATGCGCACAGACCAGATTGGTGGACAGCCGTTCCACGCCGACATCGCCGAGCAATTGCGCGGTCACCGCCAGGATATGTTCGTAGGTCTCGGTCGCGCGATGCTGGGCCGGGAGCTTGTTGCCGGTCAGCCTGGGCGCAGGCGCCTTGAGCGGCGCGCGCGGACGGGACTTGGTCGTGGACATGGGCGGGGGATTCCTCGAACACGGAGTGATGCGTCGGCCAGACCACCGCGACTGCACCTGCGCCGTTGCGTCGCTGCTGCATTGCGCCGGCCAGGCGGCGTCCATCGTCTGCAGTAGCGCCATGCCACCGCCAAGCCATGCGCCTGCACGGCCGGTGTTTGCCAGAGCCACATCATACGCGCTGCGTCGCGGGCGATCTGTGCCGCGCGCGTCATCGGCGGGCCAGCCAGGCGGTCAATGCGGTGGCCACGCGGTGCTGCCAGCCCCGATACGGCGGAAAGAAGGCCCGCGCGGTCAGCAGGCGGCCGCCGCGCAATACCGCACGTTCGTGCGAAAACGCCTTGAATCCATGCATGCCATGCGCGCTGCCGATCCCCGACTGGCCAATGCCGCCGAACGGCAAGCCGGTGTGCATGAATTGCTGCAGGCAGTGATTGACCACCACGCTGCCGGAGCTGCTGCGCGCCAGCACGCGGGCGACCTGTGCGGCATCGTTGCTCCACAGATACAGCGCCAACGGCTTGGCGGCGGCGTCGAGCCCGGCGAGCACGGTGTCGAGATGGTCGAAGGTCACCACCGGCAGCACCGGGCCGAAGATTTCTTCCTGCGCGATGCGCGCGTGTTCCGGAACATCGGCCAGTACCGTCGGGGCGATGAAACGCTGCGCCACGTCATGCTCGCCGCCGGCCACCAGCTCGGCACCGGCAGCGCGCGCTTCATCGATCAGGGCCGCCAAGCGCGCCGCATGGCCGACATGGATCATGCGCGCCAGGTCGGGGCTGGCAGCCACCGCCGCCGCGCTGCTGCCGTAGCGCTGCGCCAGCAGTTCGCGGCACCGCTGCAGCAGCGCCGTGCGGACCTCGCGATGCACGAACAGCGTATCGGGCGCGACGCAGGTCTGCCCGGCATTGACCAGCTTGCCCCACACCAGCACCTGCGCGGCGCGTTCCAGGTTGGCGCTGCGGTCGACGATGCCCGGCGATTTGCCGCCCAGCTCCAGCGTCACCGAGGCCAGCTGGGCGGCAGCGGCGGCCATGACCTGCCGCCCCACTGCCGGTGAGCCGGTGAAGAACACATGGTCGAACGGGCAGGCCAGCAAGCGCTGCGCAGTGGCCACCCCGCCCTGCACCATCGCCACTTCGGAAGGGTCGAACGCCTCGGCCAGCAGCTCGCGCAGCACCGCGTTGACCTGCGGGGTGAATTCGGACGGCTTGAGGATGGCGGTGTTGCCTGCCGCCAGCGCCGAGACCAGCGGCCCCAGCACGGTGGCAACCGGATAATTCCATGGTCCGATGATCAGGCAGCGGCCCTTGGGCTGATAGCCGATCTGCGCGTGCGTGCCCAGCGTCAGCAAGGTGGGCGACACCTTGCGCGGGCGCATCCAGCGCGGCAGCCCGGCGATGGCGGCGGCGATTTCGTCGACCACCGGCAACAGCTCGCTCAGCTCCACTTCCAGTGCCGGCTTGCCGAAGTCGCCGGCAAAGGCGGCATACAGGGCCTGCCGCCGCGCCAGCAGCGCGCTGCGCAACGCGCGCAGGCGCTCGCGCCGCTGCGCGGCGGTGGAACTGCGCCAGGCCGCGGCCACCGGCTGCTGGGCGGCGAACAGTGCCGCGATGTCCTCGGCGCAGACGTCCAGGTCAGCGTGCATGACGCGCACGCCCCTGCTGCAAGCGCACACACTGCAAACGCATCCGCGACCGGCGCGCCGGACGCGCCGGCACGCTGCGGCCCATTCCGCACACGCTGTCGCTCATCGATCCCCCCTGTTCTGCTGCGCTCCGGCCGGCGCCCGGCGGCGCTGGTCGCGGCCGGCTGCCGCCGCCAGGACCGCCGCCAGCAATGCGGCGGCCAGACTGAACGCCGGTACCGGAGCCGGATCATCGTGCTGTAGCAGCAGCGAAGCGAGCAAGGGGCCAGCTGCCGATCCCAGCAACTGCACCGCCGGCACCAGCACCGCCACCCGGCCATGCGCGTCGGCACCGAACGCCAGGCCCACGTGGAAGGGCATCAGGAACATCCAGACCAGGCCGAAGCCCACGCAGGCAACCGTGAACGCGGCAGTGCCGGCCGGCGCCGCACGCGCCATGATGGCCGCCACCGCTGCCAGCACCAGGCTGCCGACCACCAGGGTGCGCGCGTGACCGAGCCGGCGCACCCACCAGATCGCCGCCAGCGCGCCGACGATCTGCATCGCCAGCACCAGCGAGGTGTGCGCCTGCACCGCCCCGGCATCCAGGCCCGCGCGCAACCCCAACGGTTCCAGGTACGCCCACAGCGCGCCGGTCGCGGCCATCTGCACGAAGGCAATCAGCAAGGGCAACAGGGTTGTCGGCGACCAGCGCACGCGGCTGGCCGGCGCGGTTGCGCTCACCGCAGACAGGGTCGCCGGCAGCAACGGTGTCAGCAGGGCCGCGCACAGCGTCACCGCGCCCAGCGCCACGAAACCGCCTTTCCAGCCGGTGGACGGCAGCACCCACAACGCCAGCAGGTTCGCCAGTGCGATCTGCGCCACCGCCTGGGTCAGCATGAACACCGCGGTGACCCGATCCGGCTTGGCCGCGCGCACGATGGTCAGGGTCGCCACCCACAGCAGCAGCCCCTCCGCCAGGCCGGCAGCTGCGCGTACCAGCACGAATGCGGTGTCGCCGACCGCCTGGGTGGTGGCCAGGTCCAGCAGTGCCGCCAACAGCGCCGCCAGCACGGCGACCTGGCGCTGCCAGCGGTGCGGCAACAGCGCATCGCCCAGCGCCACGCCCAGGCCGAGCGCGACGATCTCCCCCATTGCCACGATGCCCACGCCGGAGAGCGTGATCAGCTTCTGCTCGACCAATGTTCCCAGCAGGATCGGCTGCACGCCCAGGATGAGCAGGGCGATCGAACCGATCAACAAACCGGACGGCAATCCCTGCGAGGCGGGAACGGCCACGGCGGACAACGCGGGTGGATGACTGCTGCGCATGAGATGCCCTCAGTAGGCCGTGCTTTCGGTGGGCAGGGCGCCATTGGCGAATGCGGCGCTCGCACGTACCTGGTCCTTGCGCAGACGCCCGTTGGCGATGCGACGCACCCACCACGGCAGCTGCCGGGTGGGTCCTCCGGTGGCCGCCGCCAGCACATACGCCTTTGCGCACTTTTCGAACAACGCGATGTTCAGCGCCAGGCGACGCGCACTGGTACCCAGGCACAGCGGCCGCCGTGCCACCAGCACGGCATTGCCGATCGCCCCGGCCAGCGTGGCCGCCGCGTCGGCCGCGCGCACCGGCGGCGGCATCGGCCCCAGATGCCGCGCCTGTTCGTCGAACACCTGCGGCAACGCGCCGCCGCAGTCGGCCAGGCAGTGGCCGAAGGCACCGGCCGACCACGCCACCGCCCCCACATCGCCACGCTGCGCATAGACCTGCGCATGCAGGCGCTGCGCCGCATCCAGCGCGGCATCCTCGCGCCAGTCCAGCAGCAGCGGCGTTGACGCGGTGGCGCTGCCGATCCACATCTGCGTGGCGCCCGGGCAACGCACCGACAAGGCCGCGTCATCGTCGCCGAGCAAGTGGGAGGCCTGCAGCCGTTCGCGGGTCTGCAGCCAGGTGTCGCGCAGGGCATCGGTGGCGTTCATCGGCTCAGACCAGTGCGAAGACATCGTCGAAACGGTTCAGGGCCTCGTCGATCACCGCATCGGTGTCGGCCATGCTGGTGTAGATGCGGCTACCGGCCAGGGTGATCAGGCCATGCGCCGAATACGCCGCGCCCATCTCTTCCATCATGTGCTTGCGCGCCTTGGCTTCGTTGCGCACGCGCCAGAGTTTGTAGAGGTTGCCGGTGTCCAGCAGCAGCACGCCGGAGGTCTGCAGGTGCACGATCGAGCCCATGTTGTAGACCACGTACGGCAATCCGCGGCGCTGGATGATCGCCTCCAGACCCGCACGCAGGCGATCGCCGGCGCGACCGGCGCGGCCGGCGGCATCGTTCTGCTGCGCTTCCAGCAACGCGTAGTAGCCGGCCACGCAGGACAGCGGATTGGCCGAGAGCGTGCCGCCGACAAAGGCGCGCCGCGCGGTCGTGCCGATGCCGCCCACCAGGCTCATCATGACCTCGCGGCGGCCCCCGATCGCCCCGGCCATCGGATAGCCGCCGGCCAGGCACTTGCCCAGCACGGTGATGTCCGGCGCAACGCCGAAGTAGCCTTGCGCACCGCCGGGGCCCAACCGGAAACCGGTGACCACTTCGTCGAAGATCAGCAGCGCCCCGAACTCGTCGCACAGCGCGCGCACCTGGCGGTTGTAGTCCGCATGCACCGGGCGGGTGCCGCTCTCCGGCCCCAGCGGTTCCAGCAGCACCGCCGCGGTGCCGCCGCGCAGGCGATTGAATTGCAGCTTGCGGCGCAACGCGTCCAGATCGTTGGGCAGGCATTCCTGGGTATGCGCGGTCGCCCCACGCGGAATGCCGATCGCTTCCATGCGGCCGGTGCCGGGCAGGCGCAGGCCGTACACCAACTGGTCGCTCCAGCCGTGATACGCACCGCCGATCTTGATGATCCAGCGCTTGCGGGTATACGCGCGCGCCAGGCGCACCGCGCCCATCACCGCCTCGGTTCCCGAACCGAGCAGGCGCACCATCTCCACCGCCGGCATGCTGGCGCAGACCAGCTCGGCCAGTTTGACCTCGTATTCGTGCAGCAGTCCGGTCACCGGTCCGCACTGGTCCAGCACCTCGTTGACGCGTGCGCGCAACGCCGGCGGGTTGGAGCCGAGCAAGGTCGGTCCGCCGGCCTGCAGGAAATCGATGTAGCGGTTGTCGTCGACGTCGGTCAGGTAGGCGCCCTCGGCGCTGCGCATCGCCAGCGAGAACGGGTAATTGAAGGCCAGGTTGTGCTGCACGCCGCCGGGAATCACCCGCTGCGCGGCGTCGCCCAACTGCTTGGAGCCTTGGCAGCGCTGCTCGAAGTAGCGCATCACCTTGTCCATGCCTTCGCGCCGGACCGGCCGCATCGGCTGTTTGACCAACGCATCGAAGCGGCGATACAGCTGGTCCACATCGGGCCATTGCGAAATCGCGGAAGTCACGCTCATTGTCGGTGCCATCATGTCTGGGAAAGGGAGGACGCGCCGGACGTGTGCCGGCTGGAATCCAGCGCCGTCAGCACCCGCAGCAGGCCGGCAGCGAGGTCGGGCTCGCGCGCCGCACGCGCCTGGATCTGCGTCTGCAGGTGGCTGCGCGCGGCCAGCTCCAACGCTTCGACCACGGTGACGGCCGCCTCCAGGTTGGTGCCGCAGCAGACCACGCCGTGATTGCGCAGCAGATAGGCGTTGACGGTGGGCTGCAGCTGCCGGGCCAGCAGGCGGGCCAGCAGGCCGGTGCCCGACGGCATGTAGCCGGCGATCGGAATCCGTGCACCAAGCAGCCGGCGCAACGCCGGTTGCGTCACCTCCAACGGCGCGCCCAGCAGGGTGCAGGCGCTGGCGACCGGCTGGTGGGTGTGGATGCTGCAACCCACGTCCGGGCGCCGCCGCATCACCTGCGCATGCAGGCCGGTTTCGACCGACGGCGTGCGCGTGCCGTCGAGCTGGTGCAGGTCCTTGGTGCGGACGATGCAGATATCCTCGGCCTGCATGCTCAGGTAGTCGATCGCCGAGGGAGTGACCGCGAAACACTCGGCATCGATACGCAAGGCGACATTGCCGCCGGTGCCGGCCAGATAGCCGCGGCGCGACAGTTCGATGCACAGCGCGACCACGCGCTGGCGTTGTTCAAGGGCAAACATGCGTGGCGACCTCCGGGGCGGGCGCAGGCGTGGAGGGATTGAGCCGTCGGTAGATCGGCGCCAAGGTGCGCTGCAGGTCCTTGAACACCGCGTAGCGGTCGTCGTACAGCGCACGCGTGCCCGCATCCGGCTCGTAGACCCGCCGGGGGCGCTGCAATGCCGCCAGGTCGCCGAAGCCGAGCCGGCCCAGGCCGACCCCGGCGATGAAGGCCGCGCCCACTGCGTTGGCCTGGATCGGATTGTGCAATTGCCGGATCGGCCGGCCGCTGACATCGGCGATGATCTGGCACCACAGATCCGACTGCGCGCCGCCACCGACCGCGGCAATCGTGCCTGGGTCGCAGCCAAGCAGGCGCGCGAACGGCTCCATCATCCAGCGCGTGTTGAACGCCACCCCTTCCATCACCGCGCGGATCATGTCCTCGCGGCTGTGCATCAACGAGAGATTGATCAGGCCCGCACGCAGGCTCGGGTCTTCCACCGGCGTGCGTTCGCCGAACAGCCAGGGCATGTAGATCAACCCGTTGGACCCTGCGGGCACGCGTGCGGCGATGCGATTGAGCACTTCATAGACGTCCGGGCGCTGCTCGTCGCTGAGCAGTTCGTCGGCATGGAACAGGATGCGGTCGCGCAGGAAGGACAGGTTGGCACCGGCGGTGGTCTGCAGGGCGATCGCCAGATAGCGCCCTTCCACCGCGCACGGCACCGCGGCGATCGTACTGCGCACGTCGGTTTTCATGCGCGGCACATGCGCGCCCAACCACGACGAGGTGCCCAGGTACAGGTGCGCGGCGTGGTCTTCCACCGCCGCGGCGACCGCCACGGCCGACGTGTCGATCGCGCCGGCCACCACCACGGTCTGCGGCGACAGGCCCAGCGCCTGGGCCACCTGCGGCAGCAGCGGACCCAGCACGGCAGTGGACGGCACCAGGTCCGGCAACTTGTCGCGCTCCACGCCGACCATGTCCAGCAGGCCCGCGTCGTAGCGAATATGGTGCGGGTCGCGATTGTCGGTGACCCAGGTGGTCAGCATCGAATCGGGAGTGGCGCAGAACCGGCCGGTCAGGCGCAGGTTCATGTAATCGAGCACGTTGAGAAACTTGTGCGTGCGCTGGTAACGCACGGGCTGGTGATCGCGCAGATAGGCGATGTGGCCGGCGCAATCCTTGCCGCTGCGCGCAGGCGCGCCACCGCTCAGGCGCAACCATCGCCACAGGCGCAGGGGATCGTAGCCGCGCACATTGAGCCAACGCCCCTGCAGACGCCGGGCGATGGCCGCCTGGCCGCGCATGTCCAGCCACAGCATGGCGCGCCCGAGCGCCTGGCCGTTATGGTCCACGCAGACGGTGCCTTCGCCCTGGGTCGAGCAACACACGGCCACCACGCGTCGGCGCAGTGCCGCATCGCCCTGCACCACGGCAGCGGCGGTGGCGCTGAACGCGTCCCACCACGCGTGCGGGTCTTGTTCGGCAGCGACGCCCTGCACGTGCAGTTGCACCGGTTCGAACGCCCAGGCGAGCACCTTGCCGTCCAGCGTCACCAACGCGCATTTGCAGCCAGAGGTTCCCAGGTCCACCGCCAGCACCAGCGGCGCATTGCCGCCGGTGTCGTCTGCGAGCGTTTGGGTGCGCATCAGAACGTGTAGCCGATCGAGAACACCAGCGCATCGCCGTCGGTCTTGCGGATACGCTCGCCGTCCTGCACCCAGTACAACTGGTGCGCGTTGGTGTTGGTGGTCAGCCAGTCCAGGTTCCAGTCCAGGCCCCAACGCCGATGGGTGATGCCGATCTGGTAATCGGCGAAGTTGCCTTCGCGAAAGTTGGCCAGTTTCTGGTAGCCGGCATGCAGGCGCAGCGTCGTGGACGGCAGCAGCGAGGGCAGCAACGGCAACTGGGTATTGAGGTCGGCCAACACGGTGCCACGCGAATCCTGTTCGCCGCGCGCGTAGCACTGCAATGCGGCGGTCGGATCGATCGAGAAGCGCAGGATCTGCCCGCACACGCCGCCAGTATCGGCACCGCGGTAGGTCTTGGACACCACATACAACACGCGCCCTTCGACGATGCCGTAGCCCAGCTCCATCACGGCGAAGTCGCTGTTGTAGTTGGTCGTGCGCACGTCGGTCGGGGTGCCGGTTTCCAGGTCGATGCTGTGCGGCGCCATGAAGCGTGCGCCCGGGAATCGCTCGGTGGCCAAGCCCACGCCGGCGTGCCAGCGGTCCGGATTGCCGAAGCGATAACCGCCCGCCAGGGTGACGCCCAGGCCGTCGCCATTGACGAACTGCTTCTTGCTGACCCCGGCCACTTCCAGCAAGGCGACCAGCCCGCTGGCATGCACGAACTGGGTGCTCCACTTGGCCGAGGGCCGCATCAACGAATCGGAGATGCCGCGCGTGCGCTGTTCGCTCATCAGCTTGACCTGGTTGTCGAACTGATAGGTCGCCACGCTGCCCTCGCTGGCCGGGTCGGCTTGCTGGGCCTGCGCCGGCAGGCAAGCCGCACCTTGCAGCAACGCACACGCGACAACCGCGCCGACATGGATCTTCGCCATCTGGATTCCCCCGGTGGATGTGAGTGAGAACCGCCGCGATCGCGGCGGCCGGTGCTGCGCGCGCATGTGGCGCTGGCCGCAGCTAGTGGCTGGCGCACACCGGCGTGGATGGCAGGGCCTGCACGCGGGTGAACAGCATGTTTTCGCCGAGCACTTCGGCGCCGATGAACGCGCGCAGGGTCAGGCTGTCGCCCTTGCTCCGCAGCGTGGCCTTGTAGCGCTTGCCGCTGCGCGGATCGAATGCCCAACCCTCGCGCCAGGTGCCGTTGTCGTCGCGCTCCAGGCGCGCGATCTGCACACCGCAGGTGTCCTTCGGCGTGCCGGCGTCCTTGTCCCACACCACCTTTCCGCACATCGCGCTGGCGGCATCGGTACACGGCGCAAATGCGATGACGGCGTCCTTGGCCGCAGTCAGCCACAGGCCCTGTACCGGCGAGGACGCTGCCGCCAGCGCAGGCATCAGCGGCAGCGCCGCTACGACAACGCACGCCAGGGTGCGCAGCAACCGGGAAACGCAAGCTTCGTTCATTGCCGCAACCCCGCGGGCACCCGCTCATGACAGTAGTGAAAACTACCGTATAGCGATGATTACCTTTTTGCAACAGGCTCAAGCGTGGCGATTGCCTGGACAGCTGCACGCCTTGGCACAGCAGGCGTTGCGCGGTGCAAGAGCGATTCGGTGCACGCCTGTTTTGACGCGCCGCACCACGGTTGCGGTCGCCACGTTGGTGCGGTGAGCCAGGTAAAAGGCCTGGCTCGCAGGCGCTGCGGCCGGCGGTCGGAGGTGCGGGCACCACGCTGCTCGGTAAGACCGGCAGCGGTGGCGCTACGGGCGAGGACGCGTCGTGCGGGCGCGCGTCATGGCCGCTGGCCTTGTCTGCAAGCAAGCGGCCTGTGGCGGCTGGACGATTGACCGAGG
This sequence comes from Xanthomonas euvesicatoria pv. euvesicatoria, assembly GCF_020880415.1. GTDB lineage: Bacteria > Pseudomonadota > Gammaproteobacteria > Xanthomonadales > Xanthomonadaceae > Xanthomonas > Xanthomonas euvesicatoria. The sequence continues at coordinate 49,216 of NZ_JAJIUJ010000034.1, read as the reverse complement.
CAGTACACAAGGCAGCCGACACGGCGGCAGTACCAGGCGATTGGCGCTGCGGTCAGACACGCATGCGGCCAGACGTGCGTGTCCATCGCGAGGCGATGCAGCGGCATCGCCGCGATCGTCTAGCGCACGAACTGCAGGCCCAGCGACTTCACGCGCACGCGCGCCAGCATCGCGTGCGAGGTCATGTACAGCGTGTGGCCATCGTTGCCGAAGGCGCAGTTGGAGACGGCCTCGCCGGTGGCGATGCGACCCAGGCGTTGGCCGGCGGGATCGAAAACGATCACCCCGCCGGGGCCGGTGGCAAACAACGTACCGTCGGCGGCAACCGCCATGCCGTCGGGCAGGCCGGGAACATCCTTGGCGATCAGGTCGGACGCATCGGCGAACACGCGCTTGCCGGTGACGGCACCCTGTGCATCCAGTGCATACGCCATCCAGATCGGCCGTTGCGGATCGGAGTTGGAGACGTACAAGGTGCGCGCATCCGGCGACAGGGCAATGCCGTTGGGAAAGCTCAGGCTATCGTCCAGCAGATGCACGCTGCCATCGGTGTCCAGGCGATAGACGCCATTGAAGCGCAGCTCCTTGACCGGCGATTTATCCAGATCCTTCAACCCGTACGGCGGGTCGGTGAAGAACACCACGCCATCGCTGCGCCGCACGACATCGTTGGGGCTGTTGAAGCGGTGGCCCTCGAAGGCAGTCGCAAGCGGTGTCTTCTTGCGCGTGACCGGATCGAGCCTGGCCAGGATGCGCGTGCCGGAATCGGCTAGCAGCACCGTGCCGTCGGGCTCGGCGTACAGACCATTGGCGCCGGCTTCGCGCAGCGTGGGCAGTTCCGGGCCGGTGTAGCCGGAGGGCGAGAGCAGGACCGACAGGCCGGCCTGTTCGGACCAGCGATACAGCTTGTTTTCCGGCACATCCGTAAACAACAGATAGCCTCCCTTGCGTACCCATGCCGGGCCTTCGGACCAGGTGAAGCCTTCGGTGAGCTTCTCGATGCGCGCATCGCTTGCCACCACATCACCGAAGCGGCGGTCGAATGTCTGCAGCTGGCCGATGGCCGCAAAACGCGGCGTCGGTGGAGTCTGCTTGGTGCAGGCAGCAAGCACCGCCAGCAACGGCACGGCCAACAGCAGATAAGACGGCAAGCGCATCGGTCAGTCCTGTCTCATGGTTGGGGGCATGATGCCATCATGCGTGTGCAGGCGACTGCGCATAGCGGCCACCAATGCATCGCGCGCATGCATCTATGAGGTGCACGGCACGCAGGAATGCGGTGTTTCGAGCCATCCATGCCGCACCGAACATCGGCCGTGCTCGCCTGTGCCCGGGCGTGGTGGTCAGCAGCTCTTGGGCCGGCAGCCGCTAGCGTGCAGCGGTTGCGGTGGGCACGGCCAACACCGCATCCAACGCCGGCTTGGGTTGATGATTGCGATCGAACAGCAGCGGATAGTTGGTGCGCCCAGGTACCGGGTAATCGTTTTTCCACGACATGTCATCGCTGACGCCCCACACGCTGACGCGCGCAATCTTGTCGCGCTTGCGCCAGAACAGCGCGAACAGCTCGGCATACCGGTCGCGCAATTGCGCCTGCACGTCGGCAGGCAAACCATCGCGATAGGGGTCGAGAAAGCGCTTGAATTCCGGCAGCTGAAACTGCTTGTGCGCCATGCCGGTGCCGATGATCTGGCCTTCCTTGGTGAGCGGCAACACATCGATGTCCAGCTCGGTGATCATGACCTTGACGCCAAGCGCAGCGTACGCATCGATCGCGTCCTCGATGTCGCGCAAGCTGGGGTAGTTCAGCCCCCAATGGCCTTGCATGCCCACGCCATCGATACGGACACCAGCCTGCTGCAGCATCTTGACCATGCGCACGATGCCATCACGCTTGGCCGGCCGCCATGCATTGAAATCGTTGTAGTAGAGCTGCGCATCCGGTGCATAGCGCTGTGCGAAGGTGAAGGCATTGCGGACCACCGTGTCGCCGTCGCCCACGCGCTGTACCCAGTTGGTCGAACGGTAACTGCCGTCTTCGTCGATGATTTCGTTGACCACATCCCAGGCTTGCACCTTGCCCGTGTAACGCCCGGCCACCGCCGCGATATGCGCACGCATGCGTTCCAGCTGCTGTGCCGGCGTATTGGGCCGACCATCGGCGGTAGTGAAGAACCACTCCGGTGTCTGGTTGTGCCAGACCAGGGTGTGACCGACCACGAACTGCCGATTGCGCTGTGCGTAGGCCACGAATGCATCGGCTGCACTGAAATCCTGCACCCCACGACGCGGCGCCACCACTTCGGCCTTCATCACGTTTTCCGCGGTCACCGCATTGAAGTGACAGGCCGCCAACGCAGCGGAGGCTGCGTCCTTGCCGGAGACGATATCGGCATTGACGGCAGTCCCCAGCAGAAACCCTTGCGCATACGCCTGCTTGAGCGAGGTGCCGGGCGTCCCGCACGCGGCCAGGGCCTGCAGCGTGCACACTGCACTGAGGCCGGCGATCAGCAATCCCAGGCGTTTGGTGAGGTTGGCGCGGTTGATGTGCATGAGCAGGTCCGTTGAGAGGTCACAGGTTTCGATTGCACTGGATCGCATCACTGCACCGCCACCTGGGTCTGTGCGGCTTGCAACGTGTCCGATTCCACATGCACGGTGATCGTGCCACGCGCCCCGGCCTTGGCACGCACGATCGCCAGGCACAGCCCATTGAAGGCATGACGTTGCGACGCAGCGAACGTTTCCAGATTGGTGGGGTCGCCGTTGTCGGTGGCCACCAACTCGCCAGGGCCTTCGATGCGGAAGCGCAGGCGGTCGCCCGCGGTCGGTGCGGGACGTCCGTCGCGATCGAGCAGGCGCACGGTGATGAAGCTCAGGTCTTGTCCGTCGCCGCGGATACTGCACCGATCCGGCGTCAGCTGCATGCGCGCGGCGCGGCCTGCCGTCTGCACGCGCTCGCTGGCCCACGGCTTGCCGTCCTTGTACGCCTGCACCCGCAATTCGCCCGGCTGGTACACCACCGCGTCCCAGCGTAGCCGGTACTGCCGTGGCGCCTTGCGCTTGCGCCCCTGCGAAACGCCGTTGACGAAGAGTTCGGCCTCGTCGCCGGAGGTGAACACATGCACGGGCGTGACCTGTCCTTCGCGCCCTGGCCAGCTCCAATGCGGCAGCAGATGCGCCACCGGCAGTTCCGGACGCCAGCGCGACTGATAGAGCCAGTAACGGTCCTTCGGGAAGCCGGCCAGATCGAAGATGCCCGAGTAGGAACTGCGCGAGCTGTAATACGGGGTGGGCTCGCCCAGGTAATCGAACCCGGTCCAGACGAACTCACCGGCCACGTAAGGGTGTTGATCCAACGCAGCGAACACCTTGTCCGCGCTGGAGCCAAAGTCCACCGCATGCAGTTCGTACGCGCTGACCTGATGCGCCACCGAATCGCCGCCACGGCCATCGCGTACCGGTGCGCTGTTGTCCGCAGTGACCGGAAACAGGTACACGCCACGACTGCTCAGTGCCGAGGCAGTCTCGCTGCTGACAATGGCCTTGTGTGGAAACCGTGCATGGAACGCGGGGTATTGCGGCGGTTTACGGATGCGCTCGGTACCCTCGAACTCGGCTGCATCGCGGATGCCTTCGCCCTGGTAATTGAGGCTGACGACATCCAGCGCAGCGGGCAGCGGCATCTCGGGCGAGGCGTAGTTCATCGCCACCGTGGCCGGGCGCGTCGGGTCTTCTGCATGCACGATGGCGCGCAGCGTGCGCGCAATCGCCGCGCCCTGTTGGCCGGTGTATTGCTCGCCAACCTCGTTGCCCACGCTCCACAGCATCACCGAGGGGTGGTTGCGGTCGCGGCGCAGCATCGCGCGCAGATCGGCGGCATGCCACTGCGGAAACACCAGATGAAAGTCCAGCGGGGTCTTCTTCATCTCCCAACTGTCGAACACCTCATCCACCACCAGCAGACCCATGCGGTCGGTCAGATCGAGCAATTCGGGCGCAGGCGGGTTATGGCTCATGCGGATGGCGTTGGCGCCCATCTGCTGCAGCAATTGCAACTGTCGCTCGGCGGCGCGCCTGTTGAACGCTGCACCGAGCGCGCCCAGGTCGTGATGATTGTTCACCCCGCGGATCGGCACGTGCTCGCCGTTGACCAGTAGGCCCTTGTCGGCGTCGAACACGATGCTGCGAATGCCGAAGCGGGTTTCGTAGCGGTCCACCACGCGTCCCTGTTGGTCGACCTCGGTGACGGCCACATAGCGATGCGGGTGCTGGGTGGGTGGAGGCCCCCACAGGCGCGGGGCATCGATCCGGGTGCTGCCTTGCACCTGCGCCGTGCCGCCGGCAGGGACACTGATGGGCTGCGCGGGAATGCGCGCGACCGCTTCGCCACTGGGCCGGTCGCTTGCATCGTCGAGCAGATAAATCGCTGTGCGCACCTGCGCCTGGGTTGCGCTGCGGGCGGCGTTGTCCAAGGTGACGGTCAGCTGCACCTGCGCCGCATCGGCCGAGACGTACGGCGTGGTCAGCTGCGTGCCCCAGTGCGCGATATGCAACGGCGCCGCTTTGGTCAGCCACACGTTGCGATACAGCCCACCGCCTGGATACCAACGCGCCGACTCGGGCGGGTTATCCAGGCGAATGACCAGCTGATTGCGCTTGCCTGCAATCGCATACGGCGTCAGATCCACGCGCCAGGAGCTGTAACCGTACGGCCAGCCGCCGACAAGCTTGCCGTTGAGCCAGACCGTGGCGTAAGACATCGCACCATCGAGATCCAGAAACATCGCGCGGCCGCGATCGCTGGCCGGGATGTCCAGGCTCTTGCGATACCAGCCGATGCCCCAGCTCGGCAACCGACCCATGCCACCGTAAGGCCCATCTGCCAGGAACGGCCCGGCAATGGCCCAGTCATGCGGCAGGTCCACGGTTTCCCATGCGCTGTCGTCGAAGTGCGGCTGCACATACGCCACCGTGCTGCCCGGATTGCCTGGAGGGCGTATGTGCCGTTGGGCCGGGTCTGCGATCAAACCGTTGGCGGTGGGCAGGATCCACGGCTTGAGCACGCGCACGGCGGGCGCATCGATGAGCTGCGCTTGTTCCGGCTGCGCATCGGCCACCCTGCCATCGCTGCTGCGCACCACCTGCGGGCGCACATCGTAGTCCAGGATTTCCTGGTTTGCGGGTGGGTCGCCACGATGAAAGCGCCACTGCGCATCCAGCGAAATACGTTCGCGCGAGGCGTCGCTGGCAGCGTGCGGTGCTGCGATGATGGGCCATGCACTGCAGAGCCAGAAAAGCCCCGTGCAGGCACGTACTGCATAACCTGCGCGCAGCGCTCGTGTGACGTTGTGCTTGGCGTGTGCACGCATCAGTTCACCGATCCTGCCGCTGCGCAGGATGCAGTGGCGCCGCGTGCGCACGCCTCGGCACTGCCGCCCTCCGTTTACGCCACCTCACAAGTTGTACGCTTGCTTGGGTAGGCGGTAGGCCAGGTCGATTGCCACCTCGGTTGCCTCGTCCTCTTCCAGCCGGTGCTCGGCAACGAGTTTGGCCAGGAAGGCGCTGTCCACGCGCCGCGCCACATCGTGCCGCGCGGGAATGGACAGGAATGCGCGGGTATCGTCGTTGAAGCCCACGGTGTTGTAGAAGCCGGCGCTGGCCAGGGTCTGCTCGCGAAAGCGCCACATGCCCTCCGGCGCATCATGGAACCACCACGCCGGGCCGAGCAGCAGGGAGGGGTAATGCCCGGCCAATGGCGCCAGCTCGCGGCTGTAGCTGGTTTCGTCCAGGGTGAACACGATCAGGCGCAGGCGCGGGTCGTTGCCATGCCGATCCAGCAAGGGCTTCAACGCATGCACGTAGTCGGTGCGCATCGGAATGTCGGCGCCCTTGTCGCGTCCGTACTGCTCGAACAGCTGCCGATTGTGATTGCGGAAGCAGCCCGGATGCAGCTGCATCACCAGGCCGTCGTCAAGGCTCATCGCCGCCATTTCGGTCAGCACCTGCGCACGAAACAGTTCGGCCTGCTCCGGCGTGGCCTCACCGCGCACCACCGTATCGAACAGGCGCTGCGCTTGGACCGGCGACAGATCGGCGGTCGCGGCGCTGGGGTGCCCGTGATCGGTCGAGGTGGCGCCGTGCGCGGCAAAGAACGCACGCCGTTGCCGATGCGCGCGCAAGTAGCCATCCCAGCTGAGCACGTCCTCACCGGTGAGCGCGCCGAACTGCTGCAGCGCGCCGGCGAACTGCTCGTGCTCCGGGTCCACGACCGGGTCAGGGCGATACGCCGTCACCACCCGTCCCTGCCAACCGCTGGCGGCAATGGCCGCATGGTGCTGCAGCCGATCCAGCGGCGATTCGGTGGTGGCGATCACCTCGATATTGAAGCGCTCGAACAGCGCACGCGGCAGGAATGCTGGCGTTTGCAGCGCGGCGGTGATGTGGTCGTAATAGTGATCGGCGGTGCCGGCATCGAGACGGATACGCAAATCGAAGACATCATGGAACACATGATTGAGCCATAGCGCCGACGGCGTGCCGCGCAACAACGTGTAGTGCTCGGCAAACACGCGCCATGCCGCACGCGGGTCGACTGCTGCGCGGGTTCCATCTGCGCGCGGGATGCCCAGGGCATCGAGGTCGATGCCCTGGCTGTACAACATGCGGAATACATAATGGTCCGGCACCAACAACAGTTCGGTGGCGTTGGCAAACGGTGCATTGGTGGCGAACCAGGCCGGGTCGGTGTGGCCATGCGGGCTGATGATCGGCAGCGTTGCAACCTGTGCGTACAGGCGGCGGGCGATCGCGCGCGTGCCGGGATCGGCCGGCAGCAAACGATCGGGATGCAAGGACAACACGGAAGAACGCATGATCGATATCAGCCCTATGGACAATGAGAAGGAAGCCCGGTCAGGGCCTGCTGGCAACGTAGCTGCGTAGCCAGGTCAAGGCCGGGCGTTCGCTGCCGTCGTAATTGATCAGATACGCACCTTCATTTTCACGCCATAGACCGTGACGGAAACCCCACACGTTCACGCCACGCACGGCCGGATGCTCCCAGAACATCGGGAAGAAACGCTGCCAGGCTGCCAACTGCTGAGCGTCGGTACGCCCATCCAGGTCGAACTCGGTGATGTAGATCGGCAGTCCGGTGGACGCCAACAGGTCGAGGTTGGCGCGCTGCACCGAAACTGAGGGGCCGTTGCTCGACAGGTGCCCCTGGATGCCGATCGCATCGATCAGGTGTTCTTGCTGCAGCAGCTGGATGGTGTGCAGATACTGCCTGGCTTGGTCGTTGTACTCGGTGACGTTGTAGTCGTTGATCATCAACTTGGTATGGGGGAAATACTTGCGTGCCAGGCGGAATGCCTCAAGCACCCAGTCCACGCCGGTCGCCCCGGTGCCGCCCAGTGCCCGCAGATAGTTGCCCGTATCGCTGCGGCGATTGTCCGGCTGGTTGTGACCCGGCAGCGTCTCGTTGGCCACCTGCATCAAGTCGATGTCGGGGTAGCGCTGCGCAATCGCGGCAAACCAGTGCTCGATCGCCGCAAGCTGCTCGTTTGGCGGCAGGTTGCGCACCCACGTCGGCTGCTGGGCACCCCAGAGCCCGACATGGAACTGGAATTGCATGTGGTTGCGCTTGGCCAACTGGTAAGCCTCGTCGAGCGGGCCCCAGTTCATCTGGCCGCGCACGGGCTCGACGCTGCCCCATTTGCCCGCATTTTCGGGCACGTCGGCGTTCCAGTAGTTGGTGAAGCCCTGCGCTTGCTGTGGGCTGTAGGCGCTGCCCAGGACGCGCTGCTTGCCGGCAGCGATGGGCCCGGCAACAGCGGACGCATACGCGCCCAGCAACAGCACAAGCGTGAGCGGATAACGGAGTTTCAACATGTTGGCATCCTCGATAAGTGAGCAAGGCAGCTACGGAAAGGAGCAGGTGCGCTGACGTGCGTCGGATCGACGCCAAGTGCGCAGACACCTGGAACCGCGTCTAGGCCGGTTGCTCCACTCGCGCCGGCTGCGTCGTGACACCAGGCGGTGCACCACCGCCAGCGCCAGAATGTAGGCCGCACCCACCGTAAAAAAATTTCGAAATGTAGCCGCCGATGGCCTGCAAAACGAAACCAATGAGCGGTGTGATCAGGATGGCGCCGAGGCTGTCCATTCTTGCGACTGCAGGACAAGCAAGCAGGTCAGCAAGCAGCGTAAAAGGACATGCCGACCCGCCTTGGTGTGCGGCAGTGGTCAGCGCGGTCAGCGCGGTCAGCGCGGTCAGCGCGGCTATTTGCCACACGGCGCATGCAGCCAACACGATGACGTGCGCGCATCGGCATAAGGTCAGGACACCAGACAAAGGTCTGTGAGCGCGGCGCGCATCAATAATTGTCATGGCGCAGGTGCACCGGGATGGGCTGCAACGTAGTCGCGCAGCCACGCCAGCGCCGGACGTTCGGTGCGGTCGGCGCGGATCAGGTAGGCAGCTTCCTTGTCGCGCCACAAGCCGGGCCGAAAGCCCCACAGGGTGAGGCCATGCACTGCCGGGTGTTCCCAGAACACCGGAAACACACGCTTATAGTCGGCCAGTTGCTGCGCATCGGTCGGCCCGTCCAGATCGAACTCGGTGATATAGATCGGTAGGCCGGTGGCGGCCAACGCATCCAGATTGTCGCGATGTACCGACATCGCCACCTCCGGCGTGGTCTCGAAGGCATGCTCCTGCACCCCGATCGCATCGACCAGGTTCTCACGCTGCAGCAGCCGCACGATCTGCAAATACTTCTGCGTGGCCTGCGCGCTATTGGTGATGCTGTAGTCGTTGATCATCAACTTGGTGTTGGGAAAATGCTGGCGCGCAAGCCGAAACGATTGCAGCACCCATTCCCAGCCGCTATCGCCGTTACCCCCCAGCGCCTGCAGATAATTGCCGCCGCCGGTATCGGCCTTGCTGGGCGGGTCGTTGAGTGGCTCGTTCACCACCTCCAGCAGCGCGATCTCCGGGTAGCGCTGCGCAACGGCGGCAAACCATTGCTCGATCTCGCGGCGCTGCTCGGCCGGCCGCAAGGTCTTGATCCATTCCGGCTGCTGGTTGCCCCACACCATGACATGCATCTGGAATGGCATCTGATTGGCCTGGGCAAACCGGTATGCCGCATCCAGCGTGCTCCAGTCCATCTGGTCGCGCACCGCCTCCACACTGCCCCATTTGCCGCCGTTTTCCGGGGTGAGCTTGTTCCAGTACTGCGCAAACCCCGGCGCCTGCTGCGCGCCGTACGCACTTCCAAGGAATTTGGACGCCGCCGCTGCCAGCGGTGCCGCGTGGGTTGGCGCGGCCATGCCGGCCACCATCAATAACCCCAGTGCTACTGCGCGCTTGTGCATAGGCTCACCTCAGGACGATGTCGGCGCTGGATCGGCAGGCAACTGCGCCGGCTCCAGCCGCGGCACCAGCGTGTGCACGACGGCCAAGGCCAGCAGATAGGCAGAGCCTGCCATCAGAAACACCGGCACATAGCTGCCGGTGGCTTGCAACAGAAAGCCGATGAAGGTGGCGATCAGCATGCCGCCCACCGCACCGGCAAAACCGCCGATGCCCACCACCGTGGCAACCGCGTGGCGCGGAAACATGTCCGAAGGCAGCGTAAACAGATTCGCCGACCAGCCCTGATGGGCGGCGGTGGCCAGCCCGATCAGCGCGACCGCCAGCCACAGGTTGTCGGCGCGTGCGGCAAAGACGATGGGCACGACGGAAATCGCGCAGATCAGCATCGCGGTCTTGCGTGCGCGGTTGACGCTCCAGCCACGTGCGATGAAACGCCCGGCCACCCAACCACCGGCAATGCTGCCGATGTCGGCCAGCACGAAGATCACGATCAAGGGCACGCCCAATTGCAGCAGACTCAGGCCATATTCGGCGTGCAGGAACTTCGGCAGCCAGAACAGGAAGAACCACCAGATCGGGTCGGTGATGAACTTGCCCAGCACAAACGCCCAGGCTTGCCGATGCCGAAGCACCTGTAGCCACGACAGCCGGCGCTGCACCGGCTCATGCGCATCGCTGCGGATGTGCGCCAGTTCTGCAGCAGACAACCGGGGTTGTTGCTCGGGCGGGTGATAGCTGAACCACCACACCGCCAACCAGGTTGCACTGAGCACGCCGGTGAACAGGAATGCCGCCTGCCAGCCCCAGGCGGTGGCAATCAACGGCACCAACAATGGGGCAACAATGGCCCCGATATTGGAGCCGGAATTGAAGATGCCGGTGGCCAGCGCGCGCTCACGGCGCGGGAACCATTCGGCCACCGTCTTGAGCGCTGCAGGAAAATTGCCCGATTCGCCAAGGCCCAGGAAAAACCGCGCAATCGCAAACCCCACCACGCTGGTGGCCAAGGCATGCCCCATCGCCGCCAGGCTCCACAGGCCGATCGCCAGCGCATAGCCGAGCCGAGTGCCGAAGCGGTCGATCACCGCACCGCTGCACAGCAAGCCCAGCGCATACGCCGCCTGGAATGCGGTGACGATATAGCCGTACTGGATTTCGTTCCAACCGATCTGCGTCTGCAGGAACGGCGCCAGCACGCCCAGTACCTGGCGGTCCACATAGTTGATGGTGGTGGCGGCTAGCAGCAGGGCGCAGACCCGCCAACGCACCCGGCCGAGCCTTGCCGTTGCGGCCCCCGGGGCCGCGGCGGGCACCTCGCTCATGCGCGTGGCCTATGCGGGCGCGCCAGCGCGCCGGCTTCCTGCGCGGATTGGCCGATGTCCTGCAAGCGTGCACCCATCAGGTGCCGATCGGGTCCGTCGCTGCCGTGTTCTTCGGTTCGATTCATCGACCACTGCACCTGCACGAAGGTGGCCTTGTGCCACGGATGATAGCGCTACCATTACCACGGCATCGCGATAAATCCATCGCGCAGTGCAGCACTGCGCCTCCGTACGCAAGCGCGTCCGGCGCGACGGCGTGGGTTGGCCGGCGACCTGCCGGCGCGTGCACGCATCTATGCTGCCCTGCAGCGTGATGTTCCGAATTTGTTAGCGCTAACATCAAATGCACTGATCGTCCGTCTCCCCCATCGCACCATCGTCGCGCCGCGCAACGGCAGCGGCACTCCCTGCGCAGGGGCGATGCGTGGGACATCTGCTACCTGTTAGGGAAGGGATTACGGTGAAGAACAGCTACGCACGAACCGCGTTGTCCTGCGCGTTGGGATCCATCCTGCTGGGCATGTCCAGCACCGCCGCCTGGGCACAGTCCGCCGATGCCCAGAGCACGGCGCAAACCCCGCCAGCCACTGCCGGCAATAACGATGCGGTGACCCAGCTGGATACCGTCACCGTGTCCGGCTACCGACGCAGCATCCAGTTCTCCACCGACGCCAAGCGCGATTCGGTCGGCTTTGCCGACACGGTGTTTGCCGAAGACATCGGCAAGTTTCCGGACATGAATATCGCCGAGTCGCTCAACCGCATTCCCGGCGTGCAGCTGGCGCGCGACGTCAATGGCGAAGGTCTCAATATCGCCATCCGCGGCCTGGGCACCAGCTTCACCAAGACCACGCTCAACGGCGCCAGCATCGCTACCGCCTCGATCGGCCTGAATGCGCAGAACCAGAACCGCGAAGTCGATCTGAATCTGTTCCCCACCGAATTCTTCACCCAGCTCACGGTGAGCAAGACACCCACCGCGAGCATGCTCGAAGGCGGCGTTTCCGGTGTGGTGGACATGCGCAGCGCGCGCCCGTTCGACCGCCCCGGCGTGCACTTCACCTATCAGGCGCAGGCCGACTGGAACAGCACCAGCGAAAAAACTACCCCACGCGGCGCTTTCATGGGCAGCTGGACCAATGAAGCAGGCACCTTCGGTGCACTGTTCGGTGTGGCGTCGGTCCGCAGCAAACTCGGCGTGCGCGGTTTCGAGAGCGTGGGCTGGACCAACCCCGGCCTCACCTACACCCAGTGCGGTCTCGCGCCGCCGGCAGGAACGCCAGCCACCAACCAACCGGCGGCGTGCAACGTCAATGGCGGCGGCAACTGGCGCATTCCAGACACTGTGCCCGCCACTGCCGGCAGCGGCCTCACCACCGGCGAGACCATCGACGCCGCCTGGCTGCTGGCGCGCAACCCGGGCCTGAGCATCGACCAGATCAGCGACGCGCTGATCCCGCGTCTGGGCCGCAGCGTCTACATGAGTGGCGATCGCGACCGCGATGCATCGGTGATGTCGCTGGAATGGCGCCCTTCCGACAGCATGCATTTTTACCTGGACACGCTGTACTCCGAAGCCGAGCGCACCACCGAGCGGATCAGCATGAATCTGATCGGCCGCAACGGCAACATGATTCCGCTCGGCATGCAGCTGGATCAGAACAACGTGGTGACCAGCGCCACCTTCGCCAACGCGCAGTACTTTTTGGAAGCGCGCCCGTACCACGAAAACGTCAAGTTCTGGAGCGTCAATCCCGGTGCGGAACTGCTGTTTGGCGCCGAGCAGGACATCAAGCTCAATGTGCAGGCCAATGCCACCCGTAGCTGGCTCGCGCGCGAATCGCCCAGCATCCTGGTCACCTCGCCGTTCACCACCGTGGACTACCGCAACGAAGGCGGCGACCGCCCCAGCATCACCAGCCCGCTCGATCTCAACGACCCCAACCTGGGCTGGGGCTGGACGGGTGGCCGGGTCAATATCCAGAACGAAAAGCGCCAGACCGAAACGCGCGGCGCGCGCGCTGATCTGCAGTTCGGCGAGGACAAGCGCAACGTCAAGATCGGCGCGTCCTACGACATGGCCGAGCGCACCATCCGTGGCTTCGACAACAGCACTGCCTGGGAACAGGTGGTATGCCGCGGCAATGGCGGCAACGTGTGCAACGGCGGCGCCGGCTCGGCAATCCCGAACGCGGCCCTGGCCAGCTATCTGAAACCCGGCCCAGGCGGTTTCATCACGGCCGACTTCTCCCGCTTCCTGGCCGACACCAACTACTACGCGCTGCGCGATGCCGCACCGGAGAGCAACTCGGCCAACACCGGCGCTTCGACCGGCGGCATCCGCGAAAAAAATCTGGGCTTCTACATCGAGACCAATGCGGAAGCCGATGTCTGGAACCGCACCATGCGCTTCAACGCCGGCGTGCGCTATGTGACCACCGACCAGACCATTACCGGCCCGGTCACCATCAATGGCGTCCGCAGCGTGCAGGTGCTGGATTCGGATTACAAGGAAACCCTGCCCTCGTTCAACGTGGCATGGGACGTGGCCGACAAGGTGGTCATGCGCCTGTCCAGCTCGCGCACGCTGACCCGCCCCGATCCCAGCGCGATGCTGCCCAACACCAACTTCAGCGACCCTTCCGCGCAGACCGCCACGCAGGGCAATCCGAACCTCAAGCCGTATCTGTCGACCAATGTGGATTTCGGCGGCGAGTGGTACACCGGCGGCGAAGGCTATGTGGGCCTGACCCTGTTCAACAAGCGCATCACCGGCTTCACCGTCAACGGCATCCGCCGCATTCCGTTCAACGACCTGGGCGTGAACTACGACACGCTATTGCCGATCCAGCAGGCCGGCCTGGCCCAGCGCGGCGGCCCCAATGCGGCCACCGTGGATGTGCAGACGCAGGTCAATGCCGATGGTGTGCTCAATATCCGCGGCACCGAGGCCATCTGGGTGCAGCCGCTGGACAAGCTGTTCGACGGCCTGGGCTTCAGCCTCAACTACACCCACGTCAACCAGCAGTCCGAAGGCGAAGGCGTGCCGGCGGTGGCCGTCGGTGTCGCACCCAACCTCTGGAACGGCACCGTCTACTGGGAAAAGGACGCAGCCTCGATCCGCCTGTCCTACACCTGGAACGACGACATGGTGATCTCCGGCGCAAACCAGAACGGCATTCCGTATGCGCGCCTCAACGCCGACGCGCGCGGCCAGCTCGATATGTCGGCGAGCTACGCACTGGATTGGCTGCCGTCCAAGCCGCAGATCACGCTCAACGTCACCAATATCACCAACGAGCCGTTGCGCACGACCTTCGCTTGGCCCAACGCCACCTACGACCTGTATGAGCCCGGGCGCACCGTCATGCTCGGCATCCGCGGTACCTTTTGAGTGTTGTCGTCATCGGTCGCCGTTCCTCCCAGCGGCGACCGATGGCGCAATGCGCGCCGCGGCGTTTTCCGCAGCATTCTTCGAGTCCGCCCCACCTCATGAACGATCGGTCACAGCAGCTCTCCTTGCGCGAAAAGATCGGCTACAGCCTGGGCGACCTGGCCGCCAATCTGATCTTCCAGACACTGGTCACTTTCCTGGCGTTCTTCTACACCGATGTGTTCCGCATACCTGCCAGCGTGGCAGCGACGCTGATCTTTGTGGTCGGCATGTTGGGCGCGTTCGTGTTTACGCCGGTCATCGGTATTTTGGCCGATCGCACGCGCACCCGCTGGGGCAAGTTCCGCCCGTGGATTCTGTGGACCGCACTGCCTTTCGGGGCGTTGTCGCTGGCCGCCTTCAATACGCCCACGCTCGGCGAGCAGGGCAAGATCGCCTACGCCTTTGCCACCTACACCTTGCTGATGCTGGTGTACGTCGCCAACAACCTGCCGTACTCGGCCTTGAGCGGCGTGCTCACTGGCAGCATGGAGCAGCGCAACAGCTTGTCGGCGTATCGCTTTCTGGCGGTGACCTTTGCGCAGTTCATCATCCAGGTGCTGTTGCTGCCGTTGGTCTTGATTCTGGGCAATGGCGACAAGGCGCAGGGCTTTCGCAACACCATGGCGCTGTTCGCGGCGATCGGCACGCTGTGCTTTCTGATCACCTTCTTCACCACGCGCGAGCGGGTGCTGCCGATCAGCGAACAACGCAACAGCGTGCGCCAGGACCTGACCGATCTGGTCCGCAACAAGCCCTGGCTGGTGATGCTGGCGCTCACCATCCTGGTCTTCATCAATCTGGCGATGAAGGGCGGGATGTACATCTACTACTTCAAGTACTACCTCGACGCGAATGCGTTGACGCAGTTTCTCGACCACGCCGGGTTCAACCGCTTCATCGCCGGCATCAACAGCGTCCTGACTGGCGCCGGCATGAGCGCGTTGCAGTGGCCACAGGACGCACCGACTTCCGCATTTAGCGTGTTCAGCGCCGGCGGCATCCTGGCGATGATCGTAGGCATCGGTTTTTCCAAACGCCTGGCCGACCGCTTTGGCAAGCGCAATGTCTTCGGCGGCGCGCTGCTGATCTCCACGCTGTTCCTGCTGGCGTTCTATCTGTACCCACCGAATGCGATCGGCTGGGTGTTCGCTTCCTACGTCCTGCACGGGTATTTCTACGGCATCACCATCCCGTTGCTGTGGGCCATGATCGCCGATGTGGCCGATTACTCGGAGTGGAAGAACCACCGCCGCGCCACCGCCATCATCTTCTCGGCGATGTTGTGCGGCTTGAAGATCGGACTGAGCGTAGGCGGCGCACTGGTCGCCGGCATCCTGGCGTTTTATGGCTATGACGCAGCACTGCCGCAGCAAGGCGCGGCCGTCACCAACGGCATCCGCCTGTCCATCAGCGTGTACGCCTCGCTTCCGTTCCTGCTCGGCACTGCATTGCTGGCGCTGTACGAAATCGACAAGGCGCTGGAAACCCGCATCGAGCACGAACTGGGCATGCGCCGACAGGCCGCCCCGTTCGCCACTGTCTGACCTCCCCTCCCACTTCATGCACAGGTACGCGCATGTCCGATGAACTGCAAGCCGCTAATCTGCAGGCGCTGGCGCGCACCGCCATTTCCGCACCGCTGGTCACCCACCTCTACACCGCCGACCCGTCCGCACATGTATTCGACGGTGCGCTGTATATCTATCCCTCGCACGACCTCGATGCCGGCGTGGCCTTCAGCGACGACGGCTCGCATTTCGACATGGCCGACTACCACGTGTTGCGCATGGCGCATCCAGGTGCGGCGGTGGAAGACCTCGGGCAAGTGCTGCATGTGCGCGATGTGCCCTGGGCGCAGCGGCAGATGTGGGCACCGGATGCGGCACAACGCAACGGCAAGACTTATCTGTACTTCCCCGCAAAACGCGCCGACGGCATATTCCAGATCGGCGTGGCGGTGGGCGATCGCCCCGAAGGCCCGTTCGTCGCCGAGCCGCAGCCCATCGCCGGAACCTACTCGATTGACCCGGCCGTACTCGCCGCCGACGACGGCGCGCATTACCTGTACTTCGGCGGCATCTGGGGCGGCCAGCTGCAGCACTACCGCGATAATGTCTACGCGCAGACGCATCAGGAACCGGTGGGCGAGGCACCCGCACTTGGCCCGCGCGTGGCGCGCCTGCACGCGCACATGACCGAACTGGCCGAACCCAGCCGCGAAGTCGTCATCCTCGACGAACACGGCGCCCCGCTGCGCGCAGACGACCACGCCCGCCGCTTCTTCGAAGGTCCCTGGGTCCACCAACATGCAGGTCGGTACTACCTGTCGTATTCCACCGGCGACACCCACCAGATTTGCTACGCCACCAGCGACTCACCCTACGGCCCGTTCAACTACCAGGGCGTGCTGCTCGCACCGGTGGTCGGCTGGACCACGCATCACTCCATCTGCTTGTTCCAGGAGCAGTGGTATCTGTTCTATCACGACAGCGTGCTTTCGGGCGGCCAGACGCATCTGCGCAGCATCAAGATGGCACCGCTGGAACATGCTGCAGATGGAACGATCGCGACGATTTACCCGTATGGGGAAGACGCGGTATCGCCTTGGTGAGTGCCGTTGGGAAACCGCCCGCCGACATCCCTCGAGTCAGTGATCGCTGGGCAGCTGACGGTGGAAGAAACGTCCTTTCAGCTCGATGCTTCAGCGCACCTTGTCGTCATCACGGCGGCTGAGGGTTGAACAATACTCACGGCATAAATTGGGCGTTTCCGGCGTTTGAGTGGCTCTTTATTTGGCTCTTGAACGCAGATGACTCGGCAAACGGCACCGACGTGTCGCACGCACTAAGGCCAGTCTTGCCCCCAGGCCGGAGCTACATCGCATGGGCTCGCATCCAGACGCAGTGCACCTACGTATTGCTGAGACGTGCCCTCTTAGGTAGAAGTGCCATGCGACGTAGTTCGATGCTGTTGTTACTCACGCTCGCGGTCCACGGCAGTGCTGGCGCAAGCGATTCACGCGCTGCCCTGCCCCGCGCAGACACCGTTGATGTGCCGCGCTTCATGGGCGACTGGTATGTGATTGCGCATATTCCGACCCGGCCCGAGCGCAGCGCCTACGACGCGGTGGAGAGCTACGCGCTGCGACCGGATGGTCGCATCCAGACCACCTTCACCTTTCGCAAGGGCAGCTTCCAGGCGCCGCTCAAATCGATGCATCCGATCGGCCAGGTGGCGAAGGAAGGCAATGGCGCGCTCTGGCGCATGCAGTTCTTCTGGCCGTTCAAGGCCGAGTACGTGATCGCCTGGCGGGACGCAGCCTATACGCAGACCATCGTGGCGCGCAGCAAGCGCGACTACGTCTGGTACATGGCGCGCACCCCGCAGGTCTCCGATGCCGACTATCAGCAAGCGGTCGAGCGTATCGCGGCGATGGGCTACGACGTGACGCAGCTGCGACGTGTGCCGCAGTCAGCGCGCTGATGCGAAAGCGCTGATAGGAGGATCTGCACGCCGTGCAGTCCTCGAACTGGCCGAGCGCTCAGGCGTCCTTCGCGTCCCCGAAGAATTCCCATCCATCGTTCAAGCCGTCCAAGGGCTTGGCCTCGGCTGCCAGGTCTTCCTCGAACGCCGAAATCGCCTTGTACGACGGCACCATGGTCGGATACACCGTCACATCCATGGGAAACGCCGTATTTTCCGGGTAATGACAGCAGCGGACTTTCTGCTCGAAGCGAAGCATCTTCACCGAGAACTCCAGCGCCGATTCCTTGCTGGGGAAGACCACCGAAAAAGCGATTTCCCGCGGCTTTGAAAGGTCGACACCTTGCTGTGCGATATGCCAGAGCGTGTCGCCGTTATCGTCTTTGGGATACAGAATCAGATCTCGCTGCATGACACTCTCATCAGGACGCTCTCATCAGGTGTTGGTCGGGAAGGCCAGTGACGCCAGGATCTTTGCCCTTGGGCGAGAAAGCCAGCGTCGATGGTATCCAAAAGGCAGCACGGCGATGCGTCCGTGCCCGGCGCACTGCTAACCGAGTCATCGCAGTCAATAGAGGCTTGCCCGGGACGCGCGATCGCGCAACAAGGGCCTTGCACGGCGCCGCTAGTGCTCGACTGGCAGCGCTCCCTCTTGCCGACCGCTCGGGTCGGCAACGCGTCGCAAGAAGTCATCCAGCATCAGCGTGCGACATTGCGCGAGCGGCATGCCATCGCGCTGTGCGTACATCCGCGAAGCATGCTCGAACAGATCCGCAAGCAGTTCGCCGAAGTCCTCTGCACCGCCACCCAGATCGCGATTGATGCTCACGTGCAGCTGTTCATTCGCGGCCCATAGACGCAGCAGTTCGAAGGCCTCCGGATCGGCCAGTGCGTCGGGCGGGATAATCAATTCACCATCGTGCATGTCTTCCCTCGTCGGGGTCGCACGTTCAATGAACCCGCGCGGTGTCGTCGATGCCTTGCATTCGCCAGCGCGCACGCACGCGACATCAGTGATCAGCAACCGTGGGGCGATGACAGGTGCCGGCTCACGCCGGCGCCTGCTGCTCCGCTGAGTGCCTCACGGCACCCAGATCAAATTCATCACCTGCGGATCGGCGGTCACCTTGACCAGCTTGCCGCTGGGGCCGAACTGCACCTGGTACTCGGAGAAGCTGTCGCGCCAGTAGCGCCACAGCGAGGCGTCCAGGTTGGGGTTTTCGCTGCTGATCGGGTAGCCGACCGCCATCAGCACCTGTTCGCGGGTCATGCCGCCGGTGAGCTTGCCATCGTTGATCGCCTGGCGAATCTTGGGCGGGAAGGTAGCGAGCTTGAGCTTGGGGTCGGTGGTGACGACATACCGGGCGGCAAAGGCGGTGTTGTCCAGGTCGCGGCTGTAATCGTTGCCGATGGACTGCTTTTCGCCGGCGATCTTGAGGTTGACGCGGTTGCGGCCGAAGCCGGTGACGCTGACCGGGGTGCCGACCGGGAGCATGCGCTTGCCGTCTTCGGCGTAGTTGCTGTCGCTGATCCAGCTGCCGTCGGTGCGCAGGTTGCAGCACAGAAAGCCGTCGTACTTGGCGACATCGGCGGCGCTGGCCAGGTTGGCGGCGGCGAACAGGCCCAGGGCCAGCAGGGAAGGATGCAGACGCATCGAAAGACTCCTTTCTCGACGGCCGTAGCCGCGCGGCAATGATGGACGGGGCGCGCCGCCGTTTCCCCGCGGCGCGCGGGCATTGTCGCAGCCCCGGGCCGCTTGGCAAGCGTGGGTGACGCGCGCAGCCCGGGGTTGTGTATGCTCGGGGGGTGGAAACCCTGTCAACCGCCGAGATCGTCGAACAGATCGCCGAGTTGCGACGCGCCCACCGCGCGTTGGACGAGGAGATCCAGCGCGTGCCCGCGAACCTGGACGACGAGCTGCAGATGAAGCGCTTGAAGAAGCGCAAGCTGCACATCAAGGACTGCATCACGCGGCTGGAGATGGAGTTGGTGCCCGACGAGCCGGCGTGATGGCTGGTTGGCGGTAGCTTGCGTCAGCTGCAGAAACGGTCCCTCAACCAGAGCCCGTGCTTGCGACGCGGGCACCCGAAGGCACGAGCGCCAGGGGCGCACCAGCCATGCGTTCTCGCCCCGACGTGAGGAAAGGCTTTGATCTGTGCTGGTGGGATGACGCTCTGTAAAGCGCTGGTTCGCGGCTTCCTTATTTCGCCGAAGCAGGCTCTAGCGCTTCGCGTCGAGACATTCCTTCTCGTACCTGGAGAAGCTCACTGCATCGCAGCCGGAACTGCACGTCTCCTGCATCGAACCGGCTAAACCCATCGCGCCGATAAGCTCCCTTCTCCCACCGGGAGAAGGTGCCCCGAAGGGGCGGATGAGGGTACGAGTGCTGAACGTTGTCAACGGCCAAGTCGCTCTACTCTGATTGCGCAGCGCTAACTGCGAACGACCGCTGGCTGCAACGGATCAACACACACATCGGCCACACGACACATACGACCGCGCGGCGCACGTAAGATCAGTGCTCGCTAGGAGCCGCTCTGAGAGTTCCAGCCGCGCAAGCGACACTGCCATCCAGCCAGCGCGGGCGACCTGCCACTCCGTCCCCGCGCTGGCGCTGTTTCGATCGGCGCGCGCCCCGCTCAACCGGCGCGCAGCAGGACCTTGCCACCTCGCCCCGGTTCGGCACTGGCCGCTGCCGCCTTGGCCGCGTCTTCCAGATCGAACACCGCTTCCACCGGCAGCGCCAGGTTGCCGTCGAGCGCGGCCTTCAACAGCTCGCCGATCATGCGGCGCTTGTCCTCGGACTTGGTGGCGGCCATGACCTTGCTGCCCCAGAAGCCGCGCACGGTGGCCTGCTTGAAGATCACATCGCCGCTGGCAATCTCCAGCGGTTCGCCGGTCATCGAGCCGAACGAGATCAACTCGCCGCCCTCGGCAAGCAGCCCCATCAGCTCGCCTGCCGCCTTGCCGGCCACCGAGTCGATCGCGCGCACGATCGGTGCATCGCCGGCCAGCGCGCGCACGCGGTCTTGCCAACCGTCCTGCGCGGTCGACACCGCATTCCCGATCCCCAGTGCCTTGAGTTCGTCCACGCCGGCATCGCGACGCACCAGATTGATCACGTTGATGTCGCGTGCCGCCGCGAGCATGGCGACGGTCTTGCCAACCGCGCCGTTGGCCGTGTTTTGCACAATCCAGTCGCCTTTCTGGACATGCAGGAACTCGATCAGCATCAACGCGCTCAGCGGCATGGCGATGAGCTGGCAGCCACGGTCGTCATCCAGTGCATCGGGCAGTGGGACCACGCCGGTCGCCTCGGCCAGAAAGTAGTCGGCCCAGCTCTCGTGCACGCCGGCAGCGACGACGCGCTGGCCGACCTGCAGGTCCTGGACGCCTTCGCCCAGCGCATCGATCACTCCAGACCCTTCGCTGCCGCCGATCGCCGGCAACGTGGGCTTGTAGCCGTAGTTGCCGCGCACCGTCCACAGGTCATGGTTGTGGATGGGCGAACGCCGCATCGCGATGCGGACCTGGCCCTTGCCGGGTTGCGGTGTGGGCCGCTCGCCAAGTTCGAGCACCTTGGCCGGGTCGCCGAACCGGGTGTGGATGGCTGCGCGCATGCAAGTCTCCTGTCGGCGGCGCCCGTGATGCAGCGCAGCCGATCACAGTGAAAGGTGCTGCGATGCTAACGGGAACGCTGCAAGCGCCCGATGAAGCGAACGGAACCGCTGTGTGAAAGGCGGCCGGCGCCTCGCCCACCGCCACCTCGCCACGCACCCGACGCGCCCTGCAAGACGTGAAGGCATTCGCCAACGGCCTGGAGCATCCAACAAAACGACTGTGCAGCCGCCAGGCGGGCGCGGCCGGTGCCCGGTATCGGCATGTACCACGCGTACGCTCCGGTTCGTGCCCGCCGTCCACCCACCTGACGACTGCTCGCTACGTCTTGTCAGTCGCTCTTACTGCGGCGGCACAGCCACGTCCGGCTTGGCCGCTGCCGGGCTGACGCGTTCGATGGTATGGCGCAGTTCGCGGCCGAGAATGAACTTGGCGTCCTTGGCCCAGGCATCCAGGCGCTCGTCGAACATCAGCTTGCTGTTGTCGTCCGGCCACACCAGGCGCAACTCGCGCAATTTCTGGATGAAGCCGCGGAACAGGGTCTTGTCGAAGAACTCCGGCGCGGCCGGTGCGTACAGCAGGCTCAGACGCTGCGCGGCCTGCTGGCACAGGCTTTCCAGTTCGCCGGCACCGAGCACGCCGGGGCCGTTCTTCACCAGCACCGAAATGGCGATGTAATAGCGCTCGAACGCTTGCTGCAGCGAATGGCCGATCGCGCGCAGGCGGAACACTTCGTCGGTCTGCCCGGTGTTGCGGGTCAGGATGCCGCCGTCGTCGTCGGTGACGTTGAGCAGCAGGCCTTCGCGCACGAACATGTCGATGGTCTGTTCGATGCGTTCGGCAAAGCGGTCCTCGCTCCACGGCAGGAACAACTCGGCCTGCAGGAACGGATACACCGTGCGGCCCAGGCGCAACAGACCGGCGCGGCTCATGCGGCGGTTGTTCTGGAAGCAGCACGCCACCCACGAAGAAGCGGTGAACAGGTGCAGCACGTTGTTGCGGAAGTAGCTCAGCAGCACCGCGGTATCGCCGCTGACGCTGAGCACATCGCCCAGCGGGTGCGACACGCGCGTGAGCACGTTGATCTCTTCGGCGTGGGTGATGATGCGCGCCGGCGTATGCGGGGTGACGGTGACGCGGTCCGAGTACGGCATCTCGGCCAGCAGCTTCTTGCACAACTCGATCTGCGCGATCAGGTCGGCCTCGCCCATCGCGTGCTTGGGCGTGGACAGCAGGGCCAGCGCCAGCAGGTTGATCGGATTGACGTCGGCGGCGCAATTGATGCGGGTCTGGATCTGCGTAGACAGCATGTCCACCGCGGGCGCCAGCCAGGTGGGTTTTTCGTCTTCCGGCAGCGGCTGGCCGTCCCAATCGGGCGCGTGCCTGGCCAGCACGTCGTTGAGCGCGATCGGCTCGCCGAAGTTCACCACCACCTGGCCGTAGTTCTGCTTGAGCACCTTGGGGATGGACCACAGCAGGCCCCAGATGGATTCCTTTTCCTTCGGCCGGCCGGTGAGTTCGTCCAGGTAGCTGTTGCCTTCCATCAACTTTTCGTAGCCGATGTACACCGGCTGGAACAGCACCGGCTTGCGCGGCTGGCGCAGGTACGCGCGCAGCGTCATCGCGATCATGCCGCCCTTGGGCTGCAGCAGACGCCCGGTGCGCGAGCGCCCGCCTTCGACGAAATATTCGATGGAATAGCCGCCAGCCACCAATTGGGCGACGTATTCGCTGAGCACGGCCGAATACAGCGCATTGCCCTTGATCGAGCGGCGGATGAAGAACGCGCCGCCCTTGCGCAGCAGCGTGCCGACCACCGGCAGGTTGAGGTTGATGCCGGCCACGATGTGCGGCGGCACGATGCCGCGTTCGTACAGCAGGTAGCTCAGCAACAGGTAGTCCATGTGGCTGCGGTGGCTGGGCACGTACACCACTTCATGCCCGGGCGCGGCCTGTTTGAGCTTGTCCAGGTGATGCACCAGCACGCCGGCGTAGATGCGGTTCCACACGTGGGTCAGCAGGAAGCTGGCCGAGCGCACCACCGGGCTGGAATAGTCGGCGGCGATTTCCCACGCATAGGCATGCGCCTTGCGCCAGGCATCGACCGGCTTGGAATTGTCGCGCTTGGCCTGGATGGCGATGGCTTCGCGTACCGACTCGGCGGCCAGCACCTGGTCCACCAGCAAACGGCGGGTAGACAAGTCCGGGCCGATCACCGCTTCGCGGATGCGCCGGAAGTGCGTGCGCAACACGCGCTGCAACTTGCGCAGGGTGCGCTCGGGCGGCAGCCCCTCGGCCATGGTCTGGCGCAACGAAATCGGCGGGGCGAAGCGCACGATGGTGGTGCGGCCGTTGAGCAAGACCGACAGCAGGCGGCGGAAGCGGCCGACCAGCGCCCAGTTTTCTGAGAACAGCACGGCGAACCAGCCGCTCTGCTTGTCCGGCGCGCGGCCGACGAAGATCGATACCGGCACCAGATGCACGTCCAGGTCGGCGCGCACGCGGTGCGCCTGCAGCAACTTGGCCAGCGAATCGGAGTGGGTCTTGCCGCCGCGCTGCTCGGGAATCAGCGAATTGCTGCTGCTGCGCCGTGAGAGCGCCAGGTAGGCCCGCTTGCGCTCCAGCGGGTCGCCCGGCAACGGCACCAGCGGCGACGGCAGGCCGACTTCGCGACAGGCCTTGTCCAAAATCAGCGCATTGGACATGCCGTAGTCTTCCAGCACGTACACCACCGGGCGGCCGTCGTCGTAGCGACCGGGCTGGTCCGGCTCGATGGTCAGGCTCAGCCAGGGGTCGGCCAGGCGGCCGAGCAGGCGCGCCCACCACGGGCGCTTGGCGCTGCGCGCAGCGGCAACGCCGGGGGCGATCGATGGCGCAACCGCCGGCGGCACCGGCTCGGCGAGCGGCAAGGCCGCCGTCGTGGCGCCGGTGTCGGCTGCGGCAGTGCTGGGCGGGCTGGGCTGGCCGTCCGGGAACGGCAGGGGATTCTGTTCTGGCATCACGGTCATTATCGCCCAGCCGGGCGTTGCCCGGTGTCGGCAGCCTTCGCCGGCGCGACCGCTGCGGTGTCGGGCACTGCAGTGGCGCTGGGTAAGGGCGCGGCCTGGGCATCGAGCAGCGCCTGCACTTCGTTCTGGGTCTGCAGCTGGTACCAGTGGCCCTCGCGCTTGATCAGCGCGACGTTCAGATCGATATCGTGGGCGGCCAGCGGATAGCGCAGCCGTACCTGGGCGGTGTCGGCATCCTGCTTGATCAAGCCGGTCCGCAGCGCGTCCAGGCTGCCGTCGATCGACAGGTCGTAGCGCTCGAGCACCTTCTTGCAGGTTTCCCAGAACGGCCCGAGCCGGCGCAGGCTTTCTTCCATGCCCAGCCGCTGCAGGTCGGCATCGGAGGTGATGCCGGTGGCACGGGCGGCGGTCACCAGGTCGGCGATGCTGGCCTTGGCGCGGGGGCGATCGGCCAGCGGCGCAGTGGCGGCCCACGCGCTCAAGGCGTCGACCAACTGCACGTAATGGGCGCGCTGCTCGGGCTGGTAGTCGTTGCGGCTACGCAGGTATTGCACGCCGAACTGGCCCAGCGATTGCGCCGCCTGCGCGATGCCCTGGGCCTGGCCGGCCAGCTGCGCATCGAAGGCCTGCTGCAGGCGGCGTTCGGCATCGGGCGCCGACAACGACCCGAGCAGCGCGCCGACTTCATTGGGCAGCGGCAGTTCGGTCAGCGGCCAACGGCTGACACCGCTGCGCCACGCCGCCTCCAGCTGGGTGTATTGCGCAGGCGTCACCCGGATACGCGCATACGCCACCAGATCATTGCGCCGCAACGGCAGGGTCATCGCCTGCATCGCCGCGGCCGGCTCGGCCTTGGCGCCGGGCAGTGCGGGCGCGGTCTGGTTGCGCTGGCAGCCGCTCACGCACAGCGCGGCCAGCAGCAGCCACGCGGCGAAGTGGAACCGCCCTGCACGGACGGTAGGTAGCGACATGCGCACGATGTTCCCCCTGATCGATCGGCGCATCTTGCTGTCTGGAGGCATTGGCGGCAAGGCGGGCGCAAACCGTGCGCCACGGTATGGTAGGTAGATGTTACGTTTTCGTAGTTCCTGGCACGTTGTCGACCAGTGTCCGACATTGGCTGCTGATGTCTTATTCGGACAAACTTGTCCAGCGATCGGGCTTCAGCCCTTGCGCCACTTGCGTTTGGCCCAATGCTGCGGCGCATCATGTAAGCGCTTGCAGTTCCTGCTAGCGTGCGCTGCATCTCGCTTGGGGGTCTCCATCAGATGGGGCTGATGTCATTCATGTGCCTGTGTGACACGGGCGCTCGGTGCCAGCAGGCCGTGCGCCTCACCCTGGCGCGCGGTGCCAAGCGCGTTGACCTGGAGAACGCCACAGCATGAGTCGGCCACGGTCCGAAGGCGGCAGCGTCACCATCAAGGACGTCGCGCGCGAAGCGCAGGTGTCGGTGGCGACGGTCTCGCGCACCATGAACGGGCATCAGCACGTGGCCGAGTCGGTACGCGAGCGGGTCTTGCAGGTGGCGCGTGCGCTCAATTACATCCCGCACCACGCCGCGCGCAGCCTGAGCAGCCGGCGCACCCACACCATCGGGGTGGTACTGCCGGACCTGCATGGCGAGTTCTTTTCCGAATTGATCCGCGGCATCGACCAGGTGGCGCGCGAGCAGGGCTATCACCTGCTGGTGTCCAGCTCGCACGGCGACCCGCAGGCGCAGCGCCGAGCACTGGAGCGCCTGCCCGGGCGCGTGGACGGCGTGGTGGTGATGTCGCCGTCGCTGGGCGATTCGGGCGTGCATGAAGACGCGCTGCCCGGTGGCCTGCCGGCGGTGCTTCTCAACTGCGCCGGCAGCGCCAGCCAGCGCCCGGTGCTCAATGTGGACAACTACGGCGGCGCGCGGGTCATGACCCGGCATCTGCGCGATAGCGGCCACCGCCGCATCGCCTTCATCGCCGGGCCGGACGACAACTTCGATGCGCATGAGCGCCTGCGCGGGTATCGCGACGAACTGGCGCTGGACCCGGCCGCGCAGCCCTGGATCTTGCCCGGCAATTTCGACGAAGAATCCGGTTACCGCGCCGGCCAGGCGCTGGCCCGGGACACGCGGCCCGACGCCGTGTTCGCCGCCAACGACATGATGGCCTTGGGCTGCCTGTTCGCGCTCGGCCACGCCGGGCTCAAGGTGCCGCACGACATTGCGCTGGCCGGATTCGACGATGTGCCGATGGCGCGCTACGTGCTACCTGCGCTGACCACGATGCGGGTGGATATCGCCGGCCTGGGCGGGCGCGCGTTGCAGTTGTTGCTGGGCCAGCAGTTGGTCGATGCGCCTGCACCGCCTGCCGACGCTGCGCCGCCGGCGTTTTCGCAGATGGTTCCGGAACTGATCGTGCGTGCGTCCAGCGCCGCCCGCGGCACACCGGGCCATTGACGTCTATGCACCCTGTCGCATCTTCACAAATTCTTTACGGTTTCTTATGTTTTTTATAACTCTATCGTTGCCGCTACCGCTGCTCGTTCGTCCTTGAAACAACGCGTCACCCTGCGCCACGCCGACCACGCTGCCGGTACGCGCCTGACCCCTGGGAGGGGGAAGTCATGAAGACCTACCGTACCGTCTCCACCCTGCCGGCGCGCAGCCTGCTGTGCTGCGCCCTTGCCGCTTCGTTGCTGGCCGCCAGCCCGGCCATGGCCCAGTCCAGCAATGCCACCCTGCGCGGGCAAGTCGCCGCGTCCCAGGCAGGCACCACGGTGACCGCCACCAATGTCGCCACGGGCACCACGCGACGCGTGGCGACCGGGCCGGACGGCAGCTATGCCCTGGTTGGCCTGCCGCCGGGCACCTACAAGGTGGATGCCGGCCCGGGTACCGAGAAGACGGTGACCTTGTCGGTGGCCTCGTCGGTGAGCCTGAATCTGGGCAGTGGCGGCGAGGCGACGACGCCCGCCGATGGCACCGCCACCACCCTGGACACGGTCAAGGTCACCGCCACCTCGCTGCAGGAGGTCAAGACCTCCGAAGTGGGCACCAATGTGTCGCTCAAGCAGATCAACACGGTGCCGCAGCTGACGCGCAACTTCCTGGAGTTCGCCGACACCGTGCCCGGCATGCAGTTCGAGACCGACCCCAACGGCAACAGCCGCATCCGCGGTGGCGCGCAGGCCAGCTCGGCGGTCAACGTCTACATCGACGGCGTGGGCCAGAAGAGCTATCTGTTCGGCGGCGTCTCCGGCCAGGAGCAGAGCGCGGGCAACCCGTTCCCGCAGCTGGCGATCGGCGAATACAAGGTCATCACCTCCAACTACAAGGCCGAGTTCGACCAGGTGGGGTCGGCCGCGATCGTGGCCTCCACCAAGTCTGGCGGCAACGAGTTCCACGGCGAGATCTTCGGGCGCACCACCAATACCGACTTCCGCGCGCGTCAGGCCGACGAGCGCGCCGGTGCGCCCAATGCCGACGGCAGCAAGCGCCAGACCCACCAGGACGAATACGGCATGGCCTTCAGCGGGCCGATCGTCAAGGACAAGGCACATTTCTTCGTCAGCTACGAAGGCAAGGGTTTCGAGGTGTCGGCCAACCCGGTCTCGGTGCCGGACAGCTTCAGCGCCCTGAGCGACGACCTGCCGGCCGGCGTGCAGGGCCGCCTGGGTTCAGTCACCCGTCCGTTCAAGGAAGATCTGTACTTCGGCAAGATCGACTGGGACGTGGGCGAGAACGATCGCCTGGAGTTGACCGCCAAGTACCGCGACGAAAAGAGCCGCGACGACGTGGGCGACCGCAACACCGCCATCGCCGGCAAGAACAACCTCAACACCGAAGAGCGCTATGACCTGCGCTGGCAGCATTTCGGCGAACGTTACGTCAACGAGGCGCGTATCTCCTACGAGGACGTGCTGTTCAACCCCAATGCCTTCACCCTGGGCAACCAGAACATCTATACCCGCGGCGTTGCCGAAGACGATGTGCTGATCCGCGACAACGCCACCAGCGGCCTGGCGATCCAGCGCAAGGGACAGAAAGGCCCGAGCTTCCAGAACGACCTGACCTTCAACAGCATCGACTGGCACGGCAGCCACGTCATCAAGATGGGCGTGAAGTACAAGGAAGTGGAGCTGACCCAGAGCGAAAACTCGGCGGTCAATCCTTCGTTCTATTACGCGGTGGCCGATGGCCTGGGAACCTCGGCAATTCCGTACCAGGTGAAGTTCAACCTGCCGTTTGCCGGTGCGGCGCCCTCGGTGACGACCAAGAGCAAGCAGCTGGGCCTGTACATCCAGGACGATTGGGACGTCAACGACAAGCTGCAATTGAACCTGGGCGTGCGCTGGGATGGCGAGAAGATTCCATCCTACCTGGACAACGTGACCCCGCCGGAAGTGGTGGCGGCCTTGAACGGCCCCGGCACCGACCCGACGGTGAGCGCCACCTACGCCGAGCAACTGGCCAAGGGCGGCGTCAACATCAACGACTACATCAGCACCGGCAATAACCGCAAGCAGGACAACAACAACTTCGCGCCGCGCCTGGGCTTTTCCTACGATTTCCGCGGCGACGAATCGCTGGTGTTGTTCGGCGGTGCCGGGCGCAGCTACGACCGCAACCTGTTCGACATCCTGGGGCTGGAGCAGGTCAAGTCGGCGCTGGCGCAGTACACGCTCCGCTTTGCCGAGGCCGCGCCCGGCTGCACGCCGGCGCCGGGCACCTGCGTCAACTGGAACCCCGCCTACCTCAGCGACCCGGCAAGCCTCGGCGGTCTGGTCAATTCGGGTGTGCGCAACGGTGAGATCGACCTGCTCAACAACGATCTGAAGACGCCTTATTCCGACCAGTATTCGCTGGGCCTGCGCACGCGGCTGGGCGAGTGGAACACCTCGGCCACGGTGTCCTACATTCACAGCAAGGACGGTCTGATCCTGACCTTGGGCAACCGTTATCCCAATGGCGATTTCTTCCAGAATGGCGGCCAGCCGTGGAACGAGAATCCGCCGGGCTTCGGTTCGCTGCTGATCGGCAATAATGGCGTGGAAACCAAGACCGGACAGCTGCTGCTGTCGGCCGACAAGCCCTATACCCAGGAAAGCGGCTGGGGGCTGACGGCGGCCTACACGTTTTCGCGCGCACGCGGCAACCGCGGCAACGACGAGCGCTACGGGTTCGATGCGGCCACCATCGCCGACTACCCGTTCCTGGATCTGAACGCAGTGCCGCGCCACCGCCTGGTGCTGACCGGCATCTACGATTTGTTCTGGGGCATCAGCGCCTCGGCCAAGCTGACCCTGGCCACGGTGCCGCCGCGCAATGAGGCGGTGTCCTACGACCAGTACGGCGGCCAGCCGTCGGAGAACATCCGCATCGTCTCGGTGGATGCACCGGGCGGCAAGTTCATCGCCGGCGGCGACATCTTCGGCACGCGCCAGCTGGATCTGTCGCTGTCCAAGGACATGCATGTCACCGAGGCGTTGACCGTGCAGGTGCGCGGGGATCTGATCAATGCGCTCAACTTCCGCAACTACGATCAGTACGCCATCGACTGGGGCCAGGACGGCGTCTACAACCCGCGTGCCAGCATCAACCAGTACGGGGCGCTGTCCACCTCGCCGCGGACGCTGTTCCTGAGCGCACGCATCATCTGGTAAGTCGCTAGCATCGCCGCAGTCGCCCAGCACAGGGTGCCGCCTGTGCTGGCCATCGTGCACGGCACGCACCCTGGTGCATCGTTGGTCTTGCATTGCCCGGTGATTGCCACGGCACTGCATTGTCCACGCGTCGCCATTGCCTCACCCGTCTCGACCCGTGCCTGAAGGAGCAAGCACCCGTCACCGCAGACCCTTGTTGTTCTTGCAGCCCTTGCGGCTGCTGTTGCCTGTTGTCCCTGTGTTCCACACCAAAGCACCAACCCAACGCGCCAGTCACTGCACTGCGTCGCGCTTTACCCCTGGGAGGGGGAAAGTCATGAAGAATCACCGCACCGTCTCCACCCTGCCGGCGCGCAGCCTGTTGTGCTGCGCCCTGGCCGCCTCGTTGTTCGCCACCACTCCGGCCATGGCCCAGTCCAGCAACGCCACCTTGCGCGGCCAGGTCGCTTCCGCGCAGAGCGGCAGCGAAGTCGTCGTCACCAACCTCGCCACCGGCTCGGTGCGACGCGCGCCGGTCAATGCGAACGGCAACTACACCATCGTCGGGCTGCAGCCGGGCACCTACAAGGTCGAATCCAACGGCATCAGCCGCACGGTGACCCTGTCGGTGGCCTCCAGCGCCATCGTCGATCTGGGCACCGAGACGGCCGCGGCGCCTGCCGGTGATGCGACCACGCTGGATACGGTGACGGTCAGCGCGCCGATGATTCGCGACGTCAAGACCTCGGAAGTGGGCAACACCATCAGCGCGCGCCAGATCCAGCAGTTGCCGCAGGCCACGCGTAACTTCCTGGAGTTTGCCGATACCGTGCCGGGCATGGTGTTTCAGGTCGATGGCAACGGCAACACCAAGCTGCGCGGCGGTGCATCCAATGCCAGCGCCGGCAATCTGTATATCGACGGCGTAGGCCAGAAGAGCTACGTGCGTAGCGGCGGCGTCGCCGGTCAAAGCGATACGCAGGGCAATCCATTCCCGCAGCTGGCGATCGGCGAATACAAGGTCATTACCTCCAACTACAAGGCCGAGTACGGCCAGATCAGCGGCGCGGCGATCACCGCGGCCACCAAGTCCGGCACCAACGAATTCCACGGCGAAGCGTTCTATCGCTATACCGATCAGGACCTGCGCGACAAGCGGCCCGACGAAGAAGCCAATGGCAAGATCGACTCGCAGACCAAGGAATACGGCTTCGCACTTGGCGGGCCGATCATCCAGGACCGCATGCATTTCTTCGTTGCCTACGAAGGCAAGGAAAACGTGGCGCCCAAGAGCGTGCAGCCGAGCTCGGAGGCGGCGGCCTTCGTCAGCCAGTTGCCGGCCAACCTGGCCAACCAATATGGCCCGGCCAACATGCCGTTCGAAGAAGACCTGTTGTTCGGCAAGATCGACTTCGAGCCCACCGATCGCGATCGCATCGAATTGAGCACGATCTACCGCGACGAGACGTAGACTGCCAACGTCGGCGGTACCAACACGCTCGCGCAGGCTACCGACAAGATCAACAAGGACAAGCGCACCAACCTGCGTTGGCAGCACAGTACCGACAACTGGTTCAACGAGGTCATCGTCGGCACCGAAAATTCGGAGAACAACCCGACCCCGCGCACCCTGGGCAATGGCATCGTCTACACCTATTTCCAGCCACGTGCCGGCTCCACCGATATCGATGAGCGCACGTTCCTCACCACCGGTTCGGCTGGCGGCAAGAACGCGCAGCGCAAAAGCCAGAAAGGCTGGTTCATCCAGAACGATCTGACCTTCACCAGCTTCCAGTGGCATGGCGAACACACCATCAAGATGGGTGTGAACTACAAGGACATCGAGCTCACCTCGCAGGATGCGGCGGCGTTGAATCCGCAGTTCAGCTATCGCGTCAGCAATGGCAGCATTGACTCAACGCCGTACCGCGTGGACTTCATTGCGCCCTACACCACGCCAGGCCAGCGCGCCACGGGGGTCTCGCCGTCCAAGCAGTACGGTATCTATCTGCAGGACGACTGGGCCGCCACCGACAAGTTGATGATCAACATCGGGGTGCGCTGGGATTACGAAGACACCCCGGCCTACACCAACTTCGTCACCTCGCAGGCGTTCGTCGATGCGCTGTATGCCAACGACGCAGAAAATCCCGGCCAGCCGTGGGCAAACCGTCTGCTGCCCAGCGGCATCAACGTGGCCGACTACATCAGCACCGGCAACAACCGCAAGAACTTCAAGGATGCCTGGGCGCCGCGCTTCGGTTTTTCGTATGACATCTTCGGCGACGAAGCCGCCATCGTGCATGGCGGTGCCGCGCGCTCGTACGACCGCAACCTGTTCGAACAGTTGGCGCTGGAAACCAGCAAGGCGGCGCTGTCGCCGGTGGCGGTGTATTTCGAAAACCCGGCCACCGGCACGTGCTATCGCGCCGACCGCACCTGCGTGGCGTTCGACCCGCGCTATCTCAACGGCATCGATCAGCTCAACACCATTCCCGGTGTCGCCGGCAGCGCCGAGCTCTTCATGTTCAACAACAAGCTCAAGACGCCGTACAGCGACCAGTACAGCATCGGCATCACCAACCAGGTGGGCGACTGGCTGACCGATGTGACCTTCCAGCGCATCCTGAGCTACGACGGTTTCGCGATGGGCTTGATCAACCGCTATCCGGATGGCTCCTACTTCCAGAACGGCAACGTGCCGTGGGGCGAGCCGGTGCCGGGCTATCAGAACACCATCCTGGGCAGCAACGGCCTGGAGCAGCGCAACAGCCAGGTGCTGTTGTCGGCCGACAAGCCGTACACCAAGGAATCCGGTTGGGGCCTGACCTTGTCCTACACCCACACCAGCGCGCGCCAGAACCGCAACATCGACGAGCCTTACGGCTTCGATAAGGCCACCATCCGCGGCTATCCGTTCGTGAAGTCCGATGCCGTGGCCGCACATCGCTTTGTCGCTTCCGGTTCGATCGATGGTCCGTGGGGCGTGACCTTCGGTGCCAAGCTGGTGTTGGCCACGCCCGAGCCGATCAACACGATCGCCTGCTTCGGCTTCACCGATCCCGATGGCGCCACCTGCCAGCAGGTCGGCGTCACCCCGCCGGGTAGCGGTAAGTTCCTGGTCGGCGGCGATATCTGGGGCTACCGCACGGTGGACTTCCAGGCCACCAAGGAGTTCACCGTGGCCGGCGACTTCAAGCTCAACGCACGTGTGAACCTGCTCAACGCGTTCAACTTCAAGAACTACAGCGCTTACGCCTACAACGGCTTCGGCAGCAATGGTCAGTTCGCTCCGGACATCGCCATCAACACCAGTGGCGAGATCAACTACGTGCCGCGCAGCGTCGTGCTGGAGATCGGCGCCAAGTTCTGATGCGCGCATTGCCACATGCGCCGACACGGGCATGTGGTATTTCGAACGGGGCCAGCTGGCCCCGTTCGTGTGTCCGTCCGCTGTCTTGCTCAGGAATGCATCGACATGATTCCCGCTCCACTTCGCAACATCGTCATTGTCGGCGGCGGCACCGCCGGCTGGATGGCGGCCGCCGCGTTTGCGCGCGTGCTCGGGCCCACTTTCAAGGTGCAGCTGATCGAGTCCGACCAGCTGGGCACCGTCGGGGTGGGCGAAGCCACCGTGCCGCACATCAAGGCCTTCAACAACCTGCTCGGCATCGATGAGGCCGAGTTCGTGCGCCAGACCCAGGGCAGCTTCAAACTCGGTATCGAGTTCGTCGACTGGCAACGCCCGGGAACCGCGTACATGCATGGCTTCGGCACCCAGATCGGGCACCCGCTGGGGCTATTGCCGTTTCACCAATACTGGATCAAGCAACACGCACGCGGCAGAGCACAGCCGTTGGGGGCGTACACGCTCAATACCGTGGCGGCTGCGCGCGGCAAGTTCATGACCTCCGCCGGCGATGTGCCGGCCAACTCGCCGCTGGCCAACATCGCCTACGCGTACCACTTCGACGCCACGCAGTACGCGCACTTTCTGCGCCGGTATTCGCAGCAGCGCGGCGTGA
The DNA here is from genome assembly GCF_020880415.1 of Xanthomonas euvesicatoria pv. euvesicatoria. Classification (GTDB taxonomy): domain Bacteria; phylum Pseudomonadota; class Gammaproteobacteria; order Xanthomonadales; family Xanthomonadaceae; genus Xanthomonas; species Xanthomonas euvesicatoria. The sequence continues at coordinate 15,323 of NZ_JAJIUJ010000034.1, read as the reverse complement.
CCCGCATCGAAGGGTTGGTCGAGCAGGTGCAGCTGCATCCGGAAAGCGGCCATGTGCAATCGCTGCAACTGGCGTCCGGACAGACGGTGCACGGCGACTTGTTCATCGATTGCTCCGGCTTCCGTGGGCTCTTGATCGAAGAGGCGCTGCACACCGGCTATCACGACTTCACCCACTGGCTGCCGTGCGATCGCGCGCTGGCAGTGCCCTGCGAAAAGGTTGGCCCGCCCACGCCATACACACGCTCCACTGCGCGCGCAGCCGGCTGGCAATGGCGCATTCCGCTGCAGCACCGCACTGGCAACGGCTATGTGTACTGCAGCGCGCACATCAGCGACGACGAAGCGGCCGCCACGTTGCTGGCCAATCTGGACGGCAAGCCGCTGGCCGACCCGCGCCCGCTGCGCTTCACCACCGGGCGGCGCAAGCAGTGCTGGAACCGCAATGTCGTCGCACTGGGCCTGGCCAGCGGATTTCTGGAGCCACTGGAATCGACCAGCATCCATCTGATCCAGTCCGGCATTTCCAAGTTGCTGGAGCTGTTTCCGCGCGAGGGCATCAGCCCGGTGCTGGTGCAGCGCTACAACGACCGGCTTGCATTCGAGTTCGACCGCATCCGCGACTTTCTGCTGCTGCACTACCACGCCACCGAGCGCGACGACAGCGCGTTCTGGCGGCATTGCCGCCACATGCCGATCACCCCGGAGCTGCAGACCACGCTGGACCTGTTCCGCGACAGCGGGCGCTTCTATCGCAATGCCGAAGAAATGTTTGCCGAAATCAGCTGGGTGCAGGTACTGGTGGGCCAGGGCATCCTGCCGCAGGGATATCACCCGCTGGTGGACCAGGTGCCCGACCGCGACGCCGAAGGCTTTCTGGCCAGCGTGGCGCAGACCATCAGCCGCTGCGTGGATGTGATGCCAAGCCACCAGCAATTCATCGACCGCTACTGCAAGGCGGCTGCGTTACCGTAAGTGCCTTGGTTTGCACTGCGGCTGGAACTGATGCTGAAGGTGGTGGCAGTTGCGCATGACCGATAACGAACGCAGGGATCCAAGCGTGCGCTAACGGCGCGCTTCGCGCGTGCGTCCAGGCGATGCATGCTCGCCTGGTGCCGCGGGTAACGCGCGATCTATGCCACCACGCAGCCAGCCACTGATGTCGGTCGCCACGACACGCGAACGTGACGGCCAAAAAAAGGATCGGACACAAGGCCCGATCCCTTCGAAAACCGGGACAAGCCCGGTGGACAATGAGTGGCACAGCTTCCGACTGACATCGGACGCTGGCATGTTAACGAGACTTTCACATTAAAGCAATGCTTTAATTGTTGCCGCCTACCTATTGATTTATTTGGAAGCTGGCCGCTGCTTCGGCCCGATCAGTTTCCGTTCTGCGGCAGTGCCGCGCGGATCTCGTCCTGGATGGCGGTGGCAGCGGCTGCAGGGTCGCTCGCCTGGCGGATCGGGCGGCCAACGACGATCGCGTCGGCGCCGTCGGTGAAGGCCTGCGCCACGCCGACCGTGCGTTGCTGGTCGTCGCCGACCGGGCCGCCGGGGCGGATGCCGGGGCAGACGATCGAAAAGTCCGGGCCAGTGGCGCGGCGGATCGGGCCGGCTTCCTGCCCCGAAGCGATCACGCCATCGATCCCGGCGGCCTGCGCAGCCAGCGCGCGTTCCACCACCACGTCCACCGGTTCACGGTCGATGCCCATTGCCGCCAGGTCCGGGCGGCCCATCGACGTCAGTACCGTGACCGCCAGCAGGCGCATGTCACCGTGATTGGCCTCGGCGGCGGCCTGCAGCATGCCGGCGTGCCAGCCGTGCACCGTGCAATAACTCACCGGCCACTGCGCCAGGCGGCGGATGGTGCCGGCCACGGTGGCGGGAATGTCGAAGAACTTGAGGTCCACGAACACGCGCTTGTCGCGCTTGGCCAGCGCATCGAGCACGTGGAAGTACTCGCCCGATGCCAGCAGCTCCATGCCGATCTTGTAGAACGACACCGAATCGCCGAGCCGGTCCACCCAGGCGATCGCTTCATCGTGGCCGGGCACATCCAGCGCGAAGATCAGCCGCTCATGCGCGGCCAGCGGCAAGGGCGCGCGGCTCATCGGGCCACCTCCAGCGCAGCGCGCTTGGCGTCGTGGCGCTTTTGCCAGGGTTGCGCGTAGTCGTTGTTGAACTGCGCCGGCTCCCAGCCGCCGTAGCTGGGGTTGGGCAGCATCCACCAGCGTTCGCCGAACCAGTCGTGGTACTGCTGCAGCAAGGCGCCACGCGCCTGGCCGGTGTTGGCGGTGACCTGCACGAAGTCGCCCAGCTGGTCGCCGAACTGCATCAGCACGCGGTACTTCTGTCCGGCCAGCTGGCGGCGGCAGTTCTTTTCGCTGCCGTTCTGCTCGCAGCCGGGCACCACCGTGCCCAGGCCGAGAAAGACGCTGTCATCGGCCACCGGCAGGCCCACGCTGCGCAGATTGGCCAAGGTGGCGTCCTTCAGGTGCACCGCGCGGTTGGAAATGTAGATCAGGGTGATGCCGCGGGCATTGGCGGCCTTGGCGAAATCCACCACGCCGGGAATGGCAGTGGCCTTCTTCTCGGCCACCCACTGGTCCCAGCTCAGCTCGTCGTATTCCTTGCCATCGCGCAGCAGCCGCGCCTGGTAGGGCGAGTTGTCAAGCACAGTCTCGTCCACATCCAGCACCACCGCCGGCTTCAGGCCGGTGGCGGCATTGCCGCGTTCCTCCGGCACCAACGCGTCCCAGTTGGATTGCTTGAGTGCAGCGTCCAGTTTGTCGGCCGCAGCGCGATAGGTCTGCTCGGCCACGGCACGGTATTCCTCCGAGCGCTGCATCCACAGCACCGCATTGAGGTTGTCGTCGCCGGCCGGTGCAGTGGTGGACGACGTTGCGGCCTTGCTGGCCGCAGCGCTGGCGTCGGCATCGGCAGTTGCGGTGGCTTCCTGCGCGTGCGGGGCTGGCTGCGTGTCGGCGGGCTTGCAGGCGCCCAGGGCCAGCGCGGTGCAGGCGATGAAGGACAACGGAGCGTAAAGCGAGGGGCGCATGGCATCCACCGGGACAGGGTCGACAATAAAGCGTGCGATTTTAGCCGGTTCGCGCCGTACCGCTCGCGCTGGCCGATGGCGCCGCCATCGAAATGACAGGGGCGCACGGACGACGGTCGCCGCAATACCGGTCGTCCAACCGCGTGGCTGCATCGGTCTTCCACACGATGGCGAATATGTGCCGTGCCCGTTCCTGGATGCCCACGCCCGTTGCCGGCGCACGACGCTGACATGCGCGACACCGTCGATGGCGTCGGCCGCCTTGCATAGCGTCGCAGCGGAAGAACGCCGGCAGCGGATCGGCATATCCTTGTGCGCTGATCGCCTCCCGGAGTCATCCATGACAGAGACCTCGCCCCCGCCCGTCCTCGATACCGCCCAGGCCCGCGTGCTGGGATGCCTGATCGAAAAGGAGGCCACCACGCCGGACGCGTACCCGCTCACCGTCAACGCCGCGCAGGTGGCCGCCAACCAGAAAACCGCACGCGAGCCGGTGCTGAATCTGCAGACTGGCGTGGTGCACCACGCGCTGCGCCAGCTGGAAACCCTGGGCCTGGTGCGCCAGCAGTTTTCTTCGCGTGCCGAGCGTTACGAGCACCGCCTGGGCAGCGTGCTGGATCTGACCCGCCAGCAAGTCGCACTGATCGGCCTGCTGCTGTTACGCGGCCCGCAGACGCTGGGCGAGCTGTACGCACGTAGCGAGCGCCTGGCGCGTTTCAACGATGCCGACGACGTGCGCCATCACCTGGAGCGGCTGATCCAGCGCGGCCTGGCCGCACAACTGCCGCGCGCCAGCGGTCAGCGCGAAGACCGTTACATGCATCTGCTCAGCGGCGAGCTGGATGTGGAGGCGCTGCAGGCCGCTGCCGCGCGTGCGGCACCGAGCGCGCCCAGTGGCAGCGACAGCAGCGACCTGGACGCGCGGATGCAGGCGCTGGAAGCGACGGTCGTCGAACTGCAGGAGGCGCTTGCCGCGGTACAGGCGCGGCTGGAGGCAGCTGGCGCCTGATCTGTGGGCGGCACCCACCGACGGCCGTAGCGGCAGCGCGGCAGGTGTGCTGCAGCATCGACGTCAGCTGACTTGGGTGACCCGGCAGTTGCCGGATCGCTCGATACGCACCACGGCACGCAGAGGCATGCGGCATCGCCTCCAAGACCCGCACGGTCTTGTCGCCCGGCCGCACGATGTCAGTGTGTGCGCGTGTTGGATGGATGCACCGGCCAGTCCTGCCGCGTCGGTGCAACCGCACTGCCCGCGCTCGAACGCCGGGGTCGGGGCACGCCAGCGTCAGGTCGGCGTGTCCACCTCGTCCCACTCGGCGTCTTCGAAGTGCAGTAGCCAATTGAGCGCGTAATGCCGCTCATACACCACGCCCGGCACGATGCCGGCGGGGACCGGCTGACCGGATTGGCCGGCCTGGCGGACCGCCCAGTGCAGGCGCAGGTGGCGGTCCAGCGTGTCCAGCAGCTCGGCGAGCGGGCGTCGCGCCAGCGTCGGGCGCTCGGCGGCTTGTGCGTTGTCCAGCGCGCGCTGTGCAACCAGGGGTACATCGCACAGCGCGTTGGGTTCCGGCAGCGTGTCGGCCAGACCCAAGGCCCATTGCAGCACGGCCAGGCTTTCGTAACGCCAGCCGAAGTTGGCCAGCGCCTGCGCATCCGGCGCTGGCTGGGCGAAGAACGCGCGCTCCTGCGGCGACAGCGCATCTGCCACGCCGGGAAGACGCGTCTCCACCTCGGCCAGCGACGGCGGCGTATCGCCAGCGGCCAGGATCTCTGCACGCAGCGCCACCGCAAAAACAACGCCAGCATGCGTCGACTGACGACTGCCGCATCGCGCACGCGCGCTTCGGCCTCGCCGGGCACCGGCGGCAGGCTGGGCGGTACGCGGATGCCTTGCGCGGCCAGCACGGAAAGTTGTTGCGCGCGCCGCTGCAACGCATCGGGCGGATACGGTACCTGCGCATCGTCGTCGATGGCCGGCTCGCCCTGGCTGATCAGCACCCGCCCCTGCGGGTCGCGCACGCTACCGTCGGCCAGGAAACACACCGCATTGGCGTGCTCGGCCCACTGCGCCAGCGCGCCGAGGTCCGCATCGTCCACCTCGAAGCTGAAGTGCTGCCGCACCCGCTGCACATGCCGCATCAGGTGATAGCGCGCCTGCGTCATCTGCCCATCGCCGGCCTGATTCACATAGCCGACAAAGCCGTGCAGATGCGCGGCCAGTTCCGGGTCGGCGTGGTCGCGATGCTGCAAGGCAGCCTGCGGCAGGAAGTCCGGCCACAGGGGCGTGCGTAGCGTGGAATAGGCGTTGACCAACAGTGCCATGCGGGCCTCCCTGTGCGGTGGAAAACAGCCGGCAGGGTGACGCAGCCCCGCTCAGCTGTCCACGCCACCAGGGCCGAGGTCGATCGTGTAGTACGCCACGGCCTCGGTGCCGGGACTCAGCACCCGCAGGCTCTCATAGCGCAGCCCCAGTGCTTCCAGCGCGCGGATCGACTCCGCATTGCCTGGCGAGACGATCGCGCACACCTGCGTCAATCCCAGTACCTGGCGTGCATGCTCCAGCACCGCGCGCCCGGCTTCGGTCACATAGCCCTTGCCACGATACGCGGGCAACAGCGCAAAACCGATATGCGGCACCGGCAAGGTCTCGCGGCACAGCAGGCCCAAGGTGCCCATGAAGGTGCCTGCCTCGCGCGTTTCCAGCGCCCAGTGCGCGAAGCCGTGTTGTTGCTGATGCGCCTGCGCCCATTCGCGCACATGCTCGCGCGCCTGCTCGCGGGTGCGGATACCGCGGTCGTTGATGCCGGCGATGAACGCAGGATCGTTGACCAGCGCCAGCATTGCCTCGGCATCGCGCTCGGGATCGAGCAGACGCAAGCGCACGCGTGCGGTTTCGAGGATGACGGTCACGGCGCACTCCGTTGGCGGGAACCTCAGACTGCCGTGCGGCAGTGGCACTGACAAGTCTGACGACAGCATGCATGGACACGCTGCAGTACCCGCACCTTGCGCACGCGTGCCGCGCAGGGCAGCCGGCCCGGGAGGCTCAGCGTCAGGCACGCCTGGCAACCGATGTGTGCCACGCACTCACCCGCAGTGCCTCCGGCAGGCGCCCAGCGCCGCCTTGCCTGCCAGACTCACCTCATGTGGCCCAAAGCTGCCCGCGCGGCTCAGGAGAACTCAGTCGAACAATGCCTGGATCGCAGCCAATCCCGCACTGGCGCGTTCCTTCTTGCGCTCGGCGTCGGCCACCGGGTCGGCACCATCGCGCTGCAGTTCTTCGGCCGGAATCTCATCGAAAAACCGGCTCGGCTTCAGTCGCACATGCTCACCGAACTTGCGCGTCAGCTTGCTGTGGCTCATCCACAGCTGCTCCTTGGCGCGGGTGATGCCCACGTACAGCAGGCGGCGCTCTTCCTGCAGATTGCCTTCTTCCAGGCTCACTTCATGCGGTAGCACGCCGTCTTCGCAGCCGACGATGAAGACATAGCGGAATTCCAGTCCCTTGGACGCATGCATGGTCATCATGCGCACCTGGTTGCCGCCATCGTCCTTGTCGTTGCGCGACAGCAACGCCAACTGCGCAGCCAGATCGCTGGCGCTTGCACCGCGCGGACCACCCTCGAACCACTCGGCCAGCTCGTCCAGATTGCGCTTGCGCCGCTGGAAGCCGGTCTCGTCTTTCGACTGATTGCGCAGGTCGTTGAGCAAACCGGACTTGTCGGCCAGCAGGCGCACCAGCTCGCCGGCCGGCATGCTAGACGAGTGCTCGCGCATGTCGCGCAGGATGTCGGTAAACGCACTCAAACCGTTGGCTGCGCGCGGCGGTAAATGCTGCAAGGCGCCCATCGACTCGGCTGCGCGCGACATCGGTACCGACTTGGCGCTGGCAAGTTCGGCAAGACGCGCCAGCGAGGTCGCACCGACTTCGCGCTTGGGCGACTGCACGGCACGCAAGAACGCCGCGTCGTCATCCGGGTTGACGATCAACCGCAACCACGACAGCAAGTCCTTGACCTCCTGCCGCTCCAGAAACGCGGTACCACCGGTGAGGTGATACGGCACGCGCAATAGCTGCAGCGCTTTTTCCAGCGGCCGCGATTGAAAATTGCCACGGAACAGAATGCAGAAGTCGCTCCACGGCACCTGCTTGGCGGTACCCAGGAACGAGATCTCCGCGGCGACCTTTTCGGCTTCGTGCTCGCTGTCGCGGCATTCCCACACGCGGATGCGCTCGCCGTCGGCCTGGTCGCTCCACAAGGTCTTCAAATGCTCATGCGGGTTGTGCGCGATCAACGCGTTGGCCGCACGCAGCACACGATTGGAGCAGCGGTAGTTCTGTTCCAGCTTGATGATTTCCAGCGCCGGATAATCGCGCGCCATCTGCTGCAGGTTTTCCGGATTGGCGCCGCGCCAGGCATAGATGCTCTGGTCGTCGTCGCCCACGCAGGTGAAGTTGCCGCGCGGCCCGGCCAGCATCTTCAGCAGCCGGTACTGCGCATCGTTGGTGTCCTGGCACTCGTCCACCAGCAGGTAGCCGATGCGCTCGCGCCAGCCCATCACGATGTCTTCGTTGGCTTCCAGGATCTGCACCGGCAGACGGATCAGGTCGTCGAAGTCCACTGCGTTGAAGGTGGTCAGCCGCGCCTGGTAGCGCTCGTACAAGCCGGCCGCTTCCTTTTCGCGGGTGCTGCGTGCGGCCGCCATCGCCTGCTCCGGCGACAGGCCGGCATTCTTGGCGCGCGAGATCAGGTTCTTGGCATCTTCGATCGCATCGGGCTTGGCACCATGCATCAGGTCCTTGATCTGCGCGGCGGCATCGTCCGAATCGAAGATCGAAAAGCCGCGCTTCAAACCGGCGGCGGCGTGCTCGATCTGCAGAAACTTCAGGCCCAGTGCGTGGAAGGTGCAGATCGTCAGGCCGTCGGCACCGTCGCCGCGAATGCGTTTGGCCACACGCTCGCGCATTTCCTTGGCGGATTTGTTGGTGAAGGTGATCGCGGCGATCCGCTTGGCCGGATAGCGGCCGATGGCGATCAGATGCGCGATCTTTTCCACGATCACGCGCGTCTTGCCGCTGCCGGCGCCGGCCAGCACCAACAGGGGACCTTCGCAGTGCAGCACGGCGGCGCTTTGCGGGGGATTGAGACCGTACATAGAGGCTTCCGACAGAGCGCGCCATTGTACCGGGGCTGCCCGCGGCTGGCCGACGCGATGGATTCATGTCTCCAGTGCGGCTAGCCCTGCCCACAACCGGAGGCTGCTCCCACACGCTCGACGGCAGGCGTCGACCTCGCCCGACCGCGCCAGCGCAGCGCACACAGGCGCCGCATCCTGCTGCCTGGCCCGTTAAAATCGCCCGATGGCCAAGCTCTATTTCTACTATTCGGCGATGAATGCCGGCAAGACCACCACCTTGCTGCAATCGGCGCACAACTACCGCGAGCGCGGCATGCGCACGCTGATCCTCACGCCCAAGCTCGACCACCGCGCCGGCAGCGGCGTGGTCGCCTCGCGGATCGGCCTGCGCGCGGACGGGCGTATCTTCGAGCGCGACACCGAGTTGCAGCAGCTGGTCGAACGCGACATCCACAACGACGGCGCGTTGCACTGCGTGCTGGTGGACGAAGCGCAATTCCTCGGCCGCGCGCAGGTCTGGCAGTTGAGCGAGGTGGTCGACCGGCTGCGGATTCCGGTGCTGTGTTACGGCTTGCGTACCGATTTTCGTGGCGAGTTGTTCGAGGGCAGCCAGTTCCTGCTGGCCTGGGCCGACGAGCTGGAAGAAATCAAGACCATCTGCCACAGCGGCAGCAAGGCCACCATGACCGTCCGCGTGGATGCACACGGGCACGCGGTGCAGGACGGCCCGCAGGTGGAGATCGGCGGCAACGAGCGCTATGTGTCGGTCAGCCGGGCCGAGTTCAAGAAGATCATGCGTGGCGAAGGCCGCATCGATCCGCTGCAGATCGCCTTGCCGCTGCCCGTCGCCTAGCGCCGGGGCCTGGTAACGCACTCGCGGCCATCCGCGCTGCCGTGGTGCATCCAGGACAGCACTGCCCCGGAGCAGCGTGTGCGCGCATCCTCGTTTGCGCTGCGATATCGCGCTGGAAGCAGGGGTTTGCACATCGCCGTTGGTCGTTCGCCAACACCAAACGCTCACCGCCGCACTGGCGCCAGCGGCTACAACCACACATCAGCACACGGTGCGGCACCGCGTTCGTCGACAGCCAGCCGCGACCGCCGGCCACGCTCTATACGCTTTTCAGGCGCTGCTAAACCCGTGCGGGCATGCGGTCACGCCGGCGTCGCGGGCGCCATCAGACAGGCGTATCGTGGCGCCTGTGAGACAGCGGCGCACCACACAACCGGGCGCAACCGCGGTCCTGTAAACTGGCAAGCGTCCACTCTTTGGAGGCACTCATGGATCCACTGCCTCCCGCATTGCGCGCCGATATCGCGCGTGTTGGCCGGCTCTCCTCGGTCGCCGACGTGTTGAGCGTGCTCACCCGCCTGACCGGGATGGGATTTGCCGCCGTGGCCCGCGTCACCGACGCGCGCTGGATCACCTGCCAGGTGCACGATGCACTGTCCTTCGGCCTGCGTCCGGGCGACGAACTTCCGCTGGCCACCACGTTTTGCGACAGCGTACGGGTGAAAGGCAATGCGGTGTGGTTCGGGCACGCATCGGATGACCCGGTCTACCGCGATCATCCCTCGCCGCGGCTCTACGGCTTCGAGAGCTACGTCTCGGTGCCGATCAGGTTCGACGATGGCAGCGTGTTCGGCACCTTGTGCGCGCTGGAATCGCGGCGCGCCCGCAGCGAACTGGGCCGTGTTGGCGCCTCGGCGCGCTTGCGCGAAGAATTCATCGGCATTCTCGGGCACGACCTGCGCAACCCATTGCAGTCCATGCATGCGGTGGTGGATATGCTGTCCATCGACCAACTCGACCATCGCTACGGCAGCTCCATCCGCTCGCTGCAGCGTAGCCTGCGGCGCATGGAAGAACTGATCGATTTCGCCTGCGATTTCGCTCGCGGCATCGAACTCGATTGGTTGCAGCTGGACTATGGCGACGGGAGCGACTTGGTCGATGCACTCTCCCAGGTCGTGGACGAAACCCGCGCCGCCTACCCCAACCAGGTGCTGTCCACGCATGTGGCCATCGACGAGCCGGTGCACGGCGATGCGATTCGGCTGGCGCAGATGTTCGGCAGCCTGATGATCAACGCGGTCGTGCAAGGGCCGCAAAGTTCGCTGATCAAGGCGGTCGCGGTCACCGAACATGGCCGGCTACGCATCGAAGTCTGCAATCTGGATGGGATCGATCCACGGCGGCTGGATGTGCTGCACGCTTCCACCCATGTGCATACCGGCGGACGTGCGCTACCGGATGTCGATCTGGGCCTGCATATGGCAGCGCAGATCGCAAAGGCCCATCAAGGCGAATTACGCATCATCAGCGGCAAGGACGGCACCTGCTTCCGCGTGGAGCTGGCCTGCACACGTCCGCGCGGACGACTTCACCTGGTCGGCACCTCGGCGCCGGCCTGAGTGCTTTACGCAGCGACGATCGTCCCGCAAACACGTCCGACAACAGATGGCGCTCCAACCGCATGCTGCATGCCGCAGCTGGCCACGCGTCCCCTGGCGCCGCATTGCCGCATGCGACCGCGCTGGCCCCGCGATGCCCGCAACAAGCGTCGCCGGCCGCCCCGCCCGGCGCTTCTCAGTAAATCTTGCGCTCGCTCGGCGGCGGCGGCGTCCACTGGTACAGCCAGGTTTCGGTGAGCGGCTTGCCATTGGCGCGCAGATACAGGCGGATATCGATCTGCTGGGTGCCCTCGTCCGGCGGCACCAGGTCGAACATCGCCCGATAGCCCTTGAGCTCGTGCAGCGGGCGCGCCGACACGATTTCAGTAGTGCCGCGCGACACCTGCAACACCGCCTCCACCTTGGCCTTTGCGTCCTTCGCCAGCGCGGCCAGTTCGCCGCCGGCAAAATCCACCGCAAAGCGCCAGGAGAAATGGCTGCGTTTTTGCCCGACGATGCCGCCGAGGCCGGTTCGGGTCGCCACGCAATGCGCCAACGGCGAGCTGGCCGGCGGCTGCGCGCCCCAGTACAGCCGGTAGCCCATCAGCAGTTCCTGCCCCGGCTGCGGCTTGGCTTGCGGGTTCCAGAACGCCACGATGTTGTCGAAGGTCTCGTCCACGGTCGGAATCTCGACCAGCTGCACCGAGCCCTTGCCCCAACCACTCTTGGGTTCCACCCACAGGCACGGGCGCTTTTCGTAAAACACGCCATCGTCCTGGTAATGGTCGAAGTTGCGGTCGCGCTGCAGCAGCCCGAACCCACGCGGGTTCTCGTCGACGAACATGTTGAAACGCAGATGCGGCGGGTTGCATAACGGGCGCCAGATCCATTCGCCGCCGCCGGTCCACATCGCCAGGCCATCGGTGTCGTGAATTTCCGGACGCCAATCCCAGTCCATCCGGTTATCGTTTTCGCCGACCTGGTACATGCTGGTGCACGGGCCGATACCCAGCCGCTCGATCGCCTTGCGTGGGTACAGCGCGCTGTCGATATCCATCAGCAGCACATCGCCATTGGTGATGGCGAAGCGGTACGCGCCGGCAACGCTGGGCGAATCCAGCAAGCCGTACACCACCACCGTGTCCGAATCGTCGGCCGGCTGCTCCAGGTAATAGGCGATGAAATCCGGAAACTCTTCCGGCCCGCCGGTACCGGTATCGATGGCCAGCCCGCGTGCCGACTGCCCATACTGGCCTTCCTTGCCGACCGCACGGAAATAGCTTGCACCCAGGAATGCCGAAAAGTCGCGGTCGGTGTCCTTGCGTGTGTTGAGCCGGAAACCGGCAAAGCCCAGATCCTTTGGCAATTGCTTGCCGCCCAGCCCGCTGCGGCCGTAATCGAATGCCGCCGGGTCGTAGGCCAGTTGCTGTGCCTTGCCATCGACGATGTCGTAAATGTGCACCGGGGTATGGAAATACAGTCCCAGGTGGAAGAACTTGGCCTGGAATTTGCCGTTGCCATCGGCCCACAACGCGTGGTCCTGGCGATAGCGGATGGACTGATACTGATCCCAGTTCAGCGCCTCGAGCGGCCCCGGCAATACCTGCTTGTGGCTTTTATAAGGCGCCTTCGCCAGCGCGCGCGCCTGCCCTTTCAACCAGGCGTAGTCGAAGGGTTGCGGTTGCCCGAGTCGACGCAGACCAACGGCCTTGGCCGCCAGCGCCCACTGCGGCAACGTCGGCAAACCGAGCGCGGCCAATGCGGCAGCAGCATTCTTCAGGAAGTGGCGTCGTTGCATGCGCATCGATCTGGTCAGGGAATGGGCGACATCATAGCCACAGCCCGGCATCGACGTGAATTCGCATCTCAGCGAGGCGCAGGCGGCGCATCGCACGCATTGGCCAGCGCCAGCGCGTTGGCCTGGCTGCAAAGGAACCGCCGCTGCGCCTGTTCCTCATCCGGCCCGCTATAGCGCAGCAGCGTCCACTGCTCCTGTGCCTGCATTTGCGCACCTGGCGCAAGCTGCCGATACGGCGCGTGCACCTCCATTTCCAGCAATCCCTGTTCCGGATGCCGGGGTGGCGCATCCAGATACAACTCCACCTGGCCTTGCTCGGGATGGATCGCCGACAGCGGTTGATGCGCGAAGCGAATCACCAAGACCTGCCCGCCTGCGAACCCGGCCATCCATCCTGCCGACGGCTGCAGCAATAGCTTGCCGCGCTGGATCAATTGGTCTGGACGCGTATCGGCGCGCAGCGCGAGCAGGCCGCGCTCATGCTGATAGCGCGGCGCAATCGTGCCGGGCTCGCGCGGCGGCTGCAGCCGGATATCCGCAGCAGCGGCAACGGGCACAAACACCCGCGTCGTTGCCGCAACCCGCGTATTGAACCAAAGATCCCAGGCAATTGGCTACGCGCCGATATTACGTGCGCTGGCCTGGATGTCGACGGTATCCGCACGCGCTGCAGAACGTTTGATCTGCTTGCGCAATTGCACCCCGGTCAGCGGGCTGGGCACCCCTTCAAATTCCACCACGTCATGACGACGCATGCTGACGCGCGTCTGCGCCAGGGACAGATACGGATCCGGCGGCCACACCGCGGCCGCCGCCTGACGCTCGTGGTTGAGCTGCTGGTGCAACCACCACTGACTCTGCGGCCCGACCCACACATCATGGCCGAAATAGGGAATATCCCCCGCAGTGGCCGACACCTCGGGCGCAGGCTGTTGCTCCACTGCCGCACCGACCTTCAACACGTTGGGCTGGCCGCGCAGATGGAACGACAGCACGCGCCCGCCAAATGCCGGCGTGACGCTCAGCTCTATCGCGTTGGTCTTCAACTGGAGACGCTCTACGGCAGCTGCCGCGCTCGAAGAGGGCGTCATCGCGCCGGTCGACGGCATCGCTACCAGCGCACATGCACCGATAAGGATCAGAGGAATGACAAGCTGTCGGGGGCTGGACATACAGCGCTTCCACATGAGGACCTCACGATTGTGGCCCGCCGCCTACCTGGACACCAGGACACCGCTGCTCGCGGCTGCTTGCTGTACCTCCGCTGGAGCTCAGGTGCGACATCGCACTATGTTTGCCTGGAGAACTGGCCACGCAGGGCGCTGAGCACTCTCGAGGGACTCGAGCACAAGAGGGTTTCCGTGCGGTCGGCACATGCGCCCGGACGTGCAGGTTGGAGCGCACGTCCGATGCCGGTATCCAGAGCGAGCGTAACGATCGCGAGGATTCTTGCAGCTAGCTGGCCGCTTTACGGGTGCGGTACAGCAATCGATTCAGTAGTCTCGGGCGGCCCGACCGCATGCGTCGCAACCAGCCAGTGCATGCCGAAAGCTACGGTGCCCAAGAGAGCCGCGTCGACCGTCACAGCATTGCGCAGAGCAGACGCGTGTAGCACGCCCGCAGGCGAGCCATATGGAGAGTTGCTCGGAGTCGCTTTGTTGTGACTTGCGCGGCAACGATCGTGACACGATCGCGAGAGTACCAGTGCTCAAACACCGCGTCGGCGCGATATCGCGCTTATCGCTGACAGCTCCCGCACCACACCGTGGCGCGTTGACCAATCGTCGCGTGCTTCAACACCCGCCCACATTGCTTGCAGGCCTCGCCTTCGCGCCCGTACACAGAGAGTTCCTGCTCGAAATAGCCAGGCGCACCATCCGGGCTGATGAAGTCGCGCAAGGTAGTCCCGCCGCGTTGGATGGCATACGCCAGGATGTCTTTCACTGCGTCAGCCAGACGCCGATACCGCGCCAGCGACACTTTTCCCGCCTCGCGCAGCGGACTGATTCCCGCCCGATGCAGGCTTTCGGCAGCGTAGATATTTCCAACCCCGACAACCACGGCCTGATCCATCAAAAAGGTTTTGACGGCGGCACGCCGCCCTTGTGCCAGTGCGTGGAGATAATCGCCAGTAAATGCGTCCGATAATGGTTCTGGACCAAGCGCAGCGAGCAACTCATGGGTTTGTGTGCCGGATTGCCACAGCAGGCAGCCAAAGCGACGCGGATCGTTGAAGCGCAGCACGCGCCCGTTCTGCAGACTGATATCCACATGGTCATGCGCCCGCGGCAGGGTGTCGCCTGGCAGCACCCGCAGACTTCCGGACATCCCCAGATGCAACAGCGCGCTGCCGCCCGCATCTGTATCGATCAACAGATATTTCGCGCGTCGGCGCACGTTGGTAATGGTAGCGCCGGGGAGCAAGCGCTCGATCTGCTCGGGAATCGGCCAGCGCAAATCGGGCCGACGCAGGATCACGCCATGGATCCGCTGCCCAACCAGATGCGGCGACAGGCCACGCAACGTCGTTTCGACCTCGGGCAACTCGGGCATCAGCGCATCCAACAAGCGCCGGTCACATACCGGCAAGGCAGCTAATGGGGTCGAAACACTCAAATGCAATCAATGCGACGCTGCCGGCGTGCCATCGCTGGTCTATCCCTGCCTTGCCCGCCTGATAGAAGCGCTACTTCCACGTCATACCGTGAACTGAAGATATCGGATCACGATTCGTTTCGACGTGACCTGCTGATCTTTCGCAGCGGCGGCCCTTGCGTTTCTGGCTCGCATCTACGCGTTCTTCGACTGCACCGCGTGGAGCCGATCAATGGCGCAGCGATGTAATGCTGAGCCCTGCGTTGGCGATCCAGTTTCTGGGACTGGATATGTGAAACGTCCTCCTTGCGTCTTGTCTCACCAAGGATGTGGG
>NZ_JAJIUJ010000033.1 GCF_020880415.1 Xanthomonas euvesicatoria pv. euvesicatoria | reverse complement strand
CCTTTCACGCCGGCGTCGTGCGATTCACGAAAGCAGCGACTTCATCATCGGGATCGGCCGCCTGATTACCGGCCTGCTCGCCGGCCAAGCTGTCGCCATCGAAGGCAGGAGCCTCTGCCGCAGTGCTGGCTCGGATCGCCGTTGCCACTTGGCCGCCGATCGTTTGGTCCATGCGTTCGTGGAAGCCCTCCGCAAGTTGCATCGCCCTGCCCCTGAGCACGGCACCCGCACCCTTCGCCAGCTCGCCGGCGGTACCCGCTGCCAATGCTGCGGCATGAGTCAGACCACCGGGGCCGGTGCTGCCTGGTGCGGCCTGCTGGCCGCCCTGCTGCCCCTGCACAGTCCCGCCGGCTGTGGGCTTTGGTTCGCTCTTGGCGGCCTTGTCGGCACTGCTGCCGGTGCTGGCCGTCGAGCTGCCGCCCTTGTCGGCAGCGCCCGCCTTGTTGTCACCCTTTGAGCCGCCCGCGCTGCTGCCAGTCGAGGTACTACCGCCACCCGAAGACGAGCCACCGAAGCCCGCAGCCTGCGCGAACGGCGATCCCCCTGCGCCGGCGGAGTTCTGACCGCCCGAAGTACCTGCGTCGCCCATGCTCGCCACCATGTCCATGCCCGCGCCAGCATCGCTGGTTGCGCTGCCCTGGGCCTTCACGAAAGCGGCTTTGACGGCCGAAACCCCGCCGGCGAGGTTGGCCGCGCCGCTCATCACGGCCGCGCCGGCCATGCTCGCAGCGCCTGCCGCAACACTGGCCGCCCCCATCGCGGCACCAACAGCAGCGCCCGCACCGAAGTTGCCGATGCCACCGGCGTTCCCAATGCCCGTACCGGAAATGACGCCAGCGACCAGCGGCGGCACGCGATTGACCAGCAGCAGCAACGCCAGGCAGAACACCAGCATCACGCCGAGCTCCTCGAAGTTCAGCGTGCCCTTGTTCATCTTGGCGTAGAAGCTGGACAGTAGATCATTCCCGATGCCAACAAGCAGCACCATCGTCATGATCTGCACCGCGACGCCCAGCACTGTCTTGTAGTAGTTGATCGCCATGTCGGAAGTCCAACGCGATCCGCCGAAGCCGAGGAAGAAGAGGCCGGCATAGGACAGCAGCCAGGCTGACACGAGCAGCAGCAACATGTTCACGGCGATAACGGCCAGCAGGAGCAGGATGCCGGCGCTCAAGACCACGCCCACAAAGCTGTCGATAGGCGACCAGGCCGACAGGTTGTTGATGGCCTGCTTCCAGATCAGGAAGCCCACATCGACGATGCCCGACGGCGTGATCGAGGAGATGCCGGAAGCCTGCTCGCCAATCCTGGACAGCGACTGGATGATCGAGTTGGCAAAGTTCGGCCCATTGCGCAGCAACCAGAGGAAGAAGCCGAAGAACAGGATGAACCTGATGAACTCGGCGAAGAACTCACCAATGTCGGCCTTGCGCAGCGCCATGAAGCCGAAGGTGATGACCAGCGAGATCGTGCCCAGCGTCCAGAACAAGAACGTCGCGGCATTCATCACCACCGTCTGCCAGGCCGTGGCCCGCGTGGCGAACTCCGTTACCACCTGGTCAAGCATCCCCTGGTTGGTGAGCTGGGCCGACGCGGCTGTGGAGTAGAGCGCGAGCGCGACGCCGATCAGCGCCGCCTTGTGCAGTGCTTTCATGGCTTCGCCTCCTGCCCCTTCGAGTCTTTCGGGTCGGCCAGTTCCAGCCAGTTCATCGGCTTCTCGGTCGGGGCGATGCCGCCGCCGGTCAGCGACCGGCGCGAGCACAGCCCGGCGAAAGTTTCGCGCGTCGCCTTGTCCTCGATCTTTTTGATCTTCTCGATCTGGCAGTTCGCGTCATTGACCTCGGGCATGGCCTGGGTGGCCGGCTTGCTGTCGCAGCCGGCCAGCAGCGCCACCACGAGGCCGGCAAGCAGCATCGTCGGTTTCATGGTGTCAGCCTCCCTGGTCAGCGGGTCAGTTCGAGCCAGTTTTGCGGGCTGGCCGTTTTCCCGATGCGGGATTCCGTCGAAGTGGCGTGCGCCGCCTGCTGCCGGGCCTCAAGGTCGGCGTCGGCCTGCATCTTGGTCGCCACCGCGTTCTGCTGCGCGATCAACAGGCCACGAATCTGCAAGAGCTGGTTGGCCTGCTGGCTGGCAAGCTGGTTGGCGTAGCCGATGGCCTGCATCTGGCCGGTCGCACCCTGCGCGGCCGACTGGAGACGCTGCAACGTCGCCGCGTCGGCCGTCAGGTTCGATTGCTGCTTGTCCAAGCCCTTGAACAACGCATCGTTGGCCTTCTTCTGCGACTGGCTGGCGAGCTGCCGCACGTTGTTCATGGCGGCCAATTCGGCGGCCGAGCAGCCAGTAGCCGAGAAGCACGGCGACCCCTTGTAGTAGTTCACGTCCTGGAACTTGCTGATGTAGCTGTCCAGGCTGCCGAGCTGCGTCTTGTAGTAGTCCAGCGTGTTGACGGCGTTCATCAGCCCATTGATGGTGGACTGCGCCTGATCCCAGATATAGGCTGCCGGGGCCATCGTGTTCTGGAGCTGGTTCTGATACTGCTGGAGCTGGGTGCTGTACTGCTCAATTTGCTTGAGCGTTTGAGCCACCGATTCGATGG
>NZ_JAJIUJ010000032.1 GCF_020880415.1 Xanthomonas euvesicatoria pv. euvesicatoria | reverse complement strand
AGCTCATGCCGGCGCGCACGCACTGTGCCATCTCGCGCCGCCCTGAACAACGCGATAATATCTTTCCATCCGGATGAATGTGGACGATCCGCCCCCTTGCGCCCCAGCCCGGCCGGATGCCGACCGCGCGGCGCGTTGCAGTTGCAGGAGAGAGAACAGCATGACCCGCCCCACCCTTTCGGTGATTGGCCTGGCCATCGCCGCCGTGCTCAGCGCCAACGCGCAAGCCCAGCAGGCCGATGCCGGTGCCACCACCCTGGACACCGTGATCGTCACCGGCACCCGTGCCAGCGACCGTACCGTGCTGGAATCCACCGTGCCGGTGGACGTGCTCACCGCCGAAGACATCCGCAAGGCCGGCGTGGTCAACGGCGAGTTGGGCAGCGCCCTGCAGGCGCTGCTGCCTTCCTTCAACCTCCCGCGTCAGTCCAACTCCGGCGGCGCCGACCATATCCGCGCCGCGCAGCTGCGCGGGCTCTCGCCCGACCAGGTGCTGGTGCTGGTCAACGGCAAGCGCCGCCATACCTCGGCGCTGGTCAACACCGACAGCAAGATCGGCAAGGGCACCACGCCGGTGGATTTCAATTCCATCCCGATCAACGCGATCAAGCGCATCGAAGTGCTGCGCGACGGGGCCGGCGCGCAATACGGCTCGGATGCGATTGCCGGCGTCATCAACGTGATCCTTGACGACAACCCCGAGCGCGGCGAACTGGAAGCCAGCTTCGGCGCCTACAACACCGACGTGAAACCGATCGACCGCCGCGTCACCGACGGCCAGACCAGCTATGCCAGCGCAAAAGTGGGCACGCTGCTGGGCGACGACGGCGGCTTCTTCAAGGTCGGCCTGGAGCTGAAGAACCGCGAGGCCACCAACCGCGCCGGCTTCGACCAGATTCCCTCGTTCGAAGAACAGACCCCGGCCAATCTGGCGCTGCGGGGCCAGCGCAATTACGTGCTCGGCGATGGCGCCACCAAGGGCCTGAATGCCTGGCTCAACACCAAGGTGCCATTCAGCGCCAGCGGCGAGTTCTACGCCTTCGGCACCTACAACCAGCGCGATACCGAAGGCGCCAATTACTTCCGTTACCCGGACGGCAGCGCCAACTGGCGCGAGATCTACCCCAATGGCTACCGCCCGATCTCCGAAGGCGAGAATCGCGACCTGCAACTCGTGGCCGGTGCGCGCGGGCAATGGGGCAACTGGGATTACGACGCCAGCGTCAACTACGGCCGCAACGACTTCACCTACCGGCTACGCAACTCGCTCAATGCATCGCTGGGGCCCGGCAGCCCCACACGCTTCAAGACCGGCGATTTCGCCTTCGTGCAGACCGTGGGCAACCTCGACCTGACCCGCGTGTTCGACGCCGCCGGCGCCACCCATACCTTCGGCACCGGCGCCGAGTTCCGCCGCGAGCAATACCGCACCCACGCCGGCGACCCCGCCAGCTACGCGGCCGGCCCGTTCACCGATCGTCCCACCGGCTCGCAGGCCGGCGGCGGGCTCACTCCGCAGGACGAGGCCGACCTGTCGCGCAACGTGGCCAGCGCCTACGCCAACGTCTCCAGCCAGTTCGGCGACAAGTTCTCCACCGACCTGGCCGGCCGCTACGAGCATTACCAGGATTTCGGCAGCCAATGGACCGGCAAGTTGGCCGCACGCTACGCGTTCGCACCGGCCTTTGCGCTGCGTGGCGCCATTTCCAACAACGTGCGTGCGCCTTCGCTCAGCCAGATCGGCTATGAAGCCACCTCCACCGGTTACGACGCCGCCGGCCGCTTGACCCAGGGTCGCCTGCTGTCGGTCAACAACCCCATCGCGCGCGGACTGGGCGCCACCGATCTGAAGCCGGAAAAGTCGGTCAATTACAGCCTGGGCTTCACCAGCAAGCTGGGCGATCACTTCGACGTGTCGCTGGACTTTTTCCAGATCGATATCGACGACCGCATTGCGCTGTCCGAAGACATCACCGGCGATGCGCTGACCAGCTTCGTGCAGCAGAACTACGGCGTCACCGGGGTGCAGAGCGCCAGCTATTTCCTCAACGCCGCCGATACCCGCACCCGCGGCGCCGAGCTGGTCGCCAACTGGCGTCAGTACGCCTTCGGCGGCGACCTGCTGCTGACCGGCACCTACAGCTACGCCAAGACCGAGTTGGAAAACATCATCGCCACCCCGGCCCAGTTGCTCGCATTGAACCCGGAGTACGTGCTGTTCGGCGTGGAAGAAAGCAACACGCTCACCGACGCCGCACCGCGCACCCGCGCCTCGCTTGCCGCGAACTGGAGCAACGAGCACTGGAACCTGCAGACCCGCGTCAACCGCTACGGCAGCGCCACGCGCGTGTTCGATTTCGGTGGCGGCTTCGTGCCGCGCCAGACCTACGGCGCCGAGTGGCAACTGGACCTGGAAGCCGAATATCACCTGGGCACGCAATGGACGCTGGCCATCGGCGGGCAGAACATCCTGGACAACTACTCGGACCGTTCCATCGACGACATCGCCTACTTCGGCAACCTGCCCTACGACGTGCTCTCGCCGATCGGCAGCAACGGCGCGTATTGGTATGGGCGGGTGCGGTACAGCTTCTGATTCGGGATTCGGGATTGGCAAACATCGTACTTCGTGCGAATCCCCAATCCCGACTCACGAATCTCCGCCGTTCCATAACCTGAATCTCACACCCCATTGCGCACACTAGCGCAATGGCAGACGCGCATTCCCCCCTACCGTCGCCGCCATTGCTGGACGATGCCTGTGCATTGTTTCTGGACGTGGACGGCACCCTCATCGACTTTGCCGACCGCCCCGAGGCGGTGCAGCTATTGCCCGAAGTGCGCGAGGCCATCGGCCTGCTGAGCGAGCGTCTCAACGGCGCCGTCGCATTGGTCAGCGGCCGGCCACTCGCTCAGCTGGACGCCTTGTTCGCCCCCTTGTTGCTGCCGGCCGCCGGCCTGCACGGGCATGAACTGCGCAGCGATGTCGCTGCACGCGCGGCCATGCCGCAGGACACGTCCGAGTGGCTGCACGGCCTGCATCAACGCGCGGCCGCGCTGACGCACCAGCATCCAGGCGTGCTGGTCGAAGACAAGGGTGCCAGCGTGGCGCTGCACTGGCGCGCCCGACCGCAGGCCGGCCCCGAGGTGCTCGCCTTCGCGCAGCAGGAAATCGCACAGCTTTCCGGTTATCGCCTCCAGCCAGGCGACCACGTGGTGGAATTCGTGCCCGAAGGCAGCAACAAGGGCCTGGCGGTCGAGCAGCTGATGCAGCACGGCACCTTCGCCGGCCGCACCCCGGTGTTCGTCGGCGACGACCTCACTGACGAATTCGGCTTCGACGCCGCCAACCGGCTCGGCGGCTGGAGCGTGCTGGTCGGCGATCGCGCACAGACCAGCGCGCGCTTTCGCGTCGGTGGCACCGCCCACGTACATGCGTGGTTGCAACGCAACGCACGCAGCCGCTGAGCACAGCGCACCTTCTCTCATTCACTTCAACAGGATCGTTTGCACTCCATGACCGAGCCAAACCTGGATCTGGGCGTCATCGGCAACTGCAGTTTCGGTGCATTGGTCGATCGGCAGGCACGTGTGGTGTGGAGTTGCCTGCCGGCATTCGACGGCGACCCGGCCTTTTGCACGCTGCTTTCGCCCAAGACCGAAGGCGGCGACTTTGCCGTGGAACTGGAAGATTTTGCCAGCAGCGAGCAGCACTACCTGCCCAATACCGCCGTGCTGCGGACGGTGTTGCGCGATAGCCACGGTGGCGAACTGGAAGTGATCGACTTCGCGCCGCGCTGGCGCAACAACGGACGCTTCTATCGGCCTGTCAGCATCATCCGCCAGATCCGGCCACTGAGCGGCAACCCGCGCATCATCGTGCGCGCCCGCCCGCTGGCCGACTGGGGCGGCCGCACGCCGGACACCACCTGGGGCAGCAATCACATCCGTTGGGTGTTGCCGGAATTCACCCTGCGCCTGACCACCGATGTGCCGGTGCGCTTCGTACGCGACGGCTTGCCGTTCGTGCTCAGCCATCCGGTGAGTCTGGTGCTGGGCGTGGACGAATCGCTGACCCGCTCGCTCACCGGTTACGTGCAGGAAGCGCAGGAACGCACCGAAGAATACTGGCGCGAATGGGTGCGCTACCTGTCTATTCCGCTGGACTGGCAGGAAGCGGTGATTCGCAGCGCAATCACGCTGAAGTTGTGCCAGTACGAAGACAGCGGCGCGATCATCGCGGCGATGACCACCTCGATTCCGGAAGCGCCCAACACGCCGCGCAACTGGGACTACCGCTATTGCTGGCTGCGCGACGCCGCCTTCGTGGTGCGTGCGCTCAACCGGCTCGGCGCGACCCGCACGATGGAGCAGTTCATCGGCTACATCTTCAATATCGCCACCACCGACGGCACCATGCAGCCGCTGTACGGCATCGGCTTCGAATCGCAGCTGGAAGAACACGAAGTCGACACCATGGCCGGCTACCGCGGCATGGGGCCGGTGCGGCGCGGCAACCTGGCGTGGATCCAGCAACAGCACGATGTCTACGGCAGCGTGGTGCTGGCGTCCACACAGCTGTTCTTCGACCTGCGTCTGAAGGATCAAGGCGATGCCGACACCTTCCGCCGGCTTGAACCGCTGGGCGAGCGCGCCTATGCATTGCATAACGTGCCCGATGCCGGCCTGTGGGAATTTCGCGGCCGCGCCGAAGTGCATACCTACACCGCGGCAATGTGCTGGGCCGCCTGCGATCGCCTGTCCAAGATCGCCGACCGGCTGGTGCTGCCCGAGCGCAGCAGCTACTGGCGCGAACGTGCCGACAGCATCCGCGAACGCGTGTTGAGCGAGGCCTGGAGCGAGGAGCGCGGCCATTTCACCGACACGCTCGGCGGCCACCGGCTCGATGCATCGCTGCTGTTGCTGGCCGATATCGGCATCGTCGCCAATGACGACAGCCGCTTCGTGCGCACGGTCGAGGCGGTCGGTCGCGTGCTCAAGCACGGCGATGCGCTATACCGCTACATCGCACCGGATGACTTCGGTGAGCCGGAAACCAGCTTCACCATCTGCACCTTCTGGTACATCGATGCACTGGCTGCGATCGGGCGCAAGGACGAGGCGCGTGAATTGTTCGAGCGCATCCTTTCGCGCCGCAATCACCTGGGCTTGCTGTCGGAAGATCTATCGTTCGAGGACGGCGAAGCCTGGGGCAATTTCCCTCAGACCTATTCGCATGTTGGCTTGATCATCGCAGCGATGCGCTTGTCGCGGAGCTGGCAGGAGGCGTCATGAGTCGTTTGGTGGTGGTATCCAACCGCGTTGCGGTGCCCGGCGAAACCCGTGCCGGTGGCCTGGCGGTTGGCCTGTTGGCGGCGCTCAAGGAACGCGGCGGCATGTGGTTCGGCTGGAGCGGCAAGACCGTGCGCGGCGACAGCGGCGGCATGCACGAGCAGACCGAAGGCGACATCACCTTCGTCACCATGGACCTCAACAAGCGCGACATCGATTCGTACTACAACGGCTTCGCCAATCGCACGCTGTGGCCCTTGCTGCACTTCCGCCTGGACCTGGTCGATTACGATCGCGCCACCCGCGAAGGCTATATGCGCGTCAACCGGCTGTTTGCCGAAAAACTCGCGCCGCTGCTGAAAGACAGCGACACGCTGTGGATCCACGATTACCACATGATTCCGCTCGGCGCGATGCTGCGCGAGCTGGGCGTGGGCTGCAAGATGGGTTTCTTCCTGCACGTGCCGATGCCGTCGGCCGATCTGGTGCAGGCCATGCCCGATCACGCGCGCCTGTTCAGTACCTTCTACGCATACGACCTGGTCGGCTTCCAGACCCAGCGCGATGCCGAACGTTTCAAGGCCTATGTGCGCCTGTTCGGCGGTGGCCGCATTCTGGAAGGCGATCTGGTGGAAGGCCCGGGTGGACGCCGCTTCACCGCCTCTTCGTTCCCGATCGGGATCGATACCGACCTGATTGCCCACCAGGCCAAGGCCTCTGCCGGCAAGCAGGCGGTGCGTGATCTGCGCGAAAGCCTGCGTGGCCGACAGTTGGCCATCGGCGTGGACCGCTTGGATTATTCCAAGGGGTTGCCGGAGCGCTTTCAGGGCTTCGAGCGTTACCTGGAGCGCTATCCGGATCAATCCGGCAGCCTGACCTATCTGCAAATTGCACCGGTCTCGCGCGGCGATGTCACCGAATACCGTCAATTGCGCAGCCAGCTCGAACAGATCGCCGGCCACATCAATGGCGGACATGCAGAGCCGGACTGGACGCCGCTGCGCTACGTCAACCAGAACTTCAGCCATGCCACGCTGACAGGCTTCTATCGCGCGGCCTCGGTGTGTCTGGTCACGCCACTGCGCGATGGCATGAACCTGGTTGCCAAGGAATTCGTGGCCGCGCAGGACCCGGCAGACCCGGGCGTACTGGTGTTGTCGCTGTTTGCAGGTGCAGCCGATGAAATGAAGGAAGCGCTGCTGGTCAACCCGCACGATCTGGACGGTGTGGCCGACGCGATCGCCACAGCGGCAAGCATGCCGTTGGCAAGCCGCATCGAACGCTGGCATGCAATGATGGACCACCTGCGCAAGAACAACATCAACCACTGGCGCCAGCGCTATCTGCAAGCGCTCTCTGAGGTGTAGGACAAACCTTCTTCCGCCGCGACATTGTCCTGCTTCATGAGGAAGAAAGTGGCCGAAAGGCCGATGAAGGTGCGGCGCAATCTGCCTGAAGTCCGTAGTTTCCAGAGGATTTCCTGCGTGATGCAGCCACATCGAGCCGCGGCGATGCCCGACCGCGCTGCCCCGGCTCGCAAGGGGATGAATACCTCGGACCTCGATAGCCTGTCGCTGCACTCGACACGGCAGTCACAGGCAACGCCACGTGCGCCGCTACGCCCTGCCCTTCCATCGTGGTCGCGCTGAGCAGCAGCGCATGTCGACCCCGGCTCTGCAAGCAACGGACCGCACTTGGCAAAGCGTTCGACATCCGCATGTTTCCGCTATGCCAAACGTGCAGGTTGGAACGCTGGTTCCTATTCCGTCACGGACAAAGGGCGTGTGGAGGTCTAAAATATTCACATGATTAGCGCTGAGGACCCTGGGAGGGGCTGCGCGTTCATAGCGTTCAACGTTCGTCTCTGGATCCGGGCCGCGTGATGGCGCCTGCGATCGCTCTCCCTCCACGACTCGCCACCGCTCGCTGGTGCCCGAGTCCTTCCTGACATCTCAAAATGACTGATCAATCCTCAAAACGTGGGCTAGGCACCTGGTTGCTGGTGGCCTATGCCGTGGTGATCGCCGTGCTCGGCGCGGTGCTTGCCTATCAAGGCGGCCGCCTGGTGGCCGTCGGCGGCTCCTGGTATTACCTGATCGCGGGTATTGCCCTGTTCCTGGCGGGCGTCCTGCTCGCGCTGGGCAAGCGCGCCGGGCTGTGGCTGTTTGGCGCCACGCTGGCCGGCACCATCGCCTGGGCGCTGTGGGAAGTGGGCCTGGATGGCTGGGGCTTGGTGCCGCGTCTGGCCATGATGTCGGTCCTGGGGCTGGTTTTGCTGCCGTTCTGGGGTGTGGCGCGTCGTCGCATGCAGCCGGTGTCCGGCCTGGGCTATGCGCTGGTGACTGGCGTGCTGCCAATCCTGGGTGCGGCGCTGATCCTGTGGCCGCTGCTGATGCCGCGCAATGTCGAGCTGGCCGATGCCTCCAAATTGCCGGCCGACAGCGCCACGGCCTTCAGCCGCGGCACCGTGCCCAGCCCCGACGGCAACGTCGCGGCCAATCACGACGCCAGCAACTGGACCTCCTATGCGGGCTCCAATCTGTCCAACCACTACACCCCCGGCGCGCAGATCACTCCGGACAACGTGAAGAATCTCAAGGTTGCGTGGGAGTTCCACACCGGCGACCTGAAGCCCAAGGACTCCAAGCTGGGCTACGCCTTCCAGAACACCCCGCTCAAGGTCGGCGACCTGCTCTACATCTGCACCCCCACCCAGAAGGTGATCGCGGTGGAAGCAGCCAACGGCAAGGAGCGCTGGCGCTTCGATCCGCAGACCAACCCGAAGGCGATGGCGGGCGTGGCTGCCACCACCTGCCGTGGCGTGTCGTATTACCAGGCGCCCGAAGGCACCGCCGAGTGCCCGACCCGGATCTTCTGGCCGATGGTCGATGGCCGCCTTGGCGCGCTGGACGCGCAGACCGGCAAGCTGTGCACCAGCTTCGGCAGCAACGGCTATGTCGATCTGAATGCGGGCACCGGCAACACCAAGCCGGGTTTCGTCGGCCCGACCTCGCCGCCGGTGGTGATGCGCGGCGTGGTGATCCAGCCGACCGGCCAGGTCCGCGATGGCCAGGAAGGCGATGCGCCGTCCGGCGTGGTGCGCGGCTTCGATGCGCTCACCGGCCAGCTGCGCTGGGCCTGGGACCTGGGTAACCCGGCGATCACCGCCGAGCCGCCGGCCGGCCAGACCTACACGCGCTCAACCCCGAACGTGTGGTCGCTGATGGCCGCCGACGACGAGCTGGGCCTGGTCTATCTGCCCACCGGCAATGCGTCCGGCGATTTCTTCGGCAAGGGCCGCACTCCGCAGGACGAGGAATACACCGCCTCGCTGGTTGCGGTGGATGCCGCTACTGGCAAGGAACGCTGGCATTTCCGTACCGTCAACCACGACCTGTGGGATTACGACATCGGCCCGCAGCCGAACCTGGTCGATTGGCCGGTCGCTGGCGGCGGTACGCGTGCTGCGGTGATCCAGGCCACCAAGTCCGGCCAGGTGTTCGTGCTGGACCGCGCCACCGGCGAGCCGATCATGCCGGTCAAGCAGATCCCGGTACCGCAGGGAACCGACCACGGCGACTGGACCGCTGCCACGCAACCGATCTCGCCGGGCATGCCCAACACCGTGGGCGCGCCGAGCCGCGAGTTCGAAAAAATCATCGAATCCGATGCCTGGGGCATGACCCCGTTCGACCAGTTGGTCTGCCGTATCCAGTTCAAGCAACTGCGCTATGAAGGCATGTTCACCCCGCCCACCCTGCAGGGGTCGCTGGCCTTCACCGGCAACCATGGCGGCATCAACTGGGGCGGTGTTTCGGTGGACCTGCAGCGCGGCATCATGGTGATGAACAGCAATCGCCTGCCGTACACCCTGCAGGTGTATACCCGCGAAAAAATGAATGAGCTGGGCGTGGTGTCGGTGTTCGACGGCAAGAGCAAGACGCCCGGCTACATGGCGCAGAAGGGCCTGGCCTACGGCGCCCGCAAGGAGCCGTGGATGTCGCCGCTCAACACCCCGTGCGTGGCCCCGCCGTGGGGCTACATCGCCGGCGTGGACCTGCGCACGCAGCAGGTGATCTGGCGCCGTCCGCTGGGCACCGGTTACGACCAGGGGCCGATGGGCATCCCGTCCAAGACCAAGTTCGAGATCGGCACCCCCAACAACAGCGGCTCGCTGGCCACCGCTGGCGGGGTGACCTTCATCGGCGCGACCCTGGACGACTTCATGCGCGGCTTCGACACCCGCACCGGCAAGCAGGTCTGGGAGACCCGCGTCCCCGCCGGCCCGCAGGCAGCGCCGATGAGCTACACCATCAACGGCAAGCAATACATCGTGGCCGCCGTCGGTGGACACGACCGCATGGAAACCAAGTCGGGCGACAGCGTCATTGCCTGGGCCCTGCCGGACGATGCGCAGGCCGCGCCTGCCAAGTAACGGCAGCGCTCCAAGCACCACGCGGCCAGGCGGTACGCCGATGCGCATGAGCGCATGCAGTCTGCACTGCCTTGGCCGCTGCGCATCACCGCCTGGCTGCGCTCCGGCGCATAGGCCGCCTGCCGTCGGTCCAGGGCCGACGGATGCACCAATCAACCGGTCGTCGCGAGACGGCCGGTTTTTTTGTGCGCGCTTGCCGCTACGGCGAAGGCACGTGGAGGCAAAGCCGGCGATGTCGGCCCAGCGTATGACGCGCGGCCAACGTGCTTGCTGTCGGACCTGAGTTTCAGACGTCCGAACCCAGGCCAACCTCCCAGGATGGCGCTCCCATGCGGCAGTCAGATGCTGCGCAAGTGCGAATCCAGCGCGCAGGCCGTTGGCAACCGAATCAGCCCCAACTTCGATGGGATTTGCCCGCTCCCAATAGCAGTTCGCTGACATGCCGGGCATTCGCTCCGCGCGGACATTTTTCACGCAGAATTTACATTTGAGTCAACGTGTTAGCGCATCGATTGCCACGGGCACGCATACCCTGCCGAACTGAAATCGCTTTCATATCAAGGACATCACGCCATTTCGGGACTTGGTTGTCACATTCCGACGAACGGCACCTTCACATCATCATGATTCGGACTCAGCCGCCGATACCCCCATTGCGGGCCATGGACTGCCGATGCCGCTCCCCCTTCTCAGATCATCCAGCTGGACTCAGCCTATGTCGCTTGCACACGATGCCGCCCCCGTTGCCCAACCGCCCGCCGGTCGGCACGTTGCGCGCGCCACCTGGACTGCATGGCTGCCCGCCGCTGCACATGTCGCGCTGCTGGCGTTGCTGGCCTGCTATGCCGCCACGCTGGTACCCGGCAGCTTCCTGAGCGAGCTCGGACGCGTGCTGCCCGCCCTGCTGGTGTTGGGCGCGGCGAGCGCCGGGCTCTGGTGGTGGTCGCGCCGGCGTCACGACACGCAGTTGCAACAGGCAATGCGTGCGGTGGTGGCGATCGGCGAAGGACGCACCCAGCGTCTGGACCTGCGCAACGCCTCCGGCGACCTCGCACCGTTGCTGTACGCGCTGCAGGATGCCCAGGACAAGCTTGCCATCCGCATCGATGTGATGGAGCAAGGCCTGCGCCATGGCCAGTTCGTGATCAAGGCGCTGGACGATCTGGACACCATGATCCGCATCGCCGACGACGATGGCCAGGTGCTGTTTGCCAACCGCAAACTGCTCGCCATGCTCAAGCTGATCGAGCCGGATGTGCAGAGCTTCCGTCCCAGCTTCCATGCCGAAGGCTTCGTCGGCGGCAGCATCGGCGACATCTATCCCGACAGCCAGGCCGCGATCGACCGCATGCGCGCGTTGAATGCCTCCAAGGCCGTGCGTGCGCCATTCTTCGGCCGCCAGATCGACTTCGTGTACAGCCCGATCATCGCCGCCGACGGCACCAAGCTCGGCACCATCGCGCAGTGGATGGACGTCACCGCGCAGGTCAACGCCGAGCAGGCACTGATCCAGATCATCGACGCCGCCTCGGCCGGCGATTTCAGCCGTC
Source organism: Xanthomonas euvesicatoria pv. euvesicatoria (assembly GCF_020880415.1). Taxonomy (GTDB): domain Bacteria; phylum Pseudomonadota; class Gammaproteobacteria; order Xanthomonadales; family Xanthomonadaceae; genus Xanthomonas; species Xanthomonas euvesicatoria. The sequence goes on along the minus strand of NZ_JAJIUJ010000032.1, from coordinate 25,673 downwards.
GCATGCAGATCGATGGCATGGACGGTGGGCTGCTGACCCTGGCGCAAGGCATCAACCGCATCTACGACTCGGTGGAAACCCATCTGGCCGCATTGGCGCGCGTGATCGGCGCGCTGGCCGAAGGCGACCTGACCCAGCGTGTGGACGGCGATGCGCACGGTATCTTCGCGCGCTTGCGCGATGACACCAACCAGACCGTCACCCGCCTCACCGAGATCATCGGCGGCATCCAGGCCGCATCGGACACCATCCGCCAGGCCGCAGTGGAAATTGCCGCCGGCAACATGGATCTTTCCGAGCGCACCGAGCAACAGGCGGCCAACCTGGAAGAAACCGCCAGCTCGATGGAAGAACTCACCTCCACCGTGAAGCAAAACGCCGAGAGCGCGCTGCAGGCCAATCGCCTGGTCGTCGGCACCGGCGACGTGGCGCAGAGCGGCGGCCAGGTGATGGACGAGGTGGTCGCCACCATGGGCCAGATCAGCACCGCCTCGCGCAAGATCGGCGAGATCATCGGTGTGATCGACGGCATCGCGTTCCAGACCAACATCCTGGCGCTCAACGCCGCAGTGGAAGCCGCGCGTGCCGGCGAACAGGGCCGCGGTTTTGCGGTGGTTGCCTCGGAAGTGCGTGCATTGGCACGGCGCTCGGCCGATGCGGCCAAGGAAATCAAGACGCTTATCGCCGACTCCACCGACAAGGTGGAACTGGGTTCGGGCCTGGTGCACCGCGCCGGCGCGACCATGCGCGAGATCGTCGGCTCGGTCAAACACGTCACCGACATCATGAGCGAGATCACCTCGGCCAGCGCCGAGCAGTCCAGCGGCATCGAGCAGGTCAACCGCACGGTCGCGCAGTTGGACGAGGTGACCCAACGCAACGCTGCGCTGGTGGAAGAAGCCACCGCCGCTGCGCGCAGCCTGGAAGAACAGGCCGTGGAACTGGCCGATGCGGTCTCGATCTTCCGCCTGCAATCCGACACCCGTCCCGGCGCTTCCCACGTCGCGCGCGCCAGCTTCCACAACGCGGCATAAGCCCGGCATGCGCAGCGATTCGTAGGAGCGCACCCGGGCGCGATCGGGTTTCTGCGGAAATGCCATCCATCAACAGCTGCGCTGCTGAGGCCAGCCGAGCGATGCGCCGCATCGCCTCGTCCCGGCGTAGGTTCGCAGTGAATTGCATCGCAATGCGATGCAGCGCGCCTCAGGCCAGCGCCCCGATGCCGGGGTGAACTGCCTCAGTCCAGAAACCGCGCGTGCTGCTCGGGCGTGGGCAACATGCAGTGATCGCTGCGGCCGAACCAGCGATAACGATTGCGTGCGATCAGCCGGTAGCCGAGATCGCGCACGCGACGCGGGATCAGGCGCAGCACCCCACTCAGCCGCCAGAGCCCGCCCAATCCCGCAAGCACGCGCACGATCGCGTCGCTATCGGTCCAGGCACCGGTGGCGTCCACCAGTAGAAACGACAAAGGGTCGTCCGGATCCAGACCGTGCTGCTGCAACAGTGCGCGCCCGGCTTGCCCCTGCATGGCAGCAAAGCGATAGCGCCCACGCCGATCGTGGCGCAGCAGGAATTTGACCCAGCCATTGCAGAGCAGGCACACGCCATCGAAGACGATGGTGGCCCGCGCCGCGGGTGGCGCAACAGGCGATTGATCAGCGCGGTTCAAGCCAGCCCTCATAACGAATGAACGGTCCTACCAGCGGCAACTGCACGTCCACCAGAAACGCATAACGGCCGCCGTCGGCATGCTCGCGGCAGCGCACCTGCCGGAACCAGCGGGCAGGTAACCGAATCATCCCGAACGCCCACACGCCGGTGGCCTGCCAATACAACGATTGCGCATCGGCCTGCAGCGAAAATTCAAAGCGCACCGCGCCCAGGTGTTCGCGCAAGCTGGCGCCATGACGCCATAGCCGCGAATGCATCGGCATGCCATCAAAGCGCCGATGCCAGCGCTCGCCGCGCGCGTCGGCCAGAAAATCCACTTCCACCGCCACCTCGCCACTGCGCGGCAAGCGGCTCAGCAGCGCCAGCAACGGAACCAGCGCATGCGTGCCGCGTTGAATCCTGGCCCGGCCGGCGAAGGTCTGCCGCTGCTGCACCGAATGCAGCGCGCGCACCGGCGCAGGCAGTTGCGCGAACGCGTCCTGCCCCAGCACCTGTGCGAACAGCGGCACGCTCAGGGCGCGATCCATGCCAGCGTGGCCATGCGTCCGCTGCGGCGATCGCGGCGATGCGAGAAAAAGCGCTGCGGATCGGAAATGGTGCACAACCCGCCGCCATACACCGCAGCGGCCGGCACACCGGCCCGCTGCAGCCGCTGACGTGCCAGCGCATACAGATCCACCCGCCAGTGCCCCGGGCGCGTGGCGACAAACGCCTGTTGCGCCTGTGCATCGTGCGCAACGAAGGCGCCGAACACGTCCTCGCCGATCTCATACACCTGGGGCCCCGCGGCAGGACCCAGCCAGGCCACCAGTTGCTGCGGTGGCGTCCGCATCGCTGCCACGCTGCGCTCCAGCACGCCGTCGGCCAGCCCGCGCCAACCGGCATGCGCAGCAGCGACCTCGCTGCCATCGACGGCAGCGAACACGACCGGCAGGCAATCGGCCGTGAGGATTGCCAGTACCACGCCAGGCGCCGAGGTCACCGCAGCATCGGCAACCGGTTCCTGCGCACCTGGCGGCTGATCCGCCGCGTGGTCGGTGGAATCGGGTGCAGCGGGCGGTGCATCCACCCGTACCACATCCACGCCGTGTACCTGCCGCAACCAATGCGGCGTGCTCGGCAGTTGCAGCGCCGCGGCCAGCAGTGTCCGGTTGCGCTCCACCTGCTCGGGCACATCGCCTTCGGCGCTGTTGCGGTTGCCAAGGTTGAGCGTGTCGAACGGCGGCAGCGAGCCGCCCAGACCGTGACGCAGCGTGGTGAGCGCACGGATGCGCGGTGGCGCCGGCCAGTCGGCTGGCAGGGTGAAGGGCGCAGCCATGGGCATCTCAGCGGCGTGCCAGCTCGGCGGCGCGTGCGCTGTCTTCGCGCAGCACGGTCATCAGGCGCTGCAGATCGGCCGGCACCGGCGCACTGGCGCGGACCGGCTCGCCGCTGACCGGATGCAGGAATTCCAGGGTTTCGGCGTGCAGCGCCTGGCGCTTGAAGCTGCGCAGTTCGTGCACCAGCTCGTCGGTAGCGCCCTTGGGCAGCTTGAGCGCGCCGCCGTACAGCGGGTCGCCGACGATCGGCGACTTCAGGTGCGCCATGTGCACGCGAATCTGGTGGGTACGCCCGGTTTCGAGCCGGCACTCCAGCGCGGTGTGCGCACGGAAACGCTCGCGCAGGCGGTAATGGGTGACCGCATCGCGGCCGTCGTCGCGCACCGCCATCTTCAGGCGGTCGCGCGGGTGGCGATCGATCGGGGCGTTGACGGTGCCGCCGGAGACCAGCGCGCCCACCACCACGGCCAGATACTGGCGATGCACCTCGCGCGCGGACAGCTGCTCCACCAGCGCGGTCTGCGCCTGCACGGTGCGCGCCACCACCATCACGCCGCTGGTGTCCTTGTCCAGGCGATGCACCACCCCGGCGCGCGGCACCGAGGCCAGCGCCGGGTCGCGGAACAGCAGCGCATTGACCAGGGTCTGGTCCGGATTGCCGGCGCCCGGATGCACCACCAGGCCGGCCGGCTTGTCGATCACCAGCACCTGCTCGTCTTCGTACAGCACGCTCAGCGGAATGTCCTGCGGCGCGGCGTGGGTCTGGGTTTCCAGCACCACCTGCAGCTGCACGCTCTCGCCGCCGCGCAAGGTATCGCGCGGGCGCGCCATTTCACCGTCCAGCAGCGCGTCGCCGGACTTGATCCATTCCGACAGCCGCGAGCGCGAAAACTCCGGGAACAGCTCGGCCAGCACTGCGTCGAAACGGCGTCCGGCGGCATTGTCGGGCACGATCGCCTGGCGGATGGACGGGTCGAGGGGTTCGGCAGATGGGTCGGACATGGACACGGGCACTCGGGCAAAAAGCGGGAATTTAGGGGTCCGGGCGGCGGGAGTCAGTCGCCGGACAGGCCACTAGGCTATCATCGCGCTCTCGTTTTCCTGATGCGTCCTGCCCAGACCCATGATCCGACGGTCCACGTTTTCCGCGCCTGCGCGCCTGATTGCCCTCATGCTGGTCATGGCGTTCGTCGTCACCGGCTGCCACCGCGGCGCCAAGGACAAGAATCCCGACGAGGGCATGCCGGTCGAGCAGCTCTACGGCAAGGGCCATAACCTGATGGAGAAAGGCAACTGGGCCGGCGCAGAAGCCAGCTACAAGCGCCTGATCGCCCAGTACCCGTATGGCCCGTACACCGAGCAGGCGATGATCGAAACCGCCTACGCCCAGTACAAGGCCGGCAAGCACGACGACGCGGTCTCCAGCGTCGACCGCTTCATCCGGACCTACCCGACCCACCGCAACATCTCGTATCTGTACTACCTGCGCGGCCTGGCCAACAGCAACCGCGACACGGTGTTCCTGCGCCGCGTGTGGTCGCTGGACCCGAGCCGCCGCGACCTGTCTTCGCCGCAGCAGGCTTACAACGATTTCAATACCGTCACCGATCGCTACCCGAACAGCCGTTACGCCGCCGACGCACGCAAGCGCATGATCGAGCTGCGCGACATCTTCGCCCAGCACGAATTGGACAACGCGCTGTACTACCTGCGCCGCGATGCCTGGGTGTCGGCCGCCGGTCGTGCCAACTACCTGCTCGAAACCTATCCGCAGAGCGCCTTCCAGTACGACGCGGTCGCGGTACTGGCCGAGGCCTACACGCACCTGGGCAACAAGACCTTGGCAGCCGACGCACGCCGCGTGCTGGAGCTCAACGACCCGCAGCATCCGTGGCTGACCGGCAACTGGCCGAAATACCCGTGGGCCATCCGCAAGCTCAACCCGTTTGCCGGCGAAAAATCCGCCGCGACCGGGCAGAGCAATTCGCAGATGAATCGCGACTGAGATATCAGGCGCAGCGCACGACGAAAAGAGGCCGAAAGGCCTCTTTTTTGTTGCCGCGACGATGACGGCAGCACGAAAGTGCCGGACCGACGACGATACGGCGGCGATTGCCGCCGCTGATGCGCCCACGCGAGCAATTGGTTCCCACGCGCAGACGCATGGCCGGAGCCGGTGCGCGCATTCTGGAACCGGCACCAGGTCACCCAATGCCCTTGGGTCTGCTGTCTATACTCATCCCGAACCAGCTCCGACTCCTTCGAGCGCCAGCCAAGGAAGCCGCATGTCTCGTGCCACCATCGCGTTGCTGCTCATGCTCTCGCTGGCGGCCCTGACCGCCAGCGCCACCGCGGCCCCCATCGTCTACGGCGTCAACGCGCACGACAGCCGTCCCGGCTACGCCATGACCCAGGCCGAGGCACGCTTCAAACTGCTGGCAGCGCGCAACCTGCGCAGCTACCGGTTCGATATCGATCCGCGCGATTACGCCACGCTGGATGCGCTCGTCCCCTTGGCGCGCAAGTACGGCATCACCCTGCGCCCGATGGTCTACCCGATGTCGCGCGAGATCGGCTACCAGCTGGCACGCCGCTATGCCGCAGACATCAAGGTCTGGGAAATCGGCAACGAACAGGATCTGGTCCGCGCCGAAGCCGATACCCGCATCGCCGCAATGACCACGATGTATCTGGGCATGCGCCAGGCTTCCGACGAACTGGGCGCAGGTTTGCGCTTCACCATCAACATCACCGCCTGCAATAGCGACGATCGCAGCGCCAACGCGCGTTGCCCGGGCGATCGCAACGGCTCGCTGTGGTTTTTGGCAAAAGCCAAGGCGGCCGGCTTCAACTTCGACCACATCAGCTTCCACTACTACGCGTTCTACCAGGATGCCGGCTATTGGACGGACCTGTATCTGGGCCAGCTGCGCACTGCCGCGCGTACCTACAACACCCCGGTGTTCTTCAACGAGCTGAACTGTGCGGAGATCTATACAGGCAGCACCACTGGCGGCACCGCAGGTGATCGGGGCTGTTACGACAGCCTGGCGCAGCTGTTGCGCAACGTGCGTGACAACTACGCCGACGTGGTGGCCGAGGTGAATGTCTACGAATTACTGGACCAGGCCACCATCCAGGGGCCTGAAGGCCACTTTGGCCTGATGTACGACCTGGCCCGACCAAAACCGCCCCTGGATCTGCTCACGCGGTTCGCCCAGCCGCCAGCCAGCGCAGCGGCAGCCACTGCGTCAGCCGAGTGACCAGACTAGCCGTCCGGATTACTGCCCGCGATACCCGTTGGTGATCGGATAGCGCCGTTCGCGACCGAATGCACGCCGCGATACCTTGGGCCCGGGCGCGGACTGATGGCGCTTCCACTCGTTGAGCCGCACCAGGCGCAGCACATGCTCGACGGTATCGGCCGCGTAGCCAGCCGCAACGATGTCGTCGCGCGACTGCTCCTGGTCGACGTAGCGATACAGGATGCCGTCGAGCACATCGTACGGCGGCAGCGAATCCTGGTCGGTCTGGTTGGCGCGCAACTCGGCCGACGGCGGGCGCGAGATCACCGCCGGCGGAATCACCGGCGCGCCGCCGACGGTGTTGCGCCATTTCGCCAGGCCGAACACCTCCGTCTTGTAAAGGTCCTTGAGCGGCGCATAGCCACCGCACATGTCGCCATAGATGGTGGCGTAACCCACTGCGTATTCGCTCTTGTTACCGGTGGTCAGCACCAGCCCGCCGAACTTGTTCGACAGCGCCATCAGGATCACGCCACGGCTGCGCGACTGCAGGTTTTCTTCGGTGATGTCCGGCTGGGTGCCTTCGAACATCGGCCCCAGCGCGCCGAGCAGGCCTTCGAAAGCCGGTTCGATCGCGATGGTCTCCAGCTTCACCCCCAGCGCGCGGCATTGCTCGTCGGCCAGGTCGTTGGACAGGGTGGCGGTGTAGCGCGACGGCAGGCGCACGGCGGTCACGTTGTCGCCGCCCAGCGCATCCACCGCCATCGCCAACACCAGTGCCGAGTCGATGCCGCCGGACAAGCCAAGCCAGACCTTGCTGAAGCCGTTCTTGCGGCAATAGTCCTGCAGCCCGCGCACCACCGCACGCCAGGCCAGCGCATCCATGCTTTCGTCGCCGTCATCCACCCACACCACCGGAGTGAAGCTGCGCTCGCCGGCCGCATAGTCCACCACCAGCCACTGGTCCACGAAGGCTGCAGCGGCGGGATGCACGGTGCCGTCGCCATCGGCCACCACCGAGGCGCCATCGAACACCAGTGCATCCTGCCCGCCCACGACGTTGAGATAGGCAATCGCTGCCCCGCTCTCGCGGGTGCGTTCGGCCAGCAATGCATCGCGTTGGGCATGCTTGCCACGCTCGTACGGCGAGGCATTGGGCACCAGCACCAACTCCGCGCCCGCCCGTACCGTGTTGGCCAAGGGCTCGGCGAACCAGAGGTCTTCGCAGATCACCACGCCCACCTGCACGCCCTTGACCGTGACCACGCAGCTCTCGCCATCCGGATCCACGTCGAAATAACGACGCTCGTCGAACACCGCATAGTTGGGCAATTCGCGCTTGCGGTAGGTGGCTTCGATCCGCCCGTCGCGCAACACGCTGGCGGCGTTGTAGACCACGCTGCCGGCGCTTTGCGGCCAGCCGACCACTGCCACGATGCCGCGCGTGGCCGCCGCAATCCGCGCCAGCGCCTGTTCGCAATGAGCGAGGAATCCCGGTCGTAACAGCAGGTCTTCCGGCGGATACCCGCTGATCGCCAATTCGGGGAACAGCACGATGTCGGCCTCGAACTCGTCGCGCGCCGCTGCGATGTACTCGATGATGCGATCGGTATTCTGCGTCACGCCGCCGACCGGGAAGTCGAACTGGGCCATGGCGATGCGGAGGGTGTGTGCTGTCACTGCTGACTCCATCAAAACAGGCTTTCAAGGTAACCCGCTTCGCGCTGCGAACGGATCGCCAGCACGTACACGGTGTCGTCCAACGGTGCGTAACGATAGAGCGCAAGATAGCCGCTGGCATCGCGACCGATGACCAGTTCGCGGAATCCGCCCTGCACCGCGCGCCCTATCAGTGGATTGTCCGCCAATGCATCGATGGCCTGGAAGACACCTGCGAGTTTTCGCTGCACATTGGCTGCATCGTGTTCCAGCAGATAGGCGACCAGACGGCGTGCATCGTCGGCAACGCGCGCGGCAAGCACGATCCTGGTCACCTGTCAGCGCTCGACGGCGCTGGCCACCGGTGGCGCGGGGTCGTCTCCGTCGGCAAGTTGCTGCATGTACTTGCGTACGTCCGCCCAGGACAGCGTGTTGGCGCCCTCCTGGATGGCAGCCCAGCGTTGCTGCGCCTCGGCATGAAATGCTGTGCGGCGCTCGTATGCATCGATTTTTTCCGCGATGGCGTCGACGATAAAGCCGTGCGCCGTGGTTCCGGCATCTTTCGCCGCCCTGGCGACACGCGCTTTCAGTTCGTCGGGCAGACGGATGGTGGTCGTGGACATGGCAACCTCGGGGGACCGAATGGCAGACCCAAAGTAGCACACTTGTGACACACTTTGCATGACACGCTCCTTGTGCAATTCAGGGCTTTAGCATCGACATAGGCATGGAGCGGAACAGTCGGCCCAGCGTGCGTCGTGCAGTGCGCAATCCCTGCTATCTGCATCAGGCATCCCCGTAAACGCAGAAAGCCGCCCGAAGGCGGCTTTCTGCGACACCACACTGGTAAGACTTACTTCACCAGCGCCGCAATCGCCGCACCCAGATCGCCCGGCGAGCGGACGGTCTTGACGCCGGCGGCTTCCATCGCCGCGAACTTGCCTTCGGCCGTGCCCTTGCCACCGGACGCGATCGCACCGGCATGGCCCATGCGCTTGCCGGCCGGCGCGGAGGCACCGGCGATGAAGCCGACAACCGGCTTCTTGACGTGGTTCTTGATGTACTCGGCACCGGCTTCCTCGGCGTCGCCACCGATTTCACCCACCATGATGATGCCTTCGGTCTGCGGGTCTTCGTTGAACAGCTTGAAGCAGTCGACGAAGTTCAGGCCGTTGATCGGGTCGCCACCGATGCCGATGCAGGTGCTCTGGCCCAGGCCCACTTCGGTGGTCTGCTTGACCGCTTCATAGGTCAGCGTGCCCGAACGCGACACGATGCCGATCTTGCCCGGCTTGTGGATGTGGCCCGGCATGATGCCGATCTTGCACTCGCCCGGGGTAATCACGCCGGGGCAGTTCGGCCCGATCAGCACGGTGTCCGGATGCGAACGGGTCAGCACGTTCTTGACGCGCAGCATGTCCAGCACCGGGATGCCCTCGGTGATGCAGACGATGACCTTGATGCCGGCCGCAGCCGCTTCCAGAATCGCATCGGCCGCGTACGGCGGCGGCACGTAGATCACCGAGGCGTCGGCGCCGGTGGCCTGGACCGCATCGGCCACGGTGTTGAACACCGGCAGATTGATGTGGGTGGTGCCGCCCTTGCCGGGCGTCACGCCGCCGACGACCTGGGTGCCGTACTCGACCATCTGAGTGGCGTGGAAGGTGCCCTGCTGGCCGGTAAAGCCCTGCACGATCACCTTGGTGTTCTTGTTAATCAAAACGGACATGGATAGTTCCTTCGGTATCGTGGATCAGGCGGCGTTCTTGACAGCTTCAACGACTTTCTTGGCGCCGTCGTTGATGTTGTCGGCCGGGATGATGGCCATGCCGCTATCGCGCAGCAGCTGCTTGCCTTCTTCCACGTTGGTGCCTTCCAGGCGCACCACGACCGGAACCTTGACGCCCACTTCCTTGACCGCGGCGATGATGCCTTCGGCGATCATGTCGCAGCGGACGATGCCGCCGAAGATGTTGACGAAGATGCCTTCGACCTTGTCCGAGGACAGGATCAGCTTGAACGCTTCGATGACGCGCTGCTTGTTCGCACCGCCACCCACGTCCAGGAAGTTCGCCGGCTCACCGCCATTGAGCTTGATCACGTCCATGGTGGCCATGGCCAGGCCTGCGCCGTTGACCATGCAACCGATGTTGCCGTCCATGGTGACGTAGTTGATGTCCAGCTCCGACGCGGTCACTTCGGTCTCGTCTTCCTGCGTCTTGTCGCGCATGGCGACCAGCTGCTTCTGACGGAACGCGGCGTTGTCGTCGCTGTCGAACTTGCCGTCCAGCGCGTACAGGTTGCCGTCGTCCAGGATCGCCAGCGGGTTGATTTCAACCAGCGCCAGGTCCTTTTCGTTGAACAGGCGATACAGGTTCACCATGATGCTGGCGAACTGGCCGGCCTGCTTGGCGTTGAGGCCGAGCTTGAAGCCGAAATCGCGGCCGTGGTAGCCCTGCACGCCTTCGACGAAATCGACGTTGAGCGCGTGGATCAGCTCCGGCGTCTCGGCAGCGACCTGCTCGATCTCCACGCCGCCTTCGGAAGAGGCGATGTATGTGATGGTCTTGGTGCCGCGGTCGACCAGGATCGACAGGTACAGCTCCTTGACGATCTCACCGGCCGTGGTGACCAGCACCAGGTTGATCGGCAGCTCGACGCCGGCGGTCTGGTAGGTGGACATCTTGGTGCCGAGCATCTTGGCGGCTGCGGCCTTCACGTCGTCGGTGGTCTTGCAGAACTTGACGCCGCCAGCCTTACCGCGGCCGCCCGCGTGGATCTGCGCCTTCACCATCCAGGGGCCATTGCCCAGGGAATTGGCGACTTCAACCGCTTCGTCCGGGGTCGCCGCGACCTTGCCGGCCGGAACGGGGATGCCGTACTCGGCAAGCAGCTGTTTTGACTGGTATTCGTGGAAATTCATGCGTCACCGTGGGAAAAGGAAACGACCGCTGCGTGCAACGCAGACCGCCGGGGCGGCACGTCATGGGACGCGAACGGGCCGCCTATTGTGGCCGACCACGCCGTGCGGCGCAAAATTGCCCGGGATTGGCCGCCCGATCGCAGCGCTTGCGCGCAGGCCGACTCTGTGCGCAAGCGCTGCGCAGGCCGCGCACCTGCCTATACTCGCGGCTCGCTCCAGCGGGGAATCGGCTTGGCATCCATCGCATCGCTCATCGCCCGGCTCCAGTCCGCGCCGCAGCGCGAGCTGTACTTTTTCTCGTTGTACCGGGTGCTGGTGGCCGGCCTGATCGCCGCGCTGGTGTTCAGCCCCTTGTCCGACGCCATCCCCGAGCCGCGCTACCCGCGCCTGGCCGCCGGCGTGGCGATCGGCTACCTGTGCATGGCGATCCCGCTGCTGTTCTGGGGCCGCGGCGAACGCCGCCTCACCCCCACCGTGCTGTGCGCGGTAGTGGCCGACATCCTTGCCGCCACCCTGGCCACGCACGCCCTGCCCGGTGCCAGCGCCGGGATTGCGATGATGCTGCTGTTCAACGTGGCGGCCGCCTCGATCCTGTTGCGGCTGCGCTACGGCATGAGCATCGCGGTGCTCGCCAGCGCCGCCATCCTGCTGGAATACCTGTGGACCCTGCTCGAAGGCGGCGGCGCCACTCGTCCGGTGGCCGAGCTTGCGATGTTTGCCACCAGCTACGTCGCGGTGGCCTTCATCTGCGAACAAATCGCCGCCCGCGCCCGTCGCAACCAGATGCTGGCCGAAGAACGCGGCGCCCAGGTCGCCAATCTGTACGAGATCAACGAGCTGATCATCCGGCGCATGCGCACCGGCGTGCTGGTGGTGGATACCCACAACCACATCTCGTTGGCCAACGAAGCGGCGCTGAGCTTGCTGGGCGATGGCGACCAACGCACCCCGTCCACCGACCTGTCGCTGGTGGCGCTCACCCCGGAGCTGGCGCGCCGGCTGCAGCGCTGGCGTAGCGGCTGGCGCCAGGAAGAAGCCCCGCTGCAACTCGGCGCCGACCGCCCGGAGGTGCAGCCGCGCTTCGTGCGCCTGCTCGCCGACAGCGATCTGGTGCTGGTGTTTCTGGACGATGCCACGGTGGTGTCGCGCCGTGCCGAGTCGCTGACCCTGTCGGCCATGGGACGCTTCTCGGCCAGCCTGGCGCACGAGATCCGCAACCCGCTGGCCGCCATCAGCTACGCCTCGCAGTTGCTGGAAGAATCGCCGGACATCGGCGATGCCGACCGCCGCCTGCTGCAGATCATCCACCAGCAATGTCAGCGCACCAACGGCATCGTCGAAAGCGTGCTCGCACTGGCGCGCCGGGAACGCGCCACCCCGGACAACCTGGACCTGGCCGCATTCGTGCGCCGCTTCGTGGTCGAATATCGCCAGACCTTGTCGATGGAAACCGACATCCTGGAGGCCAGCATCCAGGGGAGCTCCGTGCATGCGTTGGTCGACCCCAAGCACCTGCATCAGATCCTCACCGCGCTGGTGCACAACGCACTCAAGTACGGCCGGGTGATGGACGAACCGGCGCGGGTCAAGCTGCACGTCGAGCGCCTCGAGCGCATGGCTGTGATCGATGTGATCGACCGCGGCCCAGGCATCCCGGAGGCCGTGGCGGCGCAACTGTTCCGCCCGTTCTACACCACCTCCGAGCACGGCACCGGCCTGGGGCTGTACATCGCCCAGGAACTCTGCCGCGCCAACCAGGCGCAACTGGACTATGTCGCGGTCCCCGGCGGCGGTGCGTGCTTCCGGATTTCGTTGCAAGGACCCAACGGATTGCTCGGCAAGTGAGTGCTCGGCTATCGGCTGAGCGGGATGCCTGATGTGGCGATATCGCGCAGCGCGGCACTTGTTCGATAGCAGAACGTTGCAACTGGCGAAGACGCAAACCAACGCTGTGCCTGGCTGCGGGTCGTGCGGGCTTACGCCAGCAAGGCTTTCGGAGGCAGACGCGTTTGGCAACGCAGCCCATCGATAGCCCCACATCGCCGACTGGCATCGGCGCCTTGCAAACGCGCTGAATGCCGCAGTGATGCACCCGCGCAGCAGGTGAATCGGTGGGCCGCGACCTGCTCGACAATTGTCGACCATCATCACGCTGGGCTATCGTGCGTCCCATGAACGAACCCAAAAGCGCCCTGGTTGTCGATGACGAGCGTGATATCCGCGAGTTGCTTGTTCTCACCCTGGGCCGCATGGGCTTGCGCATCAGCACCGCGGCGAACCTGGCCGAGGCGCGCGAGTTGCTGGCCAACAACCCCTACGATCTGTGCCTGACCGACATGCGGTTGCCGGACGGCAACGGCATCGAACTGGTCACCGAAATCGCAAAACACTACCCGCAGACACCGGTGGCGATGATCACCGCCTTCGGCAGCATGGACCTGGCCGTGGAAGCACTGAAAGCCGGCGCCTTCGATTTCGTCAGCAAGCCGGTCGACATCGGCGTGCTGCGCGGTCTGGTCAAGCACGCGCTGGAATTGAACAATCGCGACCGTCCCGCTCCGCCACCGCCGCCACCGGAACAGGCCAGCCGCCTGCTCGGGGACTCCAGTGCCATGGAAAGCCTGCGCGCCACCATCGGCAAGGTCGCGCGCAGCCAGGCGCCGGTCTACATCGTCGGCGAATCCGGCGTGGGCAAGGAACTGGTCGCACGCACCATCCACGAACAAGGCGCACGCGCCGCCGGCCCGTTCGTGCCGGTCAACTGCGGCGCCATTCCCGCCGAATTGATGGAAAGCGAATTCTTCGGCCACAAGAAGGGCAGCTTCACCGGCGCGCATGCCGACAAGCCCGGCCTGTTCCAGGCCGCGCACGGCGGCACCTTGTTCCTGGACGAAGTGGCCGAATTGCCGTTGCAGATGCAGGTCAAGCTGCTGCGCGCCATCCAGGAAAAGTCGGTGCGACCGGTCGGCGCATCCAGCGAATCGCTGGTGGATGTGCGCATCCTCTCGGCCACCCACAAGGACCTGGGCGACCTGGTCTCCGACGGCCGCTTTCGGCATGACCTGTACTACCGCATCAACGTAATCGAGTTGCGTGTGCCGCCGCTGCGCGAACGCGGTGGCGACCTGCCGCAGCTGGCCGCTGCCATCATCGCGCGCCTGGCGCACAGCCATGGCCGCCCCATTCCGCTGCTGACCCAGTCGGCGCTCGACGCATTGAATCACTACGGCTTCCCAGGCAACGTGCGCGAACTGGAAAACATCCTCGAACGCGCCCTGGCCCTGGCCGAAGACGACCAGATCAGCGCCACCGACCTGCGCCTGCCCGCTCACGGCGGCCACCGTCTGGCCGTCCCTAACGGAGGTGCCGCGGCCGAACCGCGCGAAGCCGTCGTGGACATCGACCCGGCCTCAGCCGCGCTGCCGTCCTACATCGAGCAATTGGAGCGCGCCGCGATTCAGAAGGCGCTGGAAGAAAACCGCTGGAACAAGACCAAGACTGCGGCGCAGCTGGGCATCACGTTTCGCGCGCTGCGTTACAAGTTGAAGAAGCTGGGGATGGAGTAGAAGAGCCGGAAATCGGGAGTGGGGAATCGGGATTGGGGAATCGTAAAAGCGCAGTCGCCGGCTGCGATGGTTCTCGCGGGAGACGCCGCTATGGATTGGCTCACGCATCATCTTGCGGTGGCCCGCTGCAATCCTTGGCCCAGCTGTCCAAACAAAAAGGCCTGGGACGTAGAGTTCCCAGGCTTTTCGATTCCCCAATCCCGATTCCCAGCCCTTAGTCCTTGGTCACCCGATTGATCTCGGCCAGGCTGGTCACCCCCTGCGCAGCCTTCATCAAGGCCGACTGCCGCAAATCGCGGATACCGATCGCCTGCGCGGCCTCGGCAATCTGCATCGCATTGCCGCCCTCCAGCACGATCGCGCCGATCTCGTCGGTCATCGGCATGACCTGGTAGATACCGGTACGCCCCTTGTAGCCTTCGGTGCACTCGTCGCAACCGACCGCCTCATACAGCTCGATCCCGGCAGCAAGCTGTGCGGGGGTGAATCCTTCGGCCAGCAAGGCGTTGTCAGGCAGCGTCGACTTGCGCTTGCAGTTGTTGCACAACCGCCGCGCCAGACGTTGCGCGATCACCAAGGTCACCGACGAGGTAATGTTGTAGGGCGCGATGCCCATGTTCATCAAGCGTGCGATGGTCTGCGGCGCATCGTTGGTGTGCAACGTCGACAACACCATGTGACCGGTCTGCGCCGCCTTGATCGCAATCTCGGCCGTCTCCAGGTCACGGATTTCGCCGACCATGATGATGTCCGGGTCCTGACGCAGGAACGAGCGCAGCGCTGCTGCAAAGGTCATGCCACGCTTGTTGTTCTGCTGTACCTGATTGACGCCAGGCAGGCGGATTTCGACCGGGTCCTCCGCGGTGGAGATATTGCGTGTCTCGTCGTTGAGGATGCCCAGCGCCGTGTACAACGACACCGTCTTGCCCGAGCCGGTCGGCCCGGTCACCAGCACCATGCCATAGGGCTTGTGGATCGCTTCCAGGAACAGCTTCTGCTGGTCCGGCTCGTAGCCCAGCTTGTCGATGCCCAGCTTGGCCGCGCTGCCGTCCAGGATACGCAGCACCACCTTCTCTCCGAACAGGGTCGGCAAGGTGCTGACACGGAAGTCGATCTGCTTGGTCTTGGACAGGTTGAGCTTGATGCGCCCGTCCTGCGGCACCCGCTTCTCGGCGATATCCAGCTGCGACATCACCTTCAACCGCGCTGCGATGCGCTGGTTCAGCTTCACCGGCGCCTTGGCCACGTTCTTCAACAGGCCATCGATGCGCAAGCGCACCCGGTAGTCGTCTTCATACGGCTCGAAATGGATGTCCGAGGCTCCCCGCCGGATCGCATCCACCAGCACCTTGTTGACGAACTTCACCACCGGCGTGTCGTCGCCCTTGGCATCGACCCCGGAATCCCCGCCGGCGCCCATGTCCTCGTCGCCGGCCGAGACGTCCAGATCCCCCATTTCCTCGTCGTCGTTGCCAAGCGACGAACCCAACGACGCGTTGCTGGCCTGCCACTGTTCGAGCGTCCGGCGGATCTGATCCTCGTCGACAAGAATGGCCTCGACCACCAAGTTCGTATGGAACTTGATGTCGTCCAGCGCCCGGGTCTGGGTCGGATTGCTCACCCCCACGAACAACCGGTTGCCGCGCTTGAACAGCGGCAGCACCTGGTGCTTCTGGAGCAGCTCCTCACTGACGAGCTTTACTGCGTTCTGGCTGGCGTCGAATGCAGAAACATCGAGCAGCGGCATGCCGAACTCGACTGCGTTGGCAGCGGCCAATTGAGACGCTGAAACCAGCTTTTTCTCGGAGAACCATTGGGGAAGCGGAACCTTCGCCGCCGCGGCTTGGTCCATTGCGGTACGGGCACTTGCCTCATCCAGTGCTCCATCCTGCACCAAACGACGTGCAATGCCTGTAATTCCCACTAAGTTCGCCGCGACTGCACTCATCCCAATCTTCCCAATTTAGAGTAACAGTACTTTACTACTTCCTATCTTTTCGCCAACAGAAAGACAAAAAACCAAGCCCGCATCTGCGGGCTTGGCAAATAGCTTAGCTGTAGCTGCGATACAAATCAGCAGATTAGGTACGGCATTCAGCCGGACGGTACTTGGCAACCAAGGTGCCACCCTTGCAATCCCACGAAATGCGATCGGTAGGAACGGTGCCGGAAGTCAGCGCAGCGCCGTTAGCGGTGGGAGCAAAAATGATCGTGCCGCCGCCGGCCTTATCGGTAGTGGTCACAGTAATATTGCCCGTAGCGGCAGCAACGGCTACGCTGGCAACATTATTGGTCGCCGTAGGAGCGGTCCACCCGCTATTCAGGGCAGAGCCGTTGGCGGCATTTTCGGCCACCACCGTCTTGGCGGCAGACGCGGCAACCATCGCTTCAGAGACGCGGCCGCGAACGGTGTAGTCCTGGTAGGCCGGCAACGCGATGGCGGCAAGGATTGCGATGATCGCGACAACGATCATCAGTTCGATAAGGGTAAAGCCGTTTTGCTTCTTCATAGATGCATCCCCAAGAGGTTGTGGTAATCGAGGCGGACGTAGGTGTGTTGGAACCGGTCCGCGGTGGTCGTGCAAGTGGGATCAAGCAGGTTACGTGCCAACTTCGCACCAACCCCAGATGTATCCCTGAGAGCAATGATTGCAGACGTTCTGGGGATTGGAAGCGTGAATTTCCATAATTGCGACCCCCCATGCAAAGTGACGCTCCCTGTCACTTTCAGCCCCATTTGATGCACATCCTGAGGCCCACACTTCTCCTTCATGACCAAATGCCCGGTCTGCTCAAACGCGCTATCATGCTGCTAGCTCCGGCCTGGGGATGGCCGATGGGGGAATTCGAAATGTCTGTCGCACGCAACGCCATCAAGAAGCAAACTGCGGATCGTAGCACCGTTCAACAGCTACAGCTGTTCCTTTGGGAAGGAACTGACAAACGCGGGATCAAGATGAAAGGCGAACAGACTGCTCGCAACATGAACATGTTGCGGGCGGAGCTTCGCCGCCAGGGTATCAATCCATCGATAGTCAAGCTTAAGCCTAAGCCGCTGTTCGGTGCTGCAGGCAAGAAAATCACGCCAAAAGACATCGCTTTTTTCAGCCGCCAGATGGCGACCATGATGAAATCGGGGGTGCCGATTGTAGGCTCGCTCGAGATCATCGGTGAGGGTCACAAAAACCCGCGGATGAAAAAGATGGTGGGTCAAGTGAGAACGGATATCGAGGGAGGCTCCTCCCTTTACGAATCAATCAGCAGACATCCGGTTCAGTTTGACGAGCTCTACCGAAACCTTGTAAGAGCAGGTGAGGGTGCAGGCGTCCTGGAGACAGTGCTAGATACGGTTGCCACTTACAAAGAAAATATAGAAGCACTAAAGGGCAAGATCAAAAAGGCCCTATTTTATCCAGCCATGGTTATTGCAGTCGCCCTGATTGTCAGTGCCATCCTCCTCATCTTTGTCGTCCCTCAATTTGAGGAGGTTTTTAAAGGTTTTGGTGCCGAGCTACCTGCTTTTACTCAAATGATTGTGGGAGCCTCACGCTTCATGGTGAGCTATTGGTGGATTATGTTCTTCGTCATAGCAGGCGCCATCGTCGGATTTGTCTTTGCTTATAAGCGTTCGCCAAGCATGCAGCACACTATGGATAGGCTTATATTGAGAGTGCCTGTCATAGGTCAAATCATGCATAACAGTTCGATTGCGCGTTTCGCGCGTACCACCGCTGTTACCTTCAAAGCCGGCGTCCCACTGGTAGAGGCATTAGGCATTGTTGCGGGCGCCACTGGGAACCGCGTTTACGAAGATGCTGTACTCCGCATGCGTGACGACGTATCCGTGGGATACCCTGTCAACATGGCGATGAAACAGGTGAACCTGTTTCCACACATGGTTATTCAAATGACTGCGATTGGTGAGGAAGCCGGCGCGCTTGATGCAATGCTCTTCAAAGTTGCTGAATACTTTGAACAGGAGGTCAATAATGCAGTGGATGCACTTAGCAGTCTGCTCGAGCCCATGATTATGGTCTTCATCGGTGTTGTCGTAGGCGGCATGGTCATCGGCATGTATCTTCCGATCTTCAAACTCGGCGCAGTGGTTGGATAAGACGTAATGGCATTTCTCGACCAGCATCCCGGCCTCGGCTTTCCTGCCGCGGCCGGACTGGGACTGCTGATCGGCAGCTTCCTGAACGTGGTAATCCTGCGCTTGCCCAAGCGCATGGAGTGGCAGTGGCGGCGGGATGCGCGCGAGATTTTGGAACTGCCGGATATCTACGAGCCGCCGCCGCCCGGGATCGTGGTGGAGCCGTCGCACGACCCGGTGACAGGCGACAAGCTCAAGTGGTGGGAAAACATTCCGGTCCTGAGCTGGGTCATGCTGCGCGGCAAGTCGCGCTACAGCGGCAAGCCGATCTCGATTCAATATCCATTGGTCGAGTTGCTCACCTCGATCCTGTGCGTCGCCAGCGTGTGGCGCTTCGGCTTTGGCTGGCAGGGCTTCGGCGCGATCGTGTTGAGCTGCTTCCTGGTGGCGATGTCCGGCATCGACCTACGGCACAAGCTGCTGCCTGACCAGCTGACTCTGCCGCTGATGTGGCTGGGCCTGGTCGGCTCGATGGACAACCTCTACATGCCGGCCAAGCCCGCCCTATTGGGCGCGGCGGTTGGCTATGTGTCGCTATGGACGGTCTGGTGGTTGTTCAAGCAGCTCACCGGTAAGGAAGGCATGGGCCATGGCGATTTCAAGCTACTGGCCGCGCTCGGCGCCTGGTGCGGGCTGAAAGGCATCCTGCCCATCATCCTGATCTCCTCGCTGGTCGGCGCCATCCTCGGCTCGATCTGGCTGGTGGCCAAGGGTCGCGACCGCGCCACCCCGATCCCGTTCGGCCCCTACCTGGCCATCGCCGGCTGGGTGGTGTTCTTCTGGGGCAACGATCTGGTGGACGGCTATCTGCACTTCGCAGGCCTGCGTTGACCGGGGCACGGCGATGAGCGACTTCATCGTCGGCCTCACTGGTGGCATCGCCTCCGGCAAGAGCGCGCTAGCCGCGGAGTTCGAGAAGCTGGGTATACCGGTCATTGATGCCGATGTGGTGGCGCGGCAGGTCGTGGAGCCCGGCCCCATTCTTGATGCCATCGCCCATCGCTTCGGGCGCGCCATCTTGTTGCCGGATGGCATGCTGGACCGACAGGCCTTGCGTCAAATTGTCTTTGCCGATCCAGTTCAACGGAAGGCGCTCGAAGCCATCACTCACCCCGCCATCCGCGCCGAACTGCGTCGTGCAGCACTGGCTGCCCGGGGACCGTACGCCATCGTGGCGATCCCGCTGCTCGCCGAGGCCGGGGGACGTGCCACCTACCCGTGGCTGGACCGCATCCTAGTCGTCGATATCCCGGCCGCCTTGCAGCACGCGCGCCTGATGCGCCGCGATGGCGCAACACCCGAATTGGCGAATCGGATGATCGCCGCGCAGGCAACGCGCGACCAGCGAGAAGCCATCGCAGACGATATTGTTAGCAATGACCGCACTCCGGAACAATTGGAGCAGGAAGCGCGCAGGTTGGATGTTGTCTATCGGGTAGCCGCTTCAGAGCATTAGCGCTTGATCGTAGGCAACGATGGTGCGGCCATGGTTGCAAACCATGTCACGAGCATCGGCGAAAAACGCTACTTTTCGCATTGCAGGAGTGCAAACAATGCGCCCAAGTGACACTTCGGGCATAGTTGCATGAATACACCCCTTACCCCAGCCATTATTTTAGCCATCAAGGAAGAGAGCAATGCATGCCCGAAGCAGTAATTCATGTATCACCCAATCAAATAATTCACTGTTAATTTCTCAAAAGCGATTCACGGGAATTGCGCTGCAACAAGTATCAAGATTTATTGTAATGACGGCGCTCTGCCTTTCCGCATCTGCTGTACTCGCTCAGGACTTCGAAGTTAGCAAAATCCCACCACTACCCGGTGAACTCAATCCGGAGATTGACAATTATGGAGCTGGCTGCCGGATCCTCCAATGTGGAGGACAAGGCAACGGACTATGGAATGGACAACCTGCGTCAATAGTGGTTATCAGCTACACAGGGCCGGAGGGACCAGAACTTCGCCCTTATATTGCGGCTGGATTTTCAAGCGCAAATAATTGCACCACAGACAATTCCACTTGCCGACCTTCAAGCAGCGGTTATTTCCCTACATTGCTGGCAAAACATTGGCAATGCCCAGCTGGATTTGATCCCAATCCAAGCAACTTCATGACATGCATTCGCCGGCCAATCGATCCAGGCAAGAACAACGAGTGTGATGCCTCAACATCTGGATCTTGCACTGCAGGAAACCCGGTCAATTTTTTCACGGGCGCTAAGATACAGAAAGATACAGATTTCTCTGCACCCGCAACCAAACTCCAATTCGCTCGCTTTTACACCAGCGGAAATATTGGGCTTGATGCCGGCTCTCCGCTAGGCATTGAGTGGCGGCATTCTTACATGCGGTCCATCAGAGCCAACTTAACATCGGGCGCAAAAACAGTTCTGCTCACAAGACCAAGTGGCAACTCTTATTTGTTCAAGGACGTGGGAAGTGGCGAATGGCATGCAGAAAGCGACGTGCGCTACGTACTCGAGGCAGTTAGGGAGGACGGGGCGCTGGTGAGCTGGCATGTCCACGCTCCCGATCAGACCATTGAAGAGTTTGATGCAGCTGGCAACTTGCAGAAAATCGACTACCCTGACGGCGATTTTATAACCTTTCGCTACAGTGAGGGGAAAGTTTCAGTAGCGACTGATGCGAATGGGCGAAGTCTTGCCTTTTCGTACAAATATGGGCACCTAGATTTTATTACGCTGCCGGATGGGGGGAGGCTGACGTATGCGTTTGATGATAAGAACCGATTGCAAAGCGCCTCGACGCAGGATGGCTCCGTCAGATCCTATCTCTACCAAGACAACAACTTTCCCAGTGCCCTGACGGGAATCGTCGATGAGCAAGGCACCCGATTCGCATCCTGGGAATACGATCAGTCAGGTCGCGGAACACGCAGCTATCATGGCGCAGCCTCGGATCCGGTGGATGACACAAAGATTGCCTATGACCAGAGCTCGGCAACGGTGACAAGCGCGCTAGGCGCTTCCTCTTCGTTTGCCATGAACGTCAGCTACGGGCGAGCCAAATTTGCGTCGGCAACTACCAATTGTCCTGCATGCGGTACCTCGCAGAGCATCAAGAGCCAAACCTACGATGTCTTAGGCTATGCCGATGTCAAGCAGTACTTCAATGGCACGGAGATAGATGAAGATTACAACGCACGCGGGCTTCGCACCCTGGAAACAACATCGCGCGACGGCCTGACCATAAAAAAAGTTGCAGTCGACTGGCATCCCACCCTCCCCACTCCCGTCGCCAGATCGATTTATTCTGGCGCTGGCGACCTCCATCACAAGCAGGAATGGACGCTCACCCAACGTGGACAAATCCTGACTTCCGCTATCACGGATGGCAAAACCGGTACTGTCAGAAAGGATATGAGCAGCTTCTGTGAACAATCAGATGTTGATGCGGGTTCCGGTTGCCCACGCGCGGGGTTGCAACTGACAGCCCAGCACTACGATGGCATTCAATGGCGAATTACGCGCTTCAACTACTACATGACCGATGACGCAGGCTGCGCTTCTTCCACCAGCAGCTGCCCGCACCGCAAAGGCGACCGTTGGAAAGTCACCAACGCCCTCGGCCAAACCACCGAATACCTCGCCTACGACGGCGCAGGCCGCCCGCTGTCCATCAAGGACGCCAACGGCATCGTCACCGACTACACCTATCACCCGCGCGGTTGGCTGACCGCCACCAAGGTGCGTGGCGCCGATGCGTCCAGCGAGGCCGATGACCGCATCACCCGCATCGATTATTGGCCCACCGGCCTGGTCAGGCAGGTCACCCAGCCCGATGGCGCCTTCACTGCCTTCACCTACGATGCGGCGCATCGGCTGACCGATATCACCGACAACACGGGCAACACCGTCCACTACACGCTGGACAACGCCGGCAATCGCGTCAAGGAAGACACCAGGGACGCGGCCGGCACGTTGAAGCGCACGCTCTCGCGCGTGTACAACCAGCTCGGCCAGCTCAAGACCCAGGCCACCGCCGCCAGCGACCCCACCGACTTCGCGTACGACGCCAACGGCAACGCCACCAAAGTGACCGATGCGCTGGCAACCGCGACGCAGAGCGAGTACGACCCGCTCAATCGCCTCTCGCGCACGCTGCAGGATGTCGCCGGCATCAAGGCCGACACCAAGTTCGAATACGACGCACTCGACAACCTGACCAAGGTCACCGACCCCAAGGGTCTGGACACCACCTACGACTACAACGGCTTCGGCGATCTGGTGAAGCTCACCAGCCCGGACACTGGCGTCACCCGCTACACCTACGACAGCGCCGGCAACCGCGCCACCCAGACCGACGCGCGCGGCAACACCACCGCCTACAGCTATGACGCGCTCAATCGCCTGACCAAGGTCACCTACCCCACCACCAGCCTCAACGTCACCTACACCTACGACGTGACGCAGACGGCCTGCACGAGCGGTGAGACCTTCTCCATCGGCCGCCTGACCAAGATGCAGGACGGCGGCGCCATCACCCAGTACTGCTACAACCGCTTCGGCGACTTGGTGCGCAAGGTACAGACCAGCAACGGCACCGCGCTGGCGCTGCGTTACGACTACACCGTCGGCGGCCAGCTGCGCCGCATGACCTATCCAGATGGCGCGGTGGTCGATTACGTGCGCAACACGCAAGGCCAGACTACCGAGGTCGGCGTGACCCCTGCCGGCGGCAGCCGGCAGGTGCTGCTGGGCAACGCCAGCTACTACCCGTTCGGCCCGGCTGCCAGCTGGACCTACGGCAATGGCCGCACCCTCGCCCGCCGCTACGATCTGGACTACCGCCCGCAGGCGATCCAGGACACCCGCCCGGGCGGGCTGGAGGTGGGCTTCGGCTTCGACCCGGTTGGCAACCTCACCGCACTGACGCCCGCAGGCAACACCACACCGGAAATCAGCCTGGGCTACGACACCCTGGGCCGCCTGACCGGACTCAAGGACGGCCGCACCGGCACGCTGATCGACGGCTACAGCGTTGATGCCACCGGCAACCGCCTCAGCGCCAAGGTCGGCACCACCACGCAGATCTATAGCTATCCGACCGACAGCCATCGTCTCAGTGCCGTGGCAGGCGTCGCCCGCAGTTACGATGCCGCCGGCAACACCACGGCCATCGGCGGCACCGCGCGCCAGTACACCTACGACACCACCGGCCGCATGACCCAGGCCCGCCACGCCGGCGCGGTGACCATGAACTACCGCTACAACGGTAAAGGCGAGCAGGTGCGCCGCTTCCTCGGCACCACCAACACCTACACGCTCTACGATGAAGCCGGCCATTGGCTGGGCGACTACGACAGCAACGGCGCGCCCAAGCAGCAGGCGATCTGGCTGGACGATCTACCGGTCGGCCTGCTCGCAAACGCCAACAAACTGCACTACATCGAGCCCGATCACCTGGGCAGCCCGCGTGTGGTCATCGATCCAACCCGCGATGTGGCGGTATGGACGTGGAGCTTGAAGGGCGAAGCCTTCGGCAACACCGCGCCAAATCAGGATCCGGATGGCGATGGGGCGGCGTTGGTGTTGGATATGCGCTTCCCGGGGCAGCGCTTTGATGCGGCGAGTGGGTTGAATCAGAACTACTTCCGGGATTATGACCCTGCTACTGGGCGGTATGGGCAGAGTGATCCGTTTGGCTTGAGAGGTGGCATCAGTACTTTTGGATACGCATTGCAGGGTCCTTTTGTCCACATGGATTTTTATGGCTTGGCCACTTGGAAAGGCTCTACTTTTGGAATTGGTGTCGGCGCAGGAAAGTTCGGCTTGAACATAGACTTCTATCAAGTCACTTCCCCCTGTCCGGGTGGCGGACTCGCATCTGCCTATGTGATGGCAGTCGGAGGTGCAGCTGGATTAGGTACACCAATTTCAATGGCTGGTTCGCAAGTAGAACTCACGGACTCAAATGATGTACCAGACCCTGATGTATTCAACGGTCCTTATGCGAAATTCTCTGGAGGATCAGTTTCATTTGGCATGGGCTATCAGATGTATCAAAAAATATCGATTGGCGGAGCCTGGTGGAACTTCGGCGCTGGAGCTGAGAGCATAGGATGGCATCAAAGCCAAGGCGGTTTTGACGCTACTGTTTATGGTGCTGCTGCAGGCAATGCCGTTGTTATTCAGCAGAAAAAATGTTCGTGTGAAGCGCAATGAAGCTGGCCTATATCCTAGCGATGCTTGCAGGTGGATTTTTTCTTGGGCTAGGGGGTCTAATTCGATGGGGATCGTTCTTAGCTGCACCTCAAACAAAGCCTTTCCGATCAGCATGGGACAAGCGAGGTTTAATAATGGCAATTGCAGGCGCGTCGTGGATGATCCTTGTTACGGTAATTTATGAATCGCTCCGCTAGCGTTTTGGTTCTGCATGTCAGCAAAAATCTGCTACTAAATGGCTAACAGAAGCACCTATGTCTAGCCACCGTGGCGGCTAGACACAGGCAAGACTGATTTTCGTCAAACAGTTGACATACCAAGTAACCAGTAGCAACCTCTGTCTCAAGGAGCGTAGAAACTCCTCTAGTAGCGGTACCCACCTCCGTCAAACTGGTGGGTTTTTTGTGCCTGCCTGCAGGTACAAACCGACGCGATGCCTGCGTCGGGAGGGCGGCTAATACAACACTCCTTCGGGAGGAATACGCCCGCCGACTACTAGCGGTTTCTAACCTCCCGACATCCCGTCGCCGGCCGGCGACGGTGCCTGTTCTTCGAAGGAGGCGTTGTCATGACAGATGCATCGGTATTGGCTGGTGGGCGTCGTCGCTCGGTGGTGCTAGCGGAGGTGAGGCGATGAGCCGGGCACAGTCTCCAACCGCCAAGCGGTCCAAATCGAACGCCAAACGCACCGCTACCGCCAAGCGGGCAGCTACGGCGGTAAAGGACACGCAGCCCATGCGGCTGGTGCCCTCGCCCACGTTTGATGTGGACAACCTCGCCTTCGACCACCGGCCCGCCCGTCACCCAGATGACATTCCGCAGCGTCCGCCTCGCAAGCCACGCACGCCCACGCGTTGCACGGTGGGCTATGCGTTTTACGAGGCCGAACCCGGCCGGCCGCACAGCCAGCGGATTCCCAGCCTGCGCTTGCGCGGGCTGTGGCTGG
>NZ_JAJIUJ010000031.1 GCF_020880415.1 Xanthomonas euvesicatoria pv. euvesicatoria | reverse complement strand
ACTGCCCTGCCAGGTCGCGACGCCGGTATTGGCGCCAAACACGATCATCGACAACACCAGCAAGCCAAGCCAGAAGCTGGTGCTGACGCTGCCGAGCTTGTTGGTCTTGCGGGCGTCCGGGGCGGTACTCATGGTTCGACCTCGATCTGTATGACGTGGCGGGGTCGCGGATTAGGCCGCGGCCTGCCGGAATTCAGGAGTGCGCGACAGCAACGCCAGGGAAAACACACCCCAGTCCTGCGTCTCGTTGCGGAAGGCACGGTCGATGAAATGGGCGTAGCGGCCTTGCGCCAGCTCGCCGGGTTCCACCGCCTGGACCTGCTCGAAGCTGCGTTGGCCGTACAGCTCATCGATGGTCAGCGCGACGTCGCCGCCGCTCTGACGCATGATCAGCACACGCTGGCCTTCCTGCAGCACCGTGCGACGGCCCTCCAGGAACTGCTTCAGATCGATCACCGGGAACAGATTGCCGCGCAGATTGCCCACGCCCAGCAGCCAGGGCTGTGCGCCCGGCACCGGAGTGACCGGCGGCATCGGCACGATTTCCGCAACTTCGCGGAAGTCCGAGACCAGTCGCCGGGTCCCGACGCGATACCCCACGCCGCGCCAGATATCGGCCGAGAACTGGCGTTCCGGCAGCGGCGTGGCGTGCGCCAGACTACGACGCTCGTAGTCTTCGAGAATGTCGAATGGAGAGCGCATCAACGCACCAATTGTCTGATGCGCGCGATCAGATCGTCTTCGCGCGGCGGCTTGACGATGTAGTCGCTGGCACCTTGTCGCAGACCCCAGGCCCTGTCGGTTTCCATGCCCTTGGTGCTGACCAGCAGCACGGGAATGTCCTTGGTTGCCTGGTCGCGTGCGAGAGCACGGGTTGCCTGGAAGCCGCTCATGCCGGGCAACACCACATCCATCAACACAAGATCGGGCGCCTGGCTGCGAACCAGCTCAAGCCCCTCTTCTGCATTATCGGTGGCGACGACCGTATGGCCTGCTTTTTCCAGCCATTGACTGAAGACTGCCCTGTCGGTGGGCGAGTCCTCGATCAATATAATTCGAGCCATGTTGCCTTTCCCCCTGGTCAGGCGTGGACGTACGTGCGGATCGCGCTCAGTAGTTCTTCACGGGTGAACGGCTTGGTCAGATATTGCTCGGAACCGACGATGCGGCCGCGAGCCTTGTCGAACAGGCCGTCCTTGGACGACAACATGATCACCGGCGTCGATTTGAAGAGCTGGTTGCCCTTGATCAACGCGCACGTCTGGTACCCATCCAGGCGCGGCATCATGATGTCGACGAAAATGATCTGAGGTTGCTGGTCCGCAATTTTGGCCAGTGCCTCGAAACCATCCGTTGCTGTCACTACTTCACAACCTTCCCGCTTCAGCAGCGTTTCGGCGGTGCGGCGAATGGTTTTCGAATCATCGATCACCATCACCTTCAGTCCTGCGAGTTCCCCACCCGCAGCAATGTTTTCACTCATGCAAATATCCCCGGGCGCGCGACGCTTCATCCCTTCCGACGTCGCTACGAAACTGCATGTATATCCCAAGACCCGCATCGACTGTCAAGGGCGCATTGCCGGGGCCCCGCCAGGCGGACGTTCCGACCACGTCTGGGTGCGTCCCGGCCGGCAAGTCGCGCACTACGACCCACCGGGCGCGCCATCGCCCATCGCTTGAAGTTACCATCGGCAGCTTGTTCGAAAGGTTTAGCCCCATGTCGCTCGACGTCGTTGTGGTGATGGATCCCATCGCCTCCATCAAGATCGCCAAAGACACTACGTTTGCCATGTTGCTGGAAGCCCAGCGCCGTGGCCACCGACTGCACTACGTGCGCCCCGGCGGGCTCAGCCTGCGCGAAGGGCGCGCGGTGGCGCAGGTGGCGCCGCTGAGCGTGCGCGAGGACAAGACCGGCTGGTTCACGCTGGGCGAGTTCGCCGAACGGGCGTTCGGGCCCGGCCAGGTGGTGCTGATGCGCAAGGACCCGCCGGTGGATGCGGAGTTCGTCTACGACACCCAGGTCCTGAGCGTGGCGCAGCGCGCCGGCGCGCAGATCGTCAACGACCCGCAGGGCCTGCGCGACTACAACGAGAAGCTGGCCGCACTGCTGTTTCCGCAATGCTGCCCGCCGACCCTCGTCAGCCGCGATGCCGCCGCGCTCAAGGCCTTCGTGCTGGAGCATGGCCAGGCGGTACTCAAGCCGCTGGACGGCATGGGCGGACGCTCGATCTTCCGTAGCGGCAGCGGCGACCCCAACCTCAACGTGATCCTGGAAACGCTGACCGACGGCAACCGCAAGCTGACCCTGGCGCAGCGCTTCATCCCAGACATCACGGCCGGCGACAAGCGCATCCTGCTGGTGGACGGCGAGCCGGTCGATTACTGTCTGGCGCGGATTCCGCAGGGCGACGAATTCCGCGGCAATCTGGCCGCCGGCGGGCGCGGCGAAGGCCGGCCATTGTCCGAACGCGACCGCTGGATCGCCGCGCAGGTGGGTCCGGAAATGCGCCGGCGCGGCATGCGCTTCGTCGGCCTGGACGTGATCGGCGATTATCTGACCGAGGTCAACGTCACCAGCCCCACCTGCGTGCGCGAGCTGGATGCGCAGTTCGGCCTGAACATCGCCGGACTGCTGTTCGACGCGATCGAGGCCGGCACCGCGCAATGAGCACGGCCGCGGCCCTGCCGGCACCGATGGACGACGGTCGCCGGCTGATGATGACGCTGGTGATCTCGCTGCTGCTGCATGGCGTGCTGATCCTGGGGGTGGGCTTTGCGGTCAGCGAGGACGCACCGTTGGTGCCGACGCTGGATGTGATCTTCAGCCAGACCAGCACGCCGTTGACGCCCAAGCAGGCCGACTTCCTGGCCCAGGCCAACCAGCAGGGCGGCGGCGATTACGCCACCGCGCAACGCCCCCGGGACAGCCAGCCGGGCGTGGTGCCGCAGGACCGCACCGGGCTGGCGCCACAGGCGCAACGCGCCACCAGCGTGAACGCACCCGAGCCCACCCAGACCCGCGTGGTGACCAGCCGTCGTGGCGAGCAGGCCGTGCCGACGCCGCAGCCCAATCCGCAGACCGACCCGCTCACCCCGGCCGAGGCGCAGCGCATCCAGCGCGATGCCGAAATGGCCCGGCTCGCCGCCGAAGTGCATCTGCGCTCGGAGCAGTACGCCAAGCGCCCGAACCGCAAGTTCGTATCCGCCAGTACCCGCGAATACGCGTACGCGAACTATCTGCGTGCCTGGGTGGACCGCGCCGAGCGCGTGGGCAACCTGAACTACCCGGACGACGCGCGCCGCCGCCGGCTGGGCGGCAAGGTGGTCATCAGCGTGGGCGTGCGCCGCGACGGCAGCGTGGAAAGCAGCCGCGTGCTGGTCTCCAGCGGGGTTCCGTTGCTGGACGATGCCGCGTTGCGCGTGGTGCAACTGGCGCAGCCGTTTCCGCCACTGCCCAGGACCAAGGACGACGTGGACATCCTGCAGGTCACGCGCACCTGGCTGTTCCTGCCCGGCGGCGAGCTGCACGACGATCGCTGAGCCCCCTAGGCGTGTACTGCCCCATGCACTGCGCCACAGCCGAGCGGCGCAGGCCTGAAAGAAGACAGACGCGCAGGATCAGCGGCGCTGCGGCGCGCGCGCCTCGTGCCGTGATGCCAGCGGCCTGAGCGTGGACGCCAGGCGGGTACTCCTGCGCAGCCTGGTCATCCTCTTGTACGCCTGCGCGACACCAACCCGCCATAGCGGCGCGCACATACAGCAAGCCGGCAATGACGACCTGCGATCGGCTGGCGCACAAACCTGGACCGCGCGACGACATGGCCGGTTCGCCATCTGCAGCGTGCAGCAGACGGGGCGGCAGGTCCGCGGTGGCCAGTGTCTCAGGCCACCTGCGCCGCGGCGTGCAACCGGTCGGCCAACGCCATGATCTCGGCTGCATCCTGCACGCGTTCGCGCCAGGCGGCGGGAATGCCCTGGACACCGTAGAACGCGCCAGCAAGCTGGCCGCAGATCGCCGCGGTGGTGTCGGCATCGTCGCCCAGGTTGGCCGCGCGCAACACCGCATCGGCGAATGTGTCGGTGGTGGCGAAGCACCACAGTGCGGCCGACAGCGCGTCGACCACGTAGCCGGTGCCGCGAATCTGCACTGCCGGCACCGCTGCATGGTCGCGCGCGGCCAGGACATGCACCGCCGGGGAGACCATTCCGTCGCAAGACGTGCGCAGCACCTGCTCGCGCGTTGCGCCGAGCAAGGCGGCCCGCACCTGGGCCGCGAACAACCGGCAGGCGTCCAGCGCCTCGGCGGCGGCATGGGTGGTGCGCGAGCTGTCGGCGGCACGATCGCCCAACTCGTCGGGGCGATGCGCGTAGTACATCGCCACCGGCGCCAACCGCATCAGGGATCCATTGCCGGCCGCGCGCGGATCGGCGCTGCCGCTAGAGCACGTCATCCACTTTGAGATGAGGTGCGTTGGTCGTCAGCGGTGCGGAGCGGGTGTTGCGTGGCGCCGGCTTGGCTGG
>NZ_JAJIUJ010000030.1 GCF_020880415.1 Xanthomonas euvesicatoria pv. euvesicatoria | reverse complement strand
GATCAGACCAAGGACCTGTTCAAGAAGTGGCTGTTCTACGTCATCGGCACCTTGTTCTCGATGTCGATGCTGTCGGTGGTCACGGCCATGGTGCTCAAGTTCACCGCCAAGGTGGCCGCGGCCTACTGGGCGGTCAAGTTCATCCCCCTGGTCAGCGCCGAAGGCCTGTCCAGCCAGGCCCTGCAGCAGGGTGGCATCGGCCTGATCATGACCTTGTTGATCATCAGCGTGCCAACGTTGGCGGCGGCGGTCTGGCAGGGCAGCATGGGCAACTTCATGCATTTCTCCGCATTTAGTGGAGGCGCCGCATCCACCCCGGGGCCCCAGGGACAGCCGGCTGGGTCGTATGTGCCGCCGCGAATAGCGCCTAGCGAAGACAGACCGGACGCTAACGTCCACCGAACGGCGGGAGCAGTGAGCAGGACCATAGCTGGCGCAGACTCGAATGAAACAGTTGCTACAGGATCGCGAGGACTAGCTGGGAGAAATTGACGGGGTCAAACTTAGTTAGTTGGCTCGATTCTGCTGAAAGCCGTAAAAGGTGAAGGGAAATGAAAATTAAGCTAATGGTAGTTTTTTTTGTCCTGATATCCTTAGGTATCAATGCCTAGGCTGAACAGGGGTGTCCGCCGGGCCAGATTCCTGCAAGCGCTACCGGGAATATCTCTTCCTGTGGGCCTATACCCTCGGGGTACTATCAGGAACAAGAAATGCCCGCTCCTCGTCCAACTGGAAAATGGTTGAAGACCTGGGGGGCAATAGCTAGTGATGGTGGGGATAACTTAGGTGTGGCAAAAGGAAAGTTAAAAAAGTCAGATGCTCAAGAAGAGGCGTTGTCAAAATGCAAGTCCGTGAGCGGAAAAGATTGTCAAATAGATTTCGTATACAAAAATCAATGCGCTGTGATAGCGGAGCCGCATAAAAGCGGAAGCGCTGTATCAGGAGTGCTTTCATACACTGGCGGCCCGACGGTAGATGTGGCGAGTAGTGATGCTCTTGCAAATTGTAGTAAGTACAACCAAAGTGCGGACTGCAGGGTGATATACAAAGCATGTTCTGAGCCTTATTTTCAGAAATACTGATTTGTTTGGCAGGCCGAAAATGACTACTTACTTGTGAAGCTCGGTGGCGTTATTGCTTACCACAGGATGCCTCAGTAAGTAATCGGACTTCGCAGGAGTGGTGCAGTGTGCGAAAAGATTCCTCTGTGCGATATGGGTTGATGTTAGTCAATAAAAGTCTTTGGGGTCTTGTGATATTCGCCATCTTGACATTCACCCTAACCCGCAGTCTGCTTGTCCTGATATGCCGTGCCGCGTTCGTTTCCTTCCTGTAATTTCGTTTGCTAATGTCAGTGCAATTTTCACTTTGTGGTGCTATGCGCGTTAAGGGAGCGAATTGCACAAGCGATGAGGCAAGTGATCGCGCATTTAAGAAGGCTGCGGCAGAATCGGTAGGCGACATATCTTGATTTCCGCCGCCGAGCGGTCCGAACGGTGCACAATGACAGCATGAACACTCCTCTGAAAAACAAGGTTGTTGGCTGTCTTTTCCTGAGTCTCCTGGCAGGATGCAAGCCCATGAATGCCCCCAGCGAGCCGTCGTCTCCCTATAACGCCGACACCGATCCGGTCTATCAGAAGAACCCACATCCGACACAGGCGTATCGCATCACCATGACGATTGAAGATGCGCCTGGGCCGTTCGAATGGATCTCCGGCACGGCGTTTTACGAAATGACTAACCGCGATGCGTGCACACCGATTGACCGCTCGCTGGGTTTTTCGACAAAGCAAAAAGAGGATGCAATTCCCATCCATTTCGACAAAACCAGTGACACAACGTACGTGGCAACCATCTATGCCGATGGCATGATAGATGCAGACTATTACGGGAAGGGCATGTGCACCTTCGAGCTTAATGGGGTTGGAATATCATTGAGAGCGACTGGTAAAAAAGAAGAAACTCGATTCCAGCCTTCACTGTTCAAAAAAGAGATCTATAGCTCAGCGCCCAAGGTTACCTACTTTTGGAAAGAGCGTTACCCACAAGCAGGTATGGATGATTTTCCTGATGGTGGCGAAGTCAGACTTGATCAATTCAATGATAATGCGCGAAAAAACACGTTTAAAATAACTTTGACCACTGACAGGGTGAGGCCATGAGTCTCACAAGCCAACAGTATGCCGTGCTTGCGAGAGACGTATACGACGAGCCAAAAAAGGTGGGAGAGAACAGCGATCCTGTAAGAATTGGCGAGAATCTTTACAAGCGGCTCAAATATGTCGATAGCCCATCGGGCTACCAAGGCATCGTCTACCAGCGAGTCGATACCAAAGAGATCATCGTCGCCCACCGTGGCACAGAGACCGAGCGGCAGCTCAAAGAAGATGGTCTTTACACCGATGGCGGCATGGTCGCAGCGCGTCACAACAATCAAGCAGCCGAAGCGATTGAGCTGACCAAGTATGCATTGAACTATGCGCACGAATTAGGCAAGGGCGATAAGCCTCCCCAGGTCACCGTCACTGGCCACTCGCTTGGTGGCGACTTGGCCCAGTTGACCGCGCACCATTTCGGCCTCAAAGGCGAGACCTTCAACGCCTACGGCGCGGTCAGCCTGGACCGGCGCATTCCCGAAGGCGGCAACGCTGTGATCAATCATGTGATGGCCGGCGATGCGGTTAGTGCTGCTAGCAAGCACTACGGCCAAGTCAGGATCTACGCCGCGCCACAGGAAATCACCGCTCTTCAAAAGGCCGGTTATGCCAACGACCGCGGTGTGCTGGATGACCGCAACCCGCTTGTCGCCGTCGAGCTGGGTGACTCGCATCGCATGCATAACTTCCTGCCCGTTGACGGCAATGGCAAACCAGACCGCTCGGTGCTGGAAGATCCACAGTCGCAGCAGTTGGCGCAGCACTACGCGCCGATGATCGACAAGTATCGCGACGATGTGGCGCTCTTACGCGGTGGCTTGACCTTGGCGTCGCGCAGCGCCCAATCGATGAACTTACCCGATGCCATCAATCATTTGCGCGGCACACTGGCCCCTGGTGCCGGTGCGGCCGAGATGACAGCCGAGCACTGGAAGGAAACGCAGCAACGCATGGAGCGTGAAGACAAGCCGGTCTATGTGCCCGCTGGCTGGAAGCTGCCGCTGGGCAACACCCCAGAGCGTTGCGTAGATCCGGGCGCGGCGGCCATGTCCAATGATCCGCTGTACCGCTCCATCCACAGCAAACTGCCGCAGGGCACGTCCGACGCCGTGGCCATGCATGCCACTGTCGAGGCCAAACGCGCTGGCATCGTCGACGTCAGCCAGCTGCGCAGCGTGACCGTGCAAGACGGCAATGCCTGGATCGTCGGCAATACGCCAGGTTTCCGCACCAAAGTGGATCTGACGGCGGAGGCACCGCCTTTGCAGGAGAGCCAGCAGCAGTTGCGCGCATTGGATGCGCAACGGTCGCAGGCAGAGATGACCCCGCCGACGCCAACGCGTGTAATGTAGCGATGTATGACCGGACCACGCCGATGACTGCATCCTTGCAGGCTCCCGCCACTGCAGACCGATATGCGCGTCGTGCGATCAGTCAGCTGCAGCCCCTGGTGGACGCCAACCTCGGTGACTTCGTTTTCTTCAAACTGGTCAACGACTACTCCAGTAACGAGATTCAGGACTTTGGCCTGGAGTTGATGAGGCGCACCATGCGGTGGGTCAGTACGATTGCTTTGACAGTGACCACGCTGTGGGTGCTGATTCTGGGCTATCGCATCGCCACCGGGCAGTCGCGCGAGAGTGCGATGGCCACCATGATCAAGGCCGCCAAGGTCTCGCTGATCATCAGCATTGCGTCGGCGGTCGGGCTCAACGGCCCGGCGCTGCACGAGGCCATGACCCAGAATCTGGACAAGGAAATCCATGGTTTGTTCACGGGTGACGAAGACAGCAGTGCCTCCGATGCCATCGACGAGAATCTGGCCTATACGCAAATAGCAATGGCCACACTGGATGCAGTACGCGTGGATCCGAGCCAGCCGGAAGTGCTGGAGAAAAAAGGTCGCGCCATGCTGATGGCCGGTTTTGGCACCGCCAGTCCGCCGATGGCGGCCGGCGCGATGCTGCTGCTGTTCAAGTTCACCATGGCTTTCCTGATCGGGATCGGGCCAATTTTCATCCTGGCGCTGATCTTCGATCAGACCAAGGACCTGTTCAAGAAGTGGTTGTTCTACGTCATCGGCACACTGTTCTCGATGGCGATGCTGTCGGTGGTCACGGCGATGGTGCTGAAGTTCACGGTAAAAGTCGCCGCGGCCTACTGGGCGGTCAAGTTCATCCCCCTGGCCAGTGCCGAAGGCCTGTCCAGCCAGGCCCTGCAGCAGGGTGGCATCGGCCTGATCATGACCATGCTCATCATCACCATACCGACCATCGCCGCCGCGCTATGGCAGGGCAACATGGGCACGTTCCTGACCTACACGGCATTCAACAACACCGCAGCCCCAGGTCCGCAGGGGCAGCCGGCTGGGTCGTATATGCCGCAGCAAGTCGGCAGAGACAGTAATAGGCAGTCCAGCGAATTCAATGGTACGAACGGGACTAATGCAAATGCCGCACGAATACCAGATCAGAATACACCTTCTCCACAGGTTGGATACCGCGGTTTAGCAGGCACCAAAGATACTAACGTTAGCTGACTGGCACAGGTCTACCGTCCATGAGAATATCGATCTCTCTAGTTTTTTTAACGTTCCTTTTATCTGCGACTGCTCAAGCAGAGCAGGGCTGCCCTCCTGGCCAATACCCCATCGGTGGACAGGGCGTCGCTGCGTGCGCACCTATCCCCGGAGGGAGTACTCAAAACACAATCGAGCCCCGCCCGCTTGGCAAGTGGATAAAGACTTGGGGATCGGTTGCAATAGGGTCACTCGGCCTGGAAAGAAACCTCGGTGTAACCACTGGTAAATTATCCAAAAAGGAAGCTGAAAGCGATGCTCTGGCTCGCTGTGCAAAGCATGGCGAGAAAGATTGCAAAATTGGCCTGACGTACAGAAACCAATGTATCGCTATTGGGGAGCCCCAGATTAATGGCAAACCAAACTTACTCGGGAATGTACAATTCTTTACCGACCAGACGATCGAGCAAGCCTCAGCTTTGGCACAAAACGCATGTGAAAGAAGAAATCCAGCAAACCAATGCAAAGTAATTTACACAGCTTGCTCAGAGCCAATATTTAAATCTTATTAAACCCACCTCCTATGACAGGGGCAGCTAAAATGCGGTGCGCGCCAAGATTTTTGCAAGCACGCGCCCTATTGAATACTAAAGTGGTAGCCGCAAAAATTCCGAGGATCGATATAGGGCAATAGCAAGCCTCTACTGCATGCATGGCATGCAGCTTCCCAAGTCGGCGCTGGTTTCTTTTTGGCGGGTTAGCCGATAAGCCAGTTCTCGACTTCTGCGGCCCCTCCAAACTCGTGTTATCGAGTGAGCGCAGCGTCCCCTCGCGCGTCAAAGCTGCGCATCTTCTATCGCGTAATGCATGCAGTCAGCAGAAGCATCTTCAATGACTCCCAAGATCACCGGTCGTTTCGCTTTCCTCCTCGTGCCCTTCTTCTTTGCAGGATGCAAGCCCATGAATGCCCCATCATCACAAGCTGACGCAACGAGCAGTCGCCCCGACCCCGTCTATCAGAAGAATCCGCATCCGACGCAGGCATATCGCATCACTTTGACGATTGAGGATGCGCCGGGTCCTTTTGAATGGATCTCTGGCACGGCGTTCTACCAGATAACCAACCACAAGCAATGCACCCCAATCGAGCCCATCGCCGGTGTATGGAACAAGTCGGATGAAGATGGCATCCCCATCCACTTTGAGAAGCTAGATGCATCCACATATGTCGGAACGATCTATGCAGACGGCATGATCGATGCAGACTATTACAGCAAAGGCGTATGCACATTTGAGCTAAATGGGGTTGGCATCTCGCTAAAGGCCACCGGGAAAAACGAGGATACACGGTTTCAGCCAGTTTTATTCAAAAGCGAAATTTATAGCTCAACCCCTAAGATTACTTATTTCTGGAAAGGCCGTTACCCCAAAGAAGATATCGACAACTTCCCCGATGGCGGGCGTCTTGCAGAAGATCAGTTTAATGATAGCGCAAGAAAAAACATCTTTAGGGTGACATTGACCACGAAGAAAGCAACGCCATGAGCATAACAAGCCAACAGTATGCAGCGCTCTCGGACGATGTCTACAAGCCCCCAAGGGAGACGGGCCCCAACAGCACACCTGAGAATATTGGCGACATTTCTTATCGCCGTATCGAATACGTCGATAGCCCTTCAGGTTACCAAGGCATCATTTATCAGCGTGTCGATACAAACGAAATAATTGTCGCTCACCGCGGCACAGAGCCAGAACGACAGCCAAAAGAGGATGTCGTCTACGCCGATGGCGGAATGTTGGCTTTGCGCAACAACAACCAAGCCTTAGAAGCGATTGAGTTGACGCGACATGCGTTGGCTTACGCGCAAAAAACAAGCAAGGATGGAACGCTCCCCGAAGTCACCGTCACCGGTCACTCGCTTGGCGGCGATCTAGCCCAAGTCACCGCACATCATTATGGCCTCAAGGGCGAGACCTTCAACGCCTACGGCTCGGTCAGTCTTGATCGTCGTATTCCAGAAGGCGGCACACATGTAATCAATCACATAATGGCAGGCGATGCAGTCAGTGCTGCCAGCAAGCATTATGGCCAGGTCAAGATCTACGCCATGCCAGAAGAAATCGCCGCTTTGCAGAAAGCCGGCTATGCCAACGATCGCAGTGTGTTGGATGACCGCAACCCGCTTGTCGCCGGGGCGTTGCGTGATTCGCATCGCATGCATAACTTTCTGCCGGTCGATGCCAACGGCATGCCGGATCGCTCGGTGCTGGAAGATCCCAAGTCGCAACAGCTAGCACAGCAGTACGCGCCGATGATCGACAAGTACCGCGACGACGTGGCGCTCTTGCGCAGCTGCCTGACCCTGGCATCACGCAGCGCCCAATCGATGAACTTACCCGATGCCATCAATCACCTGCGCGGCACGCTGGCCCCAGGTGCCGGCGCAGCGGAGATGGCGGCAGAGCGCTGGAAGGAAACGCAACAGCGCATGGAGCGCGAAGACAAGCCTGTGTATGTGCCACCTGGCTGGAAGGTGCCAATAGGTTCCGTTACCGAGCGTTCCGTCGAGCCAGGCGCGGCTCCCATCTCGAACGATCCGCTGTACCGCTCCATCCACAGCAAACTGCCGCAGGGCACCGCCGATGCCGTGGCCATGCATGCGACTGTGGAAGCCAAACGCGCTGGCATCGTCAACGTCGACCAGCTGCGTAGCGTCACCGTACATGACGGCAATGCCTGGATCGTCGGCAACACGCCGGGCTTCCGCACCAAAGTGGATCTCGCAGCGGAAGTCCCGCCGTTGCAAGAGAGCCAACAGCAGTTGCGCGCACTCGATGCGCAACGGGCGCAGCCGGAGATGACCACACCGACACCGACGCGTGTAATGTAAGACCATGACCGCGCGGATCGCACCGATGACTGACCCGATGCCCACTGCTGCGGCAGCTTGGTGTGCACCGCGTGCGGCAAACTGGTATCAGCCCTTGGCGGATGCCAATCTCGGCGACTTCGTTTTATTCAAGTTGGTCAACGACTACTTCAACAGCGAAATCCAGGACTTCGGCATGGACCTGATGAAGCGGGCCATGCGCTGGGTCAGCGCCATCGCGTTGACCGTTACCACGCTGTGGATACTGATTCTTGG
>NZ_JAJIUJ010000029.1 GCF_020880415.1 Xanthomonas euvesicatoria pv. euvesicatoria | reverse complement strand
CGCCGGCAGATCCATACCGCTGCCGCCTCGCGTGGCCAGCGCCTGGCGCTGGCCGCTCTCGGGCGCCAGCAGCTGCACCGGCGCCGGCCGTGCGGCCGCTGCCTGCAGGCGCTGCACCAGGTCGACGCTGTCGCCGGCAGATCCATCCCGCTTCCGCCTCGCGTGCCCGGGCCGTGCGCAGGCCACTCTCGGGCGCCAGCAGCTGCAACGGCGCCGGCCGTGCTGCCGCCGCCTGCAGAGGAGCTGCGCTAGGTCGCCGCTGTTGCCGGCAGATCCAGGTCGCTGCCGCCTCACTGTTGAGGGCTCCACGTGGAGCATTCCGTTAAGTTGAAGTGATTAAAGCTGCCAACAGCCATTGATCAACTTCGGTGCCGGCGATGCCGGCACCTGCGCGGACGCGACGCCGCGTCCTTGCTGTCTTCGTCAGCGCGCTATCGCGTCAAGGACCGCTGTGGCGACCCGTGTCCTCGCCTTCGGCTGCGGGCCGCGCCAGTCGCCACAGCTGAGGCGCGGTGCGCCTCTCCTTGACCCCGCACGCCGACTGCGACGGCAGGTTGCTCATGCAGGTGCGCGCGGCACACCTGCCTGGTGAACAGGCAGCAAGCCAGAACAAAGCCCTGACTCACCCAATATGAGGACAATTTAGAGCATGAACACTGAGACCGCCTATCGCATCACCGCTGAAGATCAAGCCATCCTAGATGCGGCGGCTGAAATCCAGAGGAAGCGTCTGGTCCGTAAGGGTGCTTTCCAAGCCCCAAAGGATGCGATTGCCTATCTGAGTGCCTATTGCGGTCATCTTGAACACGAAATATTTGGTTTGGTTCACTTGGATATAGCCCACGAAATCATTGCCATTGAGACGGTTTTTCGTGGCGACATTGACCAAGCAAGCATCTTCCCGCGTCAGATCGTCAAGTCAGTACTTTCGCACAATGCAGTCGCCGTCGTGTTGTTCCACAACCACCCTAGCGGTCGCTGCACTCCCTCGCCTGAAGACATCGCGATTACGAAGAGGATCCGTGATGCATTGCATTTGATCGATGGCCGCGTTTTGGACCATCTGATCATCGGAGGCCTCAATGGCTATTCAATGACTGAGCACGGCGACCTATGACGCGAGGCACAGGGTGCCGCGCGGAATTTGCACCCCCTGCGTGTCTGCATTGCAAATGCAGGCACGTTCACCTCGGGTAGGCTGCGCGGAATTTGCACCCCCTAGCTTGAGTGGGGAATTTCCCGACAGACAGTTCGCCTCGTTTTGCGCATGGAATTCGCACCGCTAACTGCAGCCCCTTAGGCCGCGCGGAATTTGCACCCCCCAACGATCCGCGCGGAATGTGCACCCCACACATCAAGCCTTGCGCTGCGCGGAATCTGCACCTCTGTTCCCCCGCTAGCGCACTTCCCAGCACGGCTAGGCAAGCCGTAGCGGCGCGCGCGGAATCTGCACCCTTTGTTGATGCTAAAGCCTGAGTGCCCCGCCTTGTGCACAAGCCTGTGGTGTTCCTGTGTTATCCACGCGGAATCCGCACTAGCAGTTGCGCGGAATTTGCACGGCATATGCGCGGAATTTGCACCGTTTTTCACGCGTATTTTGCACCCCCCTAAACCGGTAGTTGCTCCGCTTGTTCTGCAAATTAGCTTTGCCGGTAGAGATCGCGGTTTTCTGTGGATATCACGCGGCGTTAGGGAACCGCCGCCTACCTCCCCCATCCATGGGGGCACCCCTCCGCTACGCTGCGGCCTTGCACGGGCATCCATGCCCGCACAGAAGCATAAGGAGTCGGCATTCTGCCGACGCTTTATCAGCTGCTACACCTGCACTGATATCGGAGGGCGGTCTAAGCGGCGCAACGATCAAGGAGCGATCGTCGCCCTCGCGCTGCGCGCGACCCTACGGGCGCTAAGACCCGGATAAAGAGCCGAGCAAGAACGCTCGGCTCAACCGGGTTTGTGTGCAAACCGCCCTGCACTAGATAGGTGAGTCACCGCATTGGAGTCAGCAGGAGTTGGTGGCAGCAGATGATGGCAATATGGCAAGCTGGCTTGACAGCAGGCCACCAACGGGCGAAAATCCACTGTCGCACTAGTGCGACGCTAACTTACAAAGGGGCAAAAATGGGATTGTGGATTGCCTGGTATGAGGGGCCGGATCGGCACATTGAGGCGGCAGTCGAACGTTCGCTTGCAGTGCTTACAGAAGCGGGGTTCACACCGGAAGAGGCTCAGAACGCCGCGATGGAGGCGGCAGATCTAAATTCAGACTTTGACGAGGCAACGCCCAACTCTGACCAGGTCGTTGCTTGGTTCCAAGCGGAAATGGCGGGGATGGAAATTCTCAACGAGCTTGATGGCGGTACATGGCCAAACGGAGTCGCACTGATCTATGTCCAACAAGGAGATTAAACCCGCTGGCGACATCGCCAAATTCACGTCGAGGATGCCCCACGAACTGTGGCGCGCACTGATGATTCACGGCGTCGACACCAAATTATCTTTCCAGGAGGTGCTGACAAGGGCCGGTTACGAGTATGCCGAGAAGCACGGGTTGCTGGTCCAAAAGACCACGGAGGGCAAATGAAAAGCATCGCCGTCGTGAATCAGAAAGGTGGCGTCGGTAAGACGACGATCGCAACCCATCTGGCTTGGTACTGCGCCGAGCAAAAAGGCGAAAGCGTCCTGGTCTGTGACTTAGATCCGCAGGGAAATGCGACCTCAACTTTGGCAGGCCGCCAGATCGAGGGCGTTACCACTTCGCAATTGTTCGGGGCCGACTTCGATCCGACCACTGTCAAAGTTACTGCCGCGCCGGGGAAAGTGCAGCTGCTGTCAGCTGACCGGCGTTTAGTCGAGATCGACAAAGAGCCCACATCGAGCCTGATGCGCTTCGTGAAGGCACTAAATCTGCTGGGCGAGTCCTTTGATCGGATCGTTGTCGATGTTGGTCCAAGTCTCGGCAACAGGATGCACGCAGCTTTGTTTGCGTGTGAGTGCCTAGTCTGCCCGATTGAGCCAGAGACGTACGCGCTTGAAGGTGTCGTTAGCATGATGCAAACGCACCGCCAGATCGCTCAAGTGAAAGGTAGGCACGGACTGCCACTGCACTTCTTGGGCATCCTAGTCATGAAGGTGAATCGAACGTACCCCCGTCACCGGGAGACCTTGACGCGTTTGCTGCACGATCACGGCGAAAGAATTCTTCCCGTCTATTCCCCGATGCGCTCTGCAGTCGGTGAAGCACAAGCCGCACGCAAGCCGGTTTGGGATTTGGGCAGCGCATCAGCTCGTGAGGCTGGAAAAGAAATGGCCCAGATTTGCGAATACTTACACAACAAAATGGCGGCCGCATGAAGAAGCAAAAACCCGACTATTTAGGCCTGGAGTCGGCGTTGGCCGGCCTTTCAGAAAGTTCAAACCTGATCGACTTGCCGATAGGGCAAACCACTGGTGAGGGTGTTTCGCTACTTCCGGTCAGCGTTGTGCATCCCGACCCTGACCAGCCACGTAAGGAATTTGATCCGCAAGCCATTACGGAACTGGCTGACAGCATCAAAGCACAGGGCCTTTTGCAGCCCATCGTCGTTCGCCCTCACCCGAGCCGTCCAGGTGAATGGATGATCGTAATGGGTGAGCGTCGTTGGCAAGCTCACAAGGAAGCGAAGCTTTCAGAGATTCGCGCCATTCAAACAGACACCGCTGCTGGGTCCAATCTGTTGGTAAAGCAGATGGTCGAGAACGTGCAGCGCTCTGATTTGACGCAGGCCGACCTAGTCGCTGGCTATGCGCGTCTCGCAGACGAACACAACATGTCTGCAACACAGATCGCTGAGCATGTGGGCCGCTCCAAGCAGGTTATCGGCGACTACTTGGCGGTACGCAAGATGGATCCTGCTTACCTCGATGCACTCAAGCGTGGCGTAGTCGCCGGGATTACAACGTTAGTTGAGCTATGGCGTGCACGCGAGCAGCTGGGGGAAGCAGCTGGTAACCTGCTTGCCGAAGCAACTCCGGAAAGCCAGATCACGCGCAGCAGAGTGCGTAGGCTGGTGGCCGGAGATCGCAGTGAATCACCATCCAGTACTCCGCCGGTTTTGCAGGGCTCCGCCGTCCTGTCCACCATGTCTGCTGATGACGGCACCCAAAAGCCCGCAAGCGACCACGGTGATGGAGCTGACAAGGACACCCTGCACGCTACATCCCACCCAGTTAAGCCTGCCGCGCCGCAATCAGGCAAAACCGAAGGTGGCACGCAGCGTCCAGCCAGATCCCCTACTCCGTCCACACCTCCGGTGCGCGTCGTGGTCGGTGACCTCAATACCGGCGATGAGCTCGGTTTGCTAGAGCTGACAGAGAGCAAGAATCCGGGCCATGCCCTGGTCCGCCTGGGTGATGGGGGTTTGGTTGCTTACCCCATCAATTCCTTGCGGTTGCTTCGCCTTGAAGTTGGGTGACCTTCGCTCGCTATTCACCCCTAAAACGGCGGCCGAAAGGTCGCCTTTTTTTTGGGCGCTGAAGGGGATTTTTCACCGCCCCGCATTGACCCAACCATCGCGGCAGACGAGCCGCCGCGCGCAATCCACCCCTGCTCAACGATTTCACCGTGCAATGCACGGCAGAAGCCAAACCGAAAGCCAAGGCACTAAAAGTACTGCGGCAGTACTTTTAGCGAGGGGAGGGGGAACTAGGGCAGGATATTGTTTCGTGTAGCAACGTGGTATCACTTCGGCTAAACTAGCCTTGTGAACACCCCGTCGCCCCCTCAACACTCCCCCCCCCTCGCACGGCAATCGCGTCAGACACGCATGCCGCCGGATCTATGGAGAAAGCTTGACGCCTTGGCCCAGTCCCAGGGCCTGTCGACGAATGCCTTGCTCTGCGCTGCAGCAGAGCGCTTAACCGGCACCGTTGCGCAGCCAGACACATCGCAGACGGGAGATAATTCGGCTGCGCTCAAGTCGGTGCATTTCCGTGTCCGTGAAGCCGATAGGCCCGAGTTAAAAGCCCACGCCGCAGCAATGGGGTATTCGGTGACGGCTTGGATTACTGCTCTTATTCGTTCTAAGACGAGAAAGGCACCGGTTTTTGCTCGGGCTGAGGTGGAGGCGTTAATGGAGAGTACGAAGGCATTGGGAGCAGTGGGCCGCAATCTAAATACCGTCGTCCATCGCTTGAATCGGGAAGGACGCTGGTACGGAAATGTCGACTTGTATGTTGAGCTACTGGCTGAGGTGAAGCGGCTACGGGTTCGCGTTGAGACCGTCATAGCGTCAGCATTGGATCGTGCCGAGGACTGATGTGAGCGATAAGAAACCTAATGACCAATTGCGAATCGGCCCGGGACAGGCGCGCCGTGGGCGCGCATCGAAACTCCCGAGCTTTGGCGGCGGGCCGAAAAAGAAGCCCATCTCGCACGAT
This sequence comes from Xanthomonas euvesicatoria pv. euvesicatoria, assembly GCF_020880415.1. Taxonomy (GTDB): domain Bacteria; phylum Pseudomonadota; class Gammaproteobacteria; order Xanthomonadales; family Xanthomonadaceae; genus Xanthomonas; species Xanthomonas euvesicatoria. The sequence continues at coordinate 36,022 of NZ_JAJIUJ010000029.1, read as the reverse complement.
GGAGTTATGCGCGTTGCGCGCAGGGCGCCTGAGGTTGTGGTCGCAGTAACAGGGAAGACACAGGGGCTCCGTCATCTTTCCGAGCACTTGGCGTATACCCATCGCAACGGCAAGCTAGAAGGTGAAACCAGCGACGGCTCGCTGGTGATTGGTGCGGAAGAGGTTCGCGCTTTAGCCAAGGAGTGGTTTGCCCGCCGGGAGGCTGGCCCCGGCGGGCGCCAGAACAACGCAAAAGACACCGTCAATGTCGTTTTCTCAATGCCGGAGGGCACGCCGCGAGTTGCGGTAACGGACGCGACAAGAGTTGCAACGAAGCGCCTGTTTGGTGATCGCTTCGACTATGTAATGGTCACTCACACCGATACGCCTAGCCCCCACGTACATGTCACTGTGCTTGCACGCGGTTACAACGGTGAGCGACTGAATCCCGGGCCTGACGATTTGCAGTCGTGGCGCGAAGCGTTTGCCCAGGCTCTCAGAGAGCAGGCTGTGGAGGCTGAGGCAACGAGTCGGCAGATGCGTGGGGTTGTCACGAAATCGGTCAAGAATTCCATCTACCACATACAAAGACGCGGAGCAGAATCAACGATTCGCGTCGAAGAACTGCGTGAGGCAATTGCGGTGGTGACGGGTCAGGTGGCGGCTGGTGAGCGCCCATGGGAGGGCGCAACCAGGAAGCGTCAGCAGAGCACTCGTTTGAGCTGGTTAGACTATGCTGCCGCGCTAGACACTGTCGGTGACCCGGGGAGCGTTGCCGATGCTGCTGCCATTCGCGCGTTTGTGGCGCAAATGCCACAACCAGTGACCCGGAGAGAGAGGGTTGAAGCGGCCGTTCGTGTGCAATTCGCTCCCCGCAACGATGGTGCCGAGGTGCAAACGAACGGGCGTGAGCAAGGGCGGCCTGATCTGGAGCGTGAGTAGTGCTGTGGGAACGGTTGCTCTCTTCGCAACGCTGTAGCGCGCGGCGCACGCGTCGTTGTATGCCCTCCTGGGGAATGTTTTGAAGGCCAAGGTTTCGTTCGCGGCAAGCGAAAAAATGCTTGCTCGTGCTTTTTCCCAGCTCTTCTCTTTCGCTCTGGCTGTCCCCGCAGCCAGGAAAAACGTTGAGGTGGCATACACCTTTAGCTACCTGCTGACTCCAAAACAGGTTGATGAGATCAACCGCGTTTGCCTAGCTCAGGGATGGCCGCAGGTAACCGTGCGCGGGATCGAAATCACCGTTGCGGCAATTCATCACGTCTGCGATTCGAGAAGCACCAAGGACGCTTTGACCAATGAGCAGATCCTCGAAATCATAACCAAAGCCTACAGCCCTAGAAGCACCATCCGTACCAATAGAAACCACGATCAGCAGTCGCTGATTTTCAACACGCATCAAAAATTGAAGGTGGGGGAGGGTATGTACCACGGCCTGGCTGTGCTCCAGCTGCTGAACGCTGGGCCCATAACGTACTTGGCCCCGGTTACGTGTTATCACGCGACCGAGGCCAAGATTCGAGCTATTAACAAATAAGCGAATAGCTAAGTGTGTGACTACGAGGAAGGACGGCCTCACTAGCAAGTTTCCACACTCAAGTGAACAACTTATGCGCTAGCAATTTCCCTTCATATGACCATCTAGATGGCCTTCGCAGCTCCGCCGACAAATTTTCTGCTGTCTGCGTAGTCAACAGAGACATTCTAGGTGCTGGGATAAGTAGTTGCAACCGTTGGTACGTCTATGGTTCATGTGCTCACTCTCGCCTTCGCGGACCTGCTGCAGAGCCTAGCTTTTCGCCGCCAGTGCCCCCTGCAAGTGACCTGGTCGTCTCAGACGTGCCTACCGTACATGTGCTGTGGAGCGGTGAACGAGCAGTCCGATGTTTGCTTGCAATCCTCTTATTGCATCCTTATAGTCACCTTATCGCATTTAAGGAGTGCCCACCGTGCCTGTAAGTAATCAGCAGTTGGATGTTTTCATCGATACTTCTATCAACCGTCTGTCTGGCGAGAGTGCACCTATGCGCGGCAGATACATCGTGGATCTACGGTCTTTCCAGCAAAGAATCACCCAGAAACTCGTTGACGAATGTATCGCAGCCTGCCGTGCGCGCGGACTCAGCGCGGAGCGTGATGGCGATTCACTGTTCATTTCTGTGGACCTGGCGCGCTGCGTCATGAATGAGCGTCAGTCGCTGAACTACACCAATGCGCTCAACCACACCCGTATTGTTCATGGGAACACGATGTGAGGCTACGAGGCAGGATCGGCCAAGACGCTGGCTGGTCTGGCGGCGGTGGCCACCGTTACCACCATCTTGCACTGTTGCACTGAACTCACTTCATAGGAGCAGAGACCATGACCCGGGAATTCCGCAAAGACAGCACGATCGTTTCATCGGGACGTCAGGCATCGCCCATCTTCAAGACGGTTGGCGAGTTGAAGGCGCTACTGCAGGACTTACCAGACGAAGCTGCTATTGAAATCGACAAGCTTCCGATCGGTACGCAGAGTCGTGGATTGGTGCTGATCCCTGAACCGGCCGCTGAGGTGGTCACAATCTGTGAATCAACCTGAAGGCAGACCCCGCAACACCTAGGGAAGTACCTCTTCATGATGCTCGATAATGCGTCGCACATTGCGACCGGAATGATTGTAGTGATGGTGTTGGGCTTGCTCCTTGCAAGGCGCAAGGGGCTGATTAGCGGTGATCAGTGCTATGTGTACTCGCTGCTTTCTATGGCGGGTTTGAGCGGGTTCGTTGTCTATTTGCGCTTGTTCTTCAGTTGAACTTTGCATTGCACCTGCCCGGCTTGCCGCGTACCCCAAGCCCGCCCGCTCTGTGGGTGCCGGCGCATCAACACCACCGCACGCAATTCCTCAGACACCGGGGGCCTGTTGCGATCGAACCGGCAGCGCCACCTGCAAGCGTTCTTGTCGACCTGGTGCTGCACTCATGCGCCGGCATGCCATGGTGGCCAACCGCAGGCCGCGCGCGGCCGAACGGGGCGGGGTAGGGCACCTGGTGTGGATCACCGCTGGCGGCGGCGTCTGCAGGCGGCCTGGTCGCTTCTGGTGCGGGTCTGCTGCGCTGGCACAGCACGGTGGCCAGCTGCAGGCCGCGTGCGGCCGAACGGAGCGCGTGCGGCACCTGGTGTGGATCACCGCCGGCGGCGTCTGCAGGCGGCCTGGTCGCCCTCTGATGCGGGTCTGCTGCGCCGGCATGCCACGGTGGCCAGCTGCAGGCCGCGTGCGGCCGAACGGGGCGGGGTAGGGCCCCTGGTGTGGATCACCGCCGGCGGCGGCGTCTGCAGGCGGCCTGGTCGCCCTCTGGTGCGGGTCTGCTGCGCCGGCATGCCACGGTGGCCAGCTGCAGGCCGCGTGCGGCCGAACGGAGCATAGGGCACCTGGTGTGGATCACTGCCAGCGGCGGCGTCTGCAGGCGGCCTGGTCGCTTCTGGTGCGGGTCTGCTGCGCTGGCACAGCACGGTGGCCAGCTGCAGGCCGCGTGCGGCCGAACGGGGCGTATAGGGCACCTGGTGTGGATCACCGCCGGCGGCGGCGTCTGCAGGCGGCCTGGTCGCCCTCTGATGCGGGTCTGCTGCGCCGGCATGCCACGGTGGCCAGCTGCAGGCCGCGTGCTCGGTCCTGGAGCTAGATGCGAGAGCAAAAAAAAGCCCCGCTGTGCGGGGCTAGGTAGAACTGCGTTTATCTCTCCACTTCAGCAGCAGCTCGCTCGATCTCAAGGCTGCGCTGCTCTCGAATCTCGGGCGCACGGATCGGAATGGCTTCGACTAGAGCTCGATGTATCCGAGCTTCACCAGCCGCCGCAATCTCCGGTGCGCTCTGTTCCTTTGCCAGAAGGGCGGTAACGCGCTGCACGACGAATGCGTTTGTGAGCTCGGGATGGGTGACGACAGCTGCTGTGTTCCCTGCATCGAATAGGCGCCCCAGCTCTTCACCGTAATCAGCTGCAAGCTCGATACTTGTATGACGGTGTTCTGGATGCTTGTCATCAAAGCTAGCGGCGAGGTTCGGATCTTGCCGGACCTGGTAGTGCGCCTGTTGCCGGAGACGCTGAGCGGTGGAGGACAACTCCTCGCCCAGGCGCTCGTACGCCTCTGCAGTTTCCTCGAATGAAGCAGCCAGCTGAACTTTGTCAAAGCCACTCAGCCGTTCGCGTTCACGGCTGAAAATGTCAGACGCCGACAGTTCGCCAGACGAATTTTCAACAGCGTTGCCGGCTCGGTCGTAGACACCGATCTTGTCGGCAACACCATTGGCTTCAATGCGACGCAACTGCTTCAGCACACCAACTGCCTCGCTCGTATGCTCTCTGTCCGTCGCAGGCACGCGGCCCGCATCGGCCAGGCCGCGTTGCAACGTCTGTGCGGCAGCTAGCTGAGGATTGACAGCCAAGGCCGCAACCTCAACTCGATAGCCGGCCCTGCGGGCTGCAGCGATCACAGATAGCGAACCATCATCAAGGGTAGGGGCGGGGGCAAAAACGACGCTGCGCTTGTCCTCAATGGCAAGCGCAGCGACATCCGAAGCAAGATTGTTCGCCTGGCGCTCGTCCAAAGCGAGCCCATAGCCGTTGGCGACCCGCTCCATATCACTTGAGCCGACGACTACGGCTCCACCGGCTGACATCTGCTTCTCGGCAAGATCGGACTGCACGACTTCGCGAGGCGTACCGGTCTGGCCGAGCACAACCGTGAGGGTAGGGCGGTCAGACTGCTCCGTGAACTGGCTGAGCGCGTCGTATGTGAAACGCGAGATATTGTCGCGATCAAGTTGTGTCAGCGATTGCATAGCTGTAACCCCCCCTGCGTGAGCACCGCTCTGGCCTCGGCGTCAGTGAGATCCGAGTGGGTGGCTAAGGCCTCGCGCGCCGCGAGGGCCGCAGCTCCGGTGCCGGCGTCCTGGTTAGCCGCATAAGCAGCTCCGAGTTGATTCAGCAGTTGACCGCGGAGTACGGCCTTGGCCAGGCCGTGAGAAACGGGGAGCTCGATCTGCGTGTTGTTCGTGGTCATGTCCATGTCTCCAGTTGGGTTCAGGCGGAGTTTGTTTCTCTCCGCCTGAATCGCGATGTCATCGTTCCGGTTGCTCGACTTGCTGCTGCTTACTCTGCTGCGGCGCACGATCGCGCACCTCAACCTCGGGAAGCTTCTCGCCTCGCTCCAACCTGATAGCCATCTGCTCGCGGAACTGTCCCATCAGAACTTTGGCGCCGTCGTTGTTTTTGCCAAGTGCAGTGACAAGGGTCTTTTCAAAAGCTGCTTCCAGCGCGAATGCTGTCGCAAGCTGCGGGAACTGTTTTGCAGCTTTGCCGCGAGCCGCAGCCGTCACTGGTTCTAGGTAGGCCGTCCGGACAGGTGCTACACGATCGGTAGCGACTTGGCCGGCGGCATCACGTGCAGCGACTGCGGTGATCTTGTTTTCTTTGCCGTTGAGCTTGAGATTCGCTGCGACAGCTGCCTTTTCCTCTGGCGAGGGCTCATAGCCGTCGACCTGCAGGCCACGGCTAGCGGCCTTTATGTAAGCCCCTGACTTGAACTGGTCAGTGCCAAAAACCCTGATTGACGACCAGCCACGTGCTTCAGCCGTATCGAGCATTGCATCGATCGTCTCCTGCTCTACGTTGGCTGGAGCCTTGAGCTCATTGCCCTTGTCCACGAAAACAACCGCGTCGGTGCGCTTGTCCAACACCTCATCGCCCTGAAAGCGATAGCGATTGATCAAGTGCGGTGGAAAGCGCAACGCAGCGACTGGCGCTGCGACGGAAGTAGCTTGCTCTGCAGCGGGCTTCTTCTTGGCGCCTGCAGCTGGCGGCTCCTCCTTCGCCTCGCCCGTGACTGGCGTCTCCAGATCGACCAGCTCGGCAAGCTTCTCGACAGCCACGTTTCCCGCGATCCCATTCAACAGGATCTCAACCGGATCGTTTTTTCCCTGTAGCTCGCTCTTACCTTTCTTTCGGCTAGCCGGCGCATCTTCCCTTGCGATGGTGAGATCAATGTCGACCTCCACAAGCATGGATTTAGCGGTGCCGTCAGTGCCAGCCGCGCGAACCAAATCTTGGTATTGCTCATACCCCTGCTTCAGCCAGGGATTTTTTTCAAACTGTGCTTCAAGCTTCTGCTGTTGCGCTTTGCCTTTTTCGATACCGCCTTCGGCTTCCTTCAACGCCGCGACCGCGCCCTTGACGCTTCCGTTACCGGTAGCTGCTTTGATGTTGAAACGCGCTTCCTTGATAGCCGCCTGAGCGCGTGCCACGACATCGGATGCAGACTTGCTCTGCTGAATTGCTTTAGCGAGCGTGCGGGTCTGCGGCTTTGACAGATTGGCAAGCGGATTGACGTAGCTGGTCTGCTGACTCATGGTTTTTCCCCTCAATGACGAAAGCCCGCAAGCGCGGGCATACGAAGATCGCTTAACGACATAGCGCGATTACTCGCGCTCGATTTCCTGCAGCTGGTGCTGAGAGCGCACCTGGATCTGGGGCATCGGCTCGCCGGTGTGGATGCGCCGAGCAATCTTGTCGTTGAGGGCCCCCAGCAGCTGCTCACGATCGGCTTCGTTAGGCGCGGCAGCCTTGACGGCTGCTTGGCCAACTGCTTGCGCAGCGAAGGCATCTTTGAGCTCTGGGTATTGCTTGATTGCGGCTTTCTGCTGCGCTGCAGTGCCAGCAGCCATGAAGGCCTGAACTTTCGGATCAACCATGGCCGCCTGGCGAGTGTTGCGTCGCTCAACTGCTTCGTGATCCTTCGCATTAGGCTGATAACCCGTGGCGGCGACGCCTCGCGTGGTAGCTTCCACGTAAGCCATGCTTTTGAAAACCGGGTTATTGCCGCGAATGTCCATCGAAGTCCAGCCACGCTCGACGGCTGTGTCGACCATTGCGCGCACAGTGAACGCATTGGCGCGTCCAAACATGAGCATGCGATCTTTGCGATCGACAAATTCGATCTTGTCTGGGAACTTGCTTGAGCGGTACGCGTTGCCATCCCGCAGATAGTTGTCTGCGTACTTTGAGGAAATCGGCAAATCGCCAGCCGGGGAAGACTGCCCGTCATTGCGAGCAATCTCGTTGTACACCTTCGTTGAAGCATTGTCGCTAGCCATAAAAACGACCTCCGTGGGCGTTGGTTCACCGTAGCCGAGCTGGCTGGCTCGACTACAACCGCCGGGACACTTCCCGACGCCGCCAAAATACCACGGCAGGTAGTGCTTGACAATTGCCGCTTATCTGTTGTTGTGCGCATCAGTCGAACATCTTGCTGAGCAGGTCGTTGGCATAAGCCTTTCGCTCTTCCGGTGTGCTCTCAGGCGGCGGCGGCGCTAGCAACTCGCCCCCAACCTTGAAGTCGCCGATGCTCATTTCGGCGAGCTTGCCCACATCATCCGCTGTGGGCGACCGAAATACCGGCGTTGCTTCAGGCTCTGGCTTCCATGGCAGTGGTGACGTGCCGAACTCACGCTCCGGCACACTCAGGGCGGGCACGACGATGGCGAGGTCGCCGTTGCGTCGCGCCGCTTTGTAATCGTCCTGAGACGGGAGCTTTCGCCCAAGCGCGGCGAGGGTAGGACTGATCGACTTCAGCCTGTCGACCATGAGCTTGTTCTCGAAGTACCGCAGCTTCTTGATGCGGACCGGAAGCATGCCCTGAGCGAAGATGATCAGATCCTCTTCTGGGAGCAGTTTCACCTCATCCGGAAGCATGAGAGGGCGAGCAGCCTCGCTGTGAGAAATGCTCTTACGCTCCATTTTTCGGCCTGACGTGCTGATGCTGTAGCTCGTCGTCTTGGGCAGCTCTTCGCTGATCCGCTTTGCTTCGGACATCGTCGCCGGCTGGAAAACAACCTTTGTCTTGTGGTTCTCTGAGAACGTTGCTGCGCGCGACTCCCCGTAAATGCCCTCAACCTGGCTCTGGCTCTGATAAATCGTGATGAGCTTGATGCCATAGCTGCGGTAATACGCGATAGGGTCGACAACAGCCGCGACATCGCCCAAAGAGCTGAACTCATCCATCATGAAAGCAAGCTGGTTTCGGTGCAGCGGGTCGAGCTTGAACTCCACCTCGGTGTTCTCCGCAGCGATCTGCTGGAAGAGCAGGGATAGGATCTTCCTCAACCGGCCCAGGTCGGGGCCGGGCGTAACGACGTACAGCGACACGGGTTGATTGCGAAATTCACGAGCATCAAAGTCATTGCCACCGGTGGCGGCCTGCAGCAGTGGGTCCTTGGTGATGACTTCAAGCCCGAGATTGAACTCACCTCTGACGGACTCTCTGAACTTGTCTGGTAGGTTAAAAAACTCGGCGAAACCGGTCACGATGCTGGCCGAGAACTCGCCCTCAGTGCCATGCTGCGCAGTGATCTTCTCCTTGATAGCTTTTTCGTCCATGGTCGCGCCAAATGTTGCAACCTTTGCAAGCGTTGGTTCCAGGCCGTTCTCAAGATGCCATAGCGCGATCGTGGTGAAGAGCCCGCGTGCGCCCGGCTTGAACGGTTCGCCCTTGTCTTCTTCTGGCGGCCAGAGCATCGCCGCGATGCGCTGCAATCCTTTGCCGCGCAAATCGGGATCAGGATTGACGTAGAAGAACGGATTCCAGCGGTGGGTGCGACGCTTTGCGTCGGAAGGATTGAAGACAAATACCTTATGGCCGCAAGCCTCGCGAAACCGCGAAGTCATGTCAAAGTTCTCACCCTTGATGTCATTGACAACGACTGAGCCATTCCAAGTGAGTAAATTCGGAATCACGATCGAAATGCCTTTACCGCCGCCGGTTGGCGCCTGGCCCTCAATGTGATGCTCTGGATGCGCGGTGATGATCTTGCCATTGAGCTCGCCGAGCACAATGCCATCACCGTTCACCATCTTCGCCTTCTTCAATTCCGCCATGGTCGCCCAACGGCCATCGCCGTGAAGCGTGGGCCGCTTCCGATAGAACAGCAGCGCACCTACGGCAGCGAGCGTCAACAAGGTGGGTATGCCGATTCCGACCAGGAACGGGAGACGAAGCTCTTTGATGAATCCGTACTCGCTGAGGTACTGGTACACGGTGTGCGGCATGACACGGAACGGCGGCTTTCCGCGCCACACGATGGCAGCGAACGCAACGCTGCCCAGATAGCTACTCATCACAGCAAGAAGCGGAACGCAGAGCGCTCCGGCAACAAGGCGCTTCTTAGAATCGGCGCTCATAGCACGAGGCCTCGCTTCTTGAATGGGTTGTAATAGATGCCCGTACAGCGACGGCCACCAGGCGTTTTCTTCACCTGAGCAGTGATGTCGATCGCACCGAAAAGGATGCTCTTCAAGTCCTCACGGGAAATAGTGGCGCCGGCGCCGCTCTCCTTGATAAGCAAAGTCAACTGATCGAAAACCCCCAACTCATCGCTGGCGTGCATAGACGTGATGCTGCCGGGATGACCGGACATAACGTTGCGGATGTAGTACCAGGCTTCCTCACCACGCAGCTCTGCGAGCAGGACACGGTTCGGGTACAGACGCAAGCATGCTTCCAGGAGGGATTTTGCTGTTGCGTTGCTAACACCCTGGCCGCCTCGGCTGTAGAACAAATGAACCTTGTTGGCGTGGTTGTTCAGCAGCACCTCCTGCGCATCCTCAATCGTTACCAAGCGCTCTTGGGTCGGGATCACGTTCGCGATGCTCTTCATGAAGGTGGTCTTGCCTGAGCCTGTAGCTCCACTCAGCACAATGTTCTGATGGTGATGGACAGCTGTCGTCCAAAACTCAGTGAACCGGCCATCACGCAACAAGCAAAGAAGCTCTCGCTCTTCTGCCAGCAGCTCAGGGTGGCTGATCGCCTCGTCGGACAGCTCGGCGGACAGCCTCGTATCAATGAAATAACCGGACGGCTCATAGCTTTCCAGCGGGAAGTCCGCCTTGCTCGGTTTACGGAAGACAAAGCACACAGTGTCAGCCGTGCACGCTGGAGGAAGTACTACCTGCACGCGCTCGCCTGTGGCCAATGTTGCCGACAGCACTGGCTCTCTCTCATCGACGTTCTGTGCCGTCGCGGTGGCGATCGTCTCGGCCAGCGATTTCAAACGCCTGTAATTCAGGCTAGGGACGGAGATCGTATTCCAGCCGCCTGGCGTTTCGACTAGCACCTCACCAGGCCGATTGATGACAACCTCTCCGTCCGCCTCTTCGAGGATACTGGCCAGGTCTCCCATCGCGGTGCGTACGCTACGCCAACGACTCTGATCCATAGCGTTCGGGTCGCTCATCGTGCAACTCCTAACGCAGGTTTTGGCTGAAACCCGTACACATTTCCGAAGTAAAGATCACGCGCAAGGCTGATGTTGACGATGGAGCCAACTTTTGCATCGAGAGTGGGTGGTATCCCGACAGAGTTCTGAACAATGATCGAGGCCGCCTCATTTGACGACTGCGCTGTAGAGCCGAAGTTGATGTTTGTTTGTTCGCTACTTGCGCCGCGTTGTTGTGCTACAGCGTAAGACGCTAGGTCGTCCACGACCGAAACGAGCATGGCGGCACCGAAGCGTTGCCAAAAATGGTTGTTCACCTTGCCGCCGATTCCGGCACGCCCTAACCCATCTGTAGCTGGGCTATCTATCTTGATCACCACGCCGTACGGGGTGCGCACCTTGGTCCAGATAACGAAGACGCGTGTTGCACCCGCCTTGAGCTGGCCTGTCTCATAGACACCCGTAACCTCCGAACCCGCTTCCCACAGCACAAAGCGACCATTCGCCGAATACACGGGAGCCGTCAGAACGCAAGACGCGCTACCGGAGAGCTGGGAGTTGAATGCCTTGCGCAACCCGCACCGAGCCATAGTGCCCTCGGGCATGGTGAAGTTCATATCCTCGATACGTGATGCCACCGCAGGCTCGAAGTCGTCCGCCTTGAGTTGGCTACTAAGAGACTGCTTTTTCTCACCCGATGCGCCTGCAGGTTGCGCCATGCTAGTGGCAGCTTGCATGGCCGAGTTCATCGCCTGCATGTAGGCCTCAGACTCGGAGAGGGGTGCTTGGTCCCCTGCCTGGCTAGTGCTGGCAGCGACGCCAGCGTCATCTGCTGACCATGCCAGTACCGGTGCACGCTGTCTGCGCGCTGCCAGGTCTGCCGCCGCCTGCTCCTCTGGACTAAGCGCCGGCTGGCCATCGGCGCCGACGCTGCCGGCAGCTACCTGTCCAGGCAGCGGTGCAAGCGTTGATGAAGAGCTGCCAGAAGCTGCACTTGAGCTTTCTGCTTCGTCCGCTGCATCGGCTGAGTTAGCAGCCGATGCAGCAGCCTCAATAGCTTCAGGGCGGAGGGAGGGGGGCAGGGGAGTAATCTTGCTCGGAAGCGCGGCCTCGTCCTTGGGGGCGGAAGCTTCCGCTGCCGCCTGGTCCTCTGCTGCAGTCTTTTGAACTTTCTTCAGCACCACAAACCCAATCCCGGCTAAGAACACCAGAACCACAATCAGCAGGAGCAGTAGCCGTAGCCGGCCTGATACCGGCGACTTTGCGTTGAGCGGAGGAACGCCTCGACTTCCTTCGACTTCAGTCATTGCTCACCCCGGCGCATAAATCGCTGAACACCATTCACTGTTGTCCCGTCGTCATTTGGAGCTGCATACGTGCCATACGCCCGATTGACGATGCACGACTCAGCTTCGCCTAGTGTCAGCTTGAAGCGCGGTGCCGTTTCAAAGAGAACCATCGTGCGGCCATCCATCCTGAAATTAGGGACGGCACTGCTTCCGTCCGGCATGACCGCCAGCGCAACTGGGAGGGGTTGTCCGTCTAGGAAACGGAGATAGGTAAACCTGCCGTCGTCCCACACTTCAGCCGGGTTGATGTGCGAGTTCTTGCGACAACCATCGAAATTGCGGTTGACCACGCTCGGTGGTTTTTCCATCGCGCTAACCGTCGTCGCGACAGCAGCATCTACCTTGGCTTGATCCCGCTTCAACTTGGGATCATTCTCATAAGTGAATATAACAAAAAGCTCCATTTCCTCTGGTTTTACCTTGTCGCGAGTGCGACTGTCGACAACAAATTGGTAAAGCCGCTTTGTGGTGATAATTGCGACGTTAGTACGTCCGTCAGGTTCCTTCGGCTTCAGGAACAAGTGGTTCTCACGAGGCATGAAATCCCAAGCAAGGCTGTCGCCGGCTGCAACGCTTGTAATCTTCTCGTCGGGAGCGAATTGAACGTGCGTCGAGTACCCGAACACCCCTTTGATTGTGACAATATCTAGGGGGTTATATTCAATTACCCTGATGCGAGGGTCGAACCGCGATTTCACCTCACGGGCGTTCTGATCGAGAGACACAGACGTACCAGCATGCGCAAACGGCGCGGCTGTCAGGAGAAGGGCCATTGCAGCGCTCACGCCATACTTCACTGCTGGCCTCCGGTGGCGGTCCGGGTCACTGGGGCAGCAATCGTCTCCTCATCGATCCGATAGTCCTGGATGACCATTCCGAGAGGGTTGATGCCGAGTGCCGCTACAGTCATCTTTCTGCGAACATACTCATAAGAAATGGTGGCAATGTAAAACGTCGGAGCAACTGACGCGCGGCTAGACCTAATCCGCTTTGTAAAACGGACCTGTGCAGCGCCCTTGCCAATAAATGACACATTGCGGATCTCGATATCAACAACGCCGCCACGGTATTTCGTGAGAGGGCTATTCGGATTCTCTGGGTTAATCTCGGTTTGATACTTCTTGAATTCATCAAGCCCTGAAAAGAGCTCGACTACGTTGTAGTTATGTTCGATGGTTGGCTCGCTGTACTCCTCTCGGGCGCGCGCATAAGTGCTCAGAAACCCAATGTCGACGGCATCGCCATATGTCAGGGTCGACTCTTCGACTTCATACAGCTGCCTATACTCACCATTGCGCGGGTCCACGCTAATCAGGTAGGGCTGCACCTCTTTCTTGGTTACCGCCAGATACGCCGCTGCTGAAACCCCAATTGCTCCGACAAGCATTCCGACCATGCCGACCAACAAGCCTGCCTTACGCTGCTTCCTGGCTGTCTCCATGGCATCTGCATCATAGCGAAGCGCTTCCTCGACCAGCTCCTTTGCAAAGGGGTCTAAAGCAGGTTCATTGAGCTGTTCTTTGTATTGTTCTTCAATGGTGCTCATTGGGGCTGCTCAAGTTCGGCGGTGAATTTATCGGGTAGTAGCGCGAAGCACATGCGCATAGAGAGACGCACATCAATATAGCCACAACAAATCTGGCTTTACGGATTCCGGCGAATGCCATTTTTTTTGCGTGCATTGGTCAATGCTCCTTGATATTCGCCGGCATTCTCAGCCCGGCTCCGATATGCCATGCGTCCAGTTCTGGGGTCGCGGTGGAAGGTGCCGCCTGCAAATTCACCCATCGCTTTTCCAGGATTCGCTGCAATCTGCGCCGCCTTCAATGCCGCCTTCGCAGGGCTCGCAGCCATTGCCGCAGCCTTCGCTGCGAGTCCGGCTGCACCGATGGAAACGCCGCCGGCCAACGAGGAGCTGATGTCATCAGCCTTGAATAGCATTGCTGTCCCGATTGCAAACACAATCATGCTTCTGATGGCCAGCGATATTGCATCGGCGATTGTTCCACCGCCTTGAGACAATGAACTTGTGGAGAAGGAATTGATCAAGCCGAGTGTCAGACCGACAACGATCATGAGGACAATTCCGTATAGCGCGTAATTAATCGCGGTACGCATAAAGCTTTCAAACATCGGACGCGTTGCATCCCAGATTCCAGCAATCAGGAACAATGGCCCAAGCGACAGGACGATGGCGAGTGATGCGTATCCTATGAATGTAAGGCCCGCCGTCACTGCAACGAAGATCACAACGCCAACGATCACAAGAAGGCCTGCCAGCCAGTACCCCAGAGAATCGACCGGCGCCCATGAAGAAGTTGCCTTCCATAGGTTTGTGCCAGTACAAATTCCCTTGGTCGCCGCTTGATCGAGAGCGTTGCCAAGCTGTAGCTTCCCTTCGGCATCCATCTTGATGTCGCTTGCCGCAAATTTCCCTTGCACCACGACCTGGGCAATCTGCGCAGGTGCCTGCCAGAAGACGTCGGTGACAAAGCTGTTGTAGTAGGCGGCAGATCCAGCAATAGCGGTGAAGACCATTGCGCGCGCCCACCAGACTACAAACTCCATTACGGTTCCGCCGCTACCGCCACGTGCCCAATTCACAACCCACATAGTGGCGTAGAGGCTGATCCCAGCTGCGGCGATTCCAGCCGCCCAGCTGCCGACTGCGGATGCCGACGCTTCGACTTGCTCGCGCAGCTGTAGCGTGGATGAGCTCATCAAGAACTCAACCACTTGTAGGTCAAAATTGCAGGTAGGTGCAGCCATGGAATTCGCCAATAAATGCGCCGGCATAGCCGGCGCGTAAAAAACATCTGACTAAGCAGGATTCAAAAAGCGCTTGCCGCCTGGCGATGCTCTGTCAGCTGACACAGCTTAGCGATTCGCTCGGACGAGCTGGCTTGCTTAGCGCAGGCTGCCAAGACCGGCTTAAGGTCGTCTCCGGCGATGTTGTTGGCCGACCAGGCCGCAAGGTCGCCATCAGCGGGAATGAGCAGGACGCGGCCATCGGCCAGTGTGAGCTTCTCACCCGTTGTTTTCGGGGTGCAGGCGACCATGCTGGCGCAAACCGTGATTGCTGCAAGAAGACGTAGGTAGCGCATGTTTAGCCCCTTAGAAGTTAGAAATTGCCGCGCGGTGCGCGTTGTTCGTCCGCTGCTGATCAATATTCCTACCCGCCTGGGCGGCATTTGACTCAGCAAGGATGCGGATCAACTCGTTCTGAAGATTGGCGTTTTCCACCTGAATCCGTGCCGACAGATCCAGGATGGACTTTTGATCGGTAGCACTCTCAATCTTTGCGCCCAAAGCGCCAATGGTCGCAAAGCGCTGATTGGCGCGGTCAAAACTTTCAGCTGCGATCGCTTGTGAGTTGATCTCGCGATTAGAGCTCTGTTCGGCGAACTTGTTAGTCTCCGCCGACAGACCCTTGATCTTTGTTGCACCAATCGCGCCGGCCAGGTCGCGGATCGACTTCACGCGCTTGGCGTAATCGGATCCCGTTTGAGCCATAGCCAGCGTTTCTTGCCAATTCTTAGGGACGTAGTCTTTGGTCACGTCGGTCTTGAGCAACCCCATGCCTCGCGCGCCTGTTGTCGCTTTATAGGCCTGCTCGGTTGCCTGAAGCTGTTTCTGCATCGATTGAACGGTCTGCAGAGCTTTCTGCACCTGCGTGATGTTCTGAACCAGGTTGGTCGGATCGAGCGTGACCAACTGAGCTGAAGAGGATGCGGATGCCGTGAGAAGAACGGCGACGATGAGAAGTTTGTTTCGCATGATTAGTTTTTCCTTAACATTTCGTGATATACCGGAAGCCAATTCGCAGGATTTTCACCAGCGATTTTTCGTGCCAACTCCATCTTTAAATTCAGGAAGTCGGTTCCACTTAAAACATTAAGCTCACGATTCATGCCTGCAAGGTTGAGATTACAGACCGCGCTCACTCCGGGTTGCTTGAACAAAAATGCGCGGGGATTGGTTTCCGGCAGTTCGTACGCTAACAGTTCAAATTCTTGTTGCGATAGTCCGAGCCCATCCACGTAATCTTTGTACTTTCCTTGTGGATTTGGAAGCAGAAATTTCGATTGAGTTTGCTCCACTAACGCCGACGCGATTTTCGACTCCAATACATGACTTACCTGCTGTGTTCCGAGGATTGCAATAGCGTCTTTTTTTCTGATTAGAAGCAGCTGCTTCTCAACCCATGTCGTGAAATAGTCGTCGCGCAGATATGACTTCAACTCGTCAATGTTGATGATAACTGGGCGCGTGCCCAGGTACGTATCAACCCGATGGAAGAGATATTTCATGATCGGCACACGGACGGCATCGTTCTCCAAGAAGTCCGTTGAGTCGAAGCCGAAATAGCGTGACCCGCTGAAGTCGATTGCATCATCCCCGCTCGGGAATGCCCACTGGTGCTGACCACCTTCGCACCATTCGCCCAGGCGTTTGGTGCTGTCGTCGCGTGTGTCTAGCGAGCTGCGCAAATGCGTCAAGTGCCTGCTGTCGTAAGGCTCCTCCAGCATCACGTACTCGACCCGGTCATTGATTCGCTGCTGCGTGTCAGGCGGCAGAGGATCACCACCAGAAGCGAGCTGCGTCACCATCGATCTAGCAAAAGCAATGTTCTGAGCCGTTGGTGGTAGCTTGAGGAAGTTGAAACCGGTGGGGCGACCCGTCTGCAGGATGCTGTACACCCCGCCGCTGCCTCTGACAAAGATCTCCTGGCCACGGCTCTTGTCAAAGGTGAAGACAGTTGGCCGGGCTTTATCGGACTGAGCTACCAGGAACGTCTGCAGCGTTGTCTTGCCGCCACCGGTGGGCCCGAGGATCAGAGTGTTACCAGGCGCTTTGTCATCGTCCGCTTCAGCGCCGCCCTTTGTTTTTGATCTCCGCATGTCGTGTAGCGCAATGAAAAATGGGGTGCCGGCCTCCGTCAGCAACATAGTTGTCGCCGGCCCCCACTGATTGCCTTCGCGTCGGCCTGTAGGATAGTTATAGAAGGCGATCAGACCTGCGTAGTTGTCCGAGGTGATCGGAGCGCGGCGCGGGCGGTACTTTTCATTTCCCGGAAACTGCGCGTAAAGCGCAGCTTGCAGGGCAGAATCCTCCCTGGTCATCGTGTAGCCGTTATCCACACAGTTCTCTTCGGCTTCGGCTACCCGTGTTTGCAGTTGAGCGGCGGAATCGGCCGTTACACATATGTGCATGTCGTGACGTCCCAGCGAAACGTCACGACTCTGAAGACGCGCTTGCAATCTCGGAAACGCGGCGATTTCGTCGGCAGCTGCATCACCGCTCGCTACCATGCGCCTTGCCTGCAAGCTAATAGCCTCCTGAGCAGCCTGCTTTGAGATGAAGCTGAAGGAGTTCGTCATGATGAATGGGAAGCCAAGGCTCAACGTCTTGGCAAAATCACCTGGTTCCGTCTTCTTAGGGTAAGCAAACACTGAGAGGATCGCACCGTACTCTCGCCGGCCACCAAAATCTCTTACAAACGTGTCAGTGCCAAAGGTGTGGCGAGCACGGCAGATCACATCTGAAGCCAGGTGATTCGTTAGCGGCACTGCCGTCGGAGAGCCGTTAGCGATGAGTGCCAGGTACTCAAGCGTCTCCGAGAAGATGACTCCTTTGTTCCTACGTACACCAAGTCGGCGTGGCTTGTAACGCTCTAAGCTGGCGCTAAGACGGTGCGCGATCAGGTTGATTCGCTCAATGCGCTGGTCCAGAACCTCCGAGTACGCATCCTTACCTTTAGCTTTCCTGCTGAACATCTTGTCGAGCGAGCCAGGCCCGCGCAACACCAACGCACAGTAAAGATCGTTGGCGAACAGCTTTTCTTTCGCGCAGCGGAGGCGGTAGGCCTCATTGAGGTCGCTAGCAAAGCCTGGCTCAAATGTGCCGTCCGCAAAGTCACGGATTAGGTAGTGATTTAGGGTGTCCCAGATCGACACATCTGGGTCTGCAATGGATTGCAGCGTTTTGCACAACGCCTTGTGCCATTGGATAAGGTCGTAGTCGCTTGCAGTCTCGTGGGCCACACCAGCGAGACTGAATGCAGTCATCAAGCTTCCATCATCGAGCTTGACGATATTCGGTGCGACATGGCACCGGTACGGCAGATGCCTGGAGATGCTTACTTCTTGAGAGAACCAGTTGGCCACCGCAGCTTTCATCGCTTTCTCAATGGGGTAGGGGGCACCGAAGTCATGCCGCGCCACCGGCCGCGCGTGAGCAGATGTGGAGCGGATGTTTTAAGGTTGAGCACCATGTATCGAAAGACCAACGGATCTCTTTCACACGCGATCCGTGCAGCCATGAGCAGCACAATGCCAATGGCCGCAAACAGTGCCGCAACAATCCAGTGCCACTTGAGCATGAACACTGCCGTGACGCTTAGGACCAGCAGGATAAGGAGCCCGGCAAAAACCAGCTGGGGCATGCCCGCCACCGTCACGGGGCGGGTCATACCACGGAATACCGGATCACCGGAGTACAGCTCACCGGAATCAGTCATCTTCAGTCCTTAGGCGTAGGACATGACTGCGCTAGTGATGACACCGATCAGCATTGCGGCAAGGAAGAACTTCGCCGCGGTCTTCCAGTCGACCAGATCCATCGCCCACCCGATGATGGACACGACAGCGCCAACACCGAGGATGCCAAGGCCGATCGGGATTGCCCAGGAGTCGTTTGCGTCTTTGATCTTTGCCTGCACTGCATTGCCGTCCGCCATGGCCAGCTCAGGCAAAAGAACCACCCCCAACAACAACGCCATCATCCCCCAGTGCACCAACTTATCGACAGCCGTTGCGCTAATTTTCATACGATCCTCTAGTGGAAAAAAACTAGACGACCGGCCCATTCCTCACATGGATAAAAGGCAGATCGCCGTACTTCTCCAAACCATTGACGAAAGTGTCGAATGATTTGAAGTACCTCACCTGACCACCGCGCGTGATGTGCAGTACCAGGAACCCTTGGTCAGCGGCCGGCTTGATAGGAACGACCTTTTCAGTCTTCTTATGCTGCCGCGTGACGAACTTGACCCTCTCCGTTGGTAAGACAGCTACCCAATACCCAGCGGGGGTCTTAGTGACCGTGCATTGCTGTATTGACTTCTTTTGCTGCAACGCCAGCAGTTCCGATTCATAGATCACCCCCTTGGGGCGGTACTTCGATCCGAATACGTGAACTTGCTCGACGGTCACTTCGTTGGCCCTGGCCACTGACGGCTCCTCCTGTGTTGGACCGCACAGGATAGCTTTGTCCAGAGGTGGGTTCATCTAAGTTGTTGTTCTGTATGGCATATGAGCCAGATTCGGGCCCTTCAGACCCCTCAAATTGCGGTTCCTGCCCGTCAGCGGGCACGACCGCAGGCTGTTCTGGGGCAGGGGCGTAGTACACGTCTTTACGGTCAAGGCTCCCGTAGACATCCCAATCGGGCGCTATCGCGTTCTCGACCACTGGGGACAAGCGTGCCCCGTCCAGTGTCCTCATCAACTCAGCGTCGATCATCCGTGGATCGTCCCCCGCTTGTGCTCGCGCATTAGCTCTCGCAACAGCAGCTTTCACTACCGCCTCCGGCAACACATCGCGTTTCTGCTGAGCCAGGGCAGGGCAGCAGAGTGCGAGTAGGAGCATAGCGCAGGGTGTCGTTTTCACGGAAGCGGGTAAACACGAAAAGGTCGTCTTGCGGCGCACTGTCGCATACTTGCGACACTACCGCAACTGGGTTAACCTGCGCTTCACTTGATTGGGTTCTCCCCGCATGCGCGGCAACGCACTTCACATCACTTCCTTGTTGCTGATCCATGCGGCGGCATTGCTAGCGCTGCCTGCGTCGGCACAAGTTGCAGTGACGATCGACCGGTCAAGCCTTGGGCTTGTTGGTGGCAGCGTTGCTTGCCCTGCTGATGCCGTGATCTTCGTCACTGCCGGCAACCAGGTGCAGCCGGTTTGTAATCGGCCCGAACCGACTGAACTTGAACATGCATCTGTGACCAATGTCTCAAAAAAGCCACCAGCTCCCACATGGGTTGCACTCGATGGAGCTCCGGTGCGAGCAACACTTCTGACTTGGTTGCCCAAAGATTGGCGCCTAGCGTGGGATACGAAAGCTGATCCGCGCGCACCTGGCGTTCGGGCTAATGGCTCGTTCCTAGATGCGGTGAAGTCGCTGTTCGCCACTCGCGCAGAGTGGGGCGTAGGCCTAGAAGCACAGGCCTTTCCGGACGAAAAGATCTTGCAGATTCGAGATGCAAGCAACGTGCTGAAACCACAGCAACTGCCGTTAGCAGAGTCTTCGCCAATTCACAAGGTAGCCCCGTGAAATTTCTCGTTTCCCGCGCCGTTGTTTCTGGGCTTGTCGGTGGCGCTACAGCAGTACTCGCAACCCATTTTGTAGGTCTATATCTGGCTCTCAATGGCCCAGCGGAGATAGGAACGATGTGTGTTATTGGAGCTGCGACGTTTCTTTTCACATGGCTGTTTTTGACGCGTTTGATATACAAGAAATAATCTCAGTCGTTTCATTTGTAACCAGTTCGCATAATCAATCTTATGTCAGCAATACTAACTAGTCATCATAACTAACATAAACTGGATGCCTTTATGAACACGCCGAACCAAACAATGTCTGCCGCCCAGGAGCAGCTGTCTCATGCCACGCCAGGCGCCGAGAGCGCGCTTTTAGAAAATTGCCACCATCGAATCAAATTCAACGGCCAAGTGCCCGAAGCACGCGCTTCCACTGAGAAAACGCTATGCGAAAAAATTGAACAGGTCATCTCGGATTACGCCCATGATTCTTCCTTAGCAGCGACCTATGTTTGTTTGCTGCTTGAACAGGAAATTGGTCTGGCCGGTAACGGGTGGTTTGACGATGATGCCGGGATGCTTTCGTTTATCTATGACGACAAGGTTACGCACACTTTTGACGAAGACGGGAAGATGACAGCGACCAGCACCGAGTTGGG
This sequence comes from Xanthomonas euvesicatoria pv. euvesicatoria, assembly GCF_020880415.1. Lineage (GTDB taxonomy): Bacteria > Pseudomonadota > Gammaproteobacteria > Xanthomonadales > Xanthomonadaceae > Xanthomonas > Xanthomonas euvesicatoria. The sequence goes on along the minus strand of NZ_JAJIUJ010000029.1, from coordinate 15,470 downwards.
TGCCGCATTAGAAGCTGAGCTATCACGGGAAGATGAATCAAAACCGATTGGATGGGATGTGGTTGAGACCTGACTTTAAACACTTTTTCTTATCGGGGAACTAGGATGTACACCAGGGGAAGCGCTTTGAAAGTTTTTTTAACAGTGATGGCATTTGAATATACCGTCATTTGCTACATCGTCGCGGCTTTGATTGCCGTCTTATCTTTCAGTGCGGCGGTATCAATCGTGTTCATTGGTGAATTGCCGGCGCTAAATCCACTCCGACTGAGCATGCCGCCGGCATGGTATTCGGCTGAAACGCTGACTATCACTCTTCTATGCACTGCCGGCGGTGCATTGGTTGCCAACGGGCTGCACAAATTGAGCAATCGCTTTGAAGCTCGCGTAATGCAGCTATCGCATTGCTCAATAAAACCCAAGGGAATTCCCGACATGTAACCGGGATTTTTAATTATCCGAGAAGTTATACCAAATGCTGAAAGCTGGCCTCCTGGCGATACGCGAAGCAGCTGCGTTAGCCGAAGTCTCCCCCGAGCTCGAAGCCATCGCTGTCCTTACTTGGCTAGATCAAGTCGGGGTCGCTCTGAATCAAAGCGGTTGGCTGGAAAACGATCCCACCACCACACACGAGCTCTACAGCAGCCAAGCACTTTCGTTGCTTGCGGCCGCCGGGCTTACCGACTAGTCCAAGGAACGATTGATGTCAAAGGCCACACGCGCCCTGCCCCGATATCCGCAGGCGCTTTCGCAAGCGCTGGCAAACCCCGCTCGCCGTCGTGACATGGAATTCGCCCTTGGCCTCGCTGATGAGCTAACTCCCTGCCCGGCCCGCGCACATACAGCACTCCTGATCCTTCGGCAGTTTCTTGCGGAGTTTGCCGGCACAGCGCCGGAAGATCTCATCCGCTCCTTTCAGTCGCAGCCTGGTGCTGCAGCCACCAAAAAACGTAACGAGGCAACAACGACCTATGCGAACTAACTTCATAGCCCTGACGACGCTCGCAACGGCAATGAGCCTCGCCGTGATGCCCTTGTGGGCAGCCAACAACACCGCCAAGGCGACGAATCTGATGCCCGTGCAGGCGAAGACGCCTGCTGTCGTGACACCAGCACCGGATAGCACTGACGGATTCACAGTGGTACGCGGGCGCAGCTACCAACCGCCAGCACCACCCACCCCCCCGAAAGTGATTCGCCGATGGACCATCCCGCCCAACAAGCCACTGGCACAAGTTCTGGATGATTGGGCTAGGCAGGAGGGATGGCGCGTCTATTGGCCGCGCACGGATGACACCGATCTGGTTTCGGACATTGAAGTGACATTTCAGGCCGACGACTTTGAAAGCGCGGTCACCAAATTCTTTGCCGGCCTGCCGCACGACTTCGGGCTGACCGCCACCTTCAACCGCGCCAACTCTCCGAAATTGCTCAACGTGACGAGCTCAAGCCGTCAGCAGGACATCAACTAATGCGCGCAAAGGCCCATCTCCCAATCGTTGCCGCCACGGCAGTTCTCCTAAGTGGTTGCCTCTCCCAGGCTGTCCGCAATGAAGTCGACAAACAGGAGAGTGACGTTGCTGTAGCCATAAGCGCACCGCCAGTGACAGCAAAGCGGGCTGAAATCCAATCCAGCGAACGACTGTACATCCCGGTTCGCCGGGTGAAGGCGGCGGATGCACGGAGCTCTTGGCTCACAGGGCATCCGCTGGCTGTGGATCTCGATACCCCAGTGCCCCTTACCACTGTCATGCGTGTGTTTTCTGATCGCGGCGTCAACATCGTCAGCGATCTACCTCTTGACGGCTACACCTGGTCGGGGCGGATCAACACCGCCGATCTGGAAACGGCGTTGCGGATGGTCCTTGGCGGCGTGGGTCTGGATTACGAGATCGATGACGAGCGCAAGCTGGTCACTATTCGCCCAGTCCGTAGCCGCACCTGGACGCTCAACTTGGGCAATCGCAACACGACCTACAGCAGTGGTGGTTCAAACGCGGTGGCCCTGAGCGAAAGTGACACCGACGTCACCGGTTCCGCTTCTGGCGGGGCTGGGGGCGGTATGAACAGCATCAGCCGCAACGGTGGTGGCCAGAACAGCGAAGAAGGCCAACTTGGCGCGCGTATCAATTCCAAGGACAACTTCTGGGAATCGCTGAAGACGGAGCTTGATAGTCGCTTACAGGTCCGCTTCCCGTCGCAGTCCTCGCGCGGCGCCTGGGGGCCGACTGCAGCTGCAGGTGCGCCTGGTGCTGCTCCTGCTGCACCAACTGGAACATCAAACTCTTCTGGCTCAGAACGCACCTGGATCGGCACGTACTCCCTCAACCCTGAGACAGGCTCGGTGACTGTTTCGGCCCCGAACTGGATCCTGACCGACGTGGACAAGTACATGGTCCAGGTCCAAGCGATGTACAACGCTGAGATCACGTTCCAAGGCGAACTGATCATGGTCAGTCGCACGCGCAACGACAGTGAGGGCCTCGACGTGTCTGCCTTTGCCAGTTTTGCCAAGGGCAAGTACGGCGCAGTGATCCAGAACAATGCGCTTGGCGGTGTCACCCTCTCCTTTCCGGGCGGTGCGAACAATCTGGCAAACGTGAGCGCGACGGCGCAGACAGTGGGCGGTGCACTGATCGGGATCACGTCGCCTACCGATTCCCTGCAGCTATTCAATGCCTGGCTTTCCGAGGTCGGTCGCGTCAGCGTCATCCAGCGACCAATCGTCACCACGACTTCTGGTGTCCCTGGTGAGTTCAGCAAAAAAAGCCCTGTCTACTTCAACCTTGTTTCGCAAGAGACAGCTACGGGCGGTGTCAGCGGCGCTGTAAGCGCCACAAGGAACACCCTGCAATCTAAGTCTTTCGGCACTCAGCTCACCATCAATCCCCGTTATGACTTCAACACGGGCTTGATCCGGGCGCAGATTGCACTGAATCACGTTCTTCCCAACGGAAGCCAGGTCATCAACCAGACGATTAGCTCCGGCGATTCGTTTCAAACAGTCAGTACCACCATCCCGCTTGACTCGAAGCTTGCCTACAGCGGCGAAGCACTTCTGCGCGACGGCGACCTGGTCGTTATTGGCGGCCAAACGGAGGAGTCGCGCTCGCTCAATGAGAATGGACTGCCTGGCAAGCGAGGTGCGATCAGCGGTCTTCTAGGCACCAAGAACGTTTCCAAGGAGTACGGCACTTACTACTTCGCCCTTCGCGTCAAGATCAAGGCGCGCTGACATGCGAACCATTCGTAGGGTTGCAGGCTTCACCCTGATCGAACTACTGATCGCAGTTGTTGTTCTTGGCGTGATGCTGATGCTGCTGGCGCCCGTGATGAGCAGCTTCATCACCGCAAATGCAAACAGCTACGCTGAGCAAGCGGCGACGGATAATCAACGCATCGCTGATGCCTTACTTGCCGTCGCGCGCAATGAGGGTGTTGGCAGGCTATCGGCACCTTACTCAGGCGGTGGATACAGCGAAACCGTCTACAACTTGAACGCAACCACTGCAACAGCTTTGGCTTTGCGTCAAGCGCTGGCTGAGACAGGCATCGCTCCGAACGCAGTCAATGACGATGGCACAACTGCCCGCAATGTTCGCGTCTTTCAACGCATCACGGGGCTCACTCAAAGCACGCCTATGTACTTTCGCTCGGGCCCGCTAGTCACCCTGACCTACGACTACGGCGTCGTCTATCTGACAGCTTGCCCCCTCGCCTTAGGTCATTGTGGCTCAGGCTTACCGGGCAACTCAGCCTTCTTGGAGCCTGGCAATTTCCACTTCTGGACGGCAACTCCGCCCGATATTGCTCCTCGCTTCGTTTCAACCCTGCCGGTGCAGACTTCGATGCTTACCACGTCAACACGCCGACTGGATCGCGTGCGAGATGCCCTGCTCTCCTATTACCGAGGCCGGCAGCTGACCGCATCTGCGACCGACACGACGAATTGGTTTCCAGGCTCTGGGCTGGGTGGACGCGCACCGAGTTCCAACATGGGATGCCGCGATGGTTGGTATCCGCTCGATCAATCAAACGTGCTGACGCTGGTCGGCCTGTCGCCCAACGAATTCGGCCTTACAAGCTGGGGTGGCCGTGTTGAGTACTGCCGTGACTATGACCCCACCACTTCCAAAGCTGAGAACGCCCCACCCCATGCAGCTGCACTACGCATACGCGCCAGCGTCTCCACTGGCGCAGCTCCAGATCCAACCGTGCTTGCCAACAACGTGATTCTTACCCTCTAAGGACCAAGGAAACATCGCAATGAAGAACTTCAACCTGCAGCGCCGTACGCAAGGCTTCACCCTGGTCGAGCTCCTGATCGTCGTGATCATCCTCGGCATCATCATGACAATTGTGGTCATGAACATCGTCGGAAACACCGTGGCAGCTCGCGCCAAAATGCTACAGCGCACAGCGCAAGCCACCGCCCAGAACGTCAACCTAATGAGTCTGACCTGTGGGACCAGCACTGCAATCCTGAACAGCCCAATTCCCGCCAGCGGAAGGACAATGGCCGATGTCGTTTTCGGTGGAAGCGAGAACGTGGCCACCGCTTATCAGACCTGCTACACCCAGTCGTCGGTGCGCTCGATGCGCGACGGTGCGGCCAGGGTAGGTAATACGTGGCAGGTGGAGAGCTACCCTGTCACCTTGTCCGGCGGCGGTAACGACAAGATCATTGTCACGTTTCAAAACGTGCCCGACGAAGTGGTGCTGAGTCTCGCACAACGCTTCGATGGCAGTATCACTGCGCTTGCAAGCAGCGACACCACGTCTGATGTCGTGCGGTACACCGCTGCGAGCAGTGGAACCCGTACAGCCACCGTGCGTGTGAACTGATCAATGTATCCGTTCTTCATCGTTGCCTTGTTCCTTGCGCTCTGCGGTGCACTTGTAAACGTTGTGATGAAGAAGGACGCCAGAACCGACAGCATGCGACAGCAGCGCATGCGCACCGACCAGGCGCGCGTTGCCGAAGGTCTGGATCGCTACATCACCGAGCGCGGGCAAGCCCCGCCCTCGCTCGATGCTCTTGCGGCGACCCCTGGCTTCGAGCACGTACGCGGATCCAGAAATCAATGGCAAGGCTACGTCGCCAGCGGGACACTCAACGACGGGACATGGCGCTATCAGAGGGCTGCAGCTTGGTCAGTGCGGCGTAAAGACGGTGGCACCAACTACCCAAACGAAAATGAGTGCGGCACCGGTAGTGCGGCTTCCGCGAGTAGCTGGTGTGGCTCGAAAGATGGCACCTGGTATCGAAACGAGTCGCGCGGAACATATGCGAACGAAATCACCCAGCAGCGCATCAAGCAACAACGGACGCTTCAGCTTCTAGCTGACCAGTGGACCGCAAGACAGGAGTTCCCCGCAAAAGGCAATGACGGCGTAACGCTGGCCTCAGGCCAGCAGCGAACCCTGGCTTCACTGGTGGGATACACGGGATCGGCAACTACATGCACGGGAGTCTATGTGTGGGCTGGGATGCCGCTGGACTGCACCGCCCTCTATGACGTTTGGGGCGGTCCTGTCGGCTATCAGTACCAGTCAAGCCGATACATCGTTCTAGTTAGTGAAGCCCCAATCCAAACAGCCACCGGCAACAACGTCCTCGTTGCCTCGCCTCTTCAAGTTCAGGAATAACAATGGAACCCGCCCAAACTATGGCTGCTGGCTGGGGTTGGACCCGGCCCAGCGATGACATCATTCGCCTGGCCAACATCGCTCACACCACTTCCGGCAAGCCGGAGCTAGGGCTGTCTGAACTGAAGTTGCTAGAGCCCCAGCAGATTGAAGTGCTACGCCGTAAGCATCCTAACAGCAAGGATCTGCTTGATCTTGCCGCTCAGGAGTATCCGGCCAAGGTCCAACCGTTCCTAGAGATGATCAATGCTCTCAGCAACGGCTTCCCGTTCTACGACCAACTCGAAATCCTTGAGCCCCACCCGACCATCAATGAGGCAGCTGTTGCCAAGCGGTGCGAGGAGCTTGACTGTGCGCTGCTGCTGATTGAGTCGCAGCAGCCGGTCATCGTGTTTTCAACGTTTAAGGCAATGATGTCGTACAGCACTGCCGGTCGCGCTGCTAAGGCGAATGACCCTTTGCTGGTGAAGACTGGCGATGCGTCACCCAAATTCGCCGTGGGCTCTCGCGATGACATCTCGGCAATCATTGCTCAGGCGCGTGGCCACCAGGACGAAGCTGCCAGTGAAAGCGTCAACGTTTGGCACGCAACGTCGCCTGAGACAAAGGAGCATCCCGGGCAGCGAGAGCTAGCACGCCTGTTCGATCACGCAATCGCTGAGGGCGCTACCGACGTTGCCCTCCTCCCACAGCTTGACGGCAGTTACCACGTTCTCATTCGGAAGTACGGCAAGCTGATCGCGCCCCGCACAGGTGCGAGGTGGTTGCCACAGCTTGCGAATTCCATCATCGAAGTGCTGCAGAACAAGTCTGGTGCGAATCCATCGAATACGGCTTACAAGACACCCAGAGACGGGCACATCAATTACAAGTCGGGGGTTGGCGATGCCTTCATGCGAGCCTCGTTTGTGCCGTTGAACCACCTGGGCGAGCTCAAGACGCGTCCAAGCGTGAGCGTCCGGCTGTTTTCGCATAGTGAGTCAACCATCAACCTCGAAGCTCTCGGCCTCCAACCCGAAGTGCTTGCCGCGATCGATGACGCAGTGCGTATGCCGCAAGGGCAGATCCTTGTGGCCGGTCCAATGAATTCGGGAAAGTCCAGCACCATCGCTGGCGCACTGGGCCTTCATGCGCGCATCTATGGCCGCAGCCGCAAGCGAGTGAGCGTCGAGGAGCCTATTGAGCGCTTCATTGCCGATGTGACGCAGATCAACGTCCCCCCGATCGCACTCAAGCAGGGGGGTGTGCGCGTTGCTGACGAGCAGCGTTTCAATGAGATCCTGCGCGGTCTGAAGCGACACGATGTCAACACGTTCTGGATCGGTGAGGTTCGTGACCAGGAGACCGCCGAATTCTGCGCGACGGTGTCAGCATCTGGACATCTGCTCCTCACAACAATCCATGCCAAAGACTCAATCTTGGCCTTTGACATCTTGGCCAAGATGGTACGCGCAGATATGCGTTTTCAGTTGGCGGAGTCCATGGCACTGATCATCAGCCAGCGTCTGGTCCCGTCACTATGCACGGTCTGTCACAGGAAAAGCGCGCCGACTGATACTGAAGTTGCACAGTGGGCCCGCTACATGTCCATCCTGGGCGAGAAGCTCGCGCTGCCGCCCGTGCTTAGTTACGCACGGCCGCATGAGGACACACAGTGCCCTCATTGCGAAGACGGCTATGCCGGCCTGGTGCCTGTCAGCGAGGTGTTGCCATTCACACGATCCGTGCGAGACGCCGCCCTAATTTTGCTTGAAGCGGAAGGAGACAAGAAAGCTGCCCGCCTCGCAATTGCGAAGGAGCGCACCCTGACCTTGGTCGGGTCAGCGCATCGCTACTTAGCAACAGGTGATGTTGACCTGGCATCAGTCATCTACCTGTGAGCCCGAAATGTCTACGCAGATGAATCTACGCGACCTGCAGGAATCAACTTCCGCGCTGCGATCGCAACTTGCGGCCGGCGTCCCTCTTGCCGACGCTGCATCACGTTTAGTCCGCTTGCAACCGAAGCATGCTCAGTTCTGGGCGGATGCGGCGGCCCAAATGCGTTTGGGCCGTCCGCTTTCCACCGTGGTGGCGGGCGTATGGCCGGAGGCCGCAGTGTCTGCTGTCGAGGCGGGAGAAGCCACTGGCGTGCTGACCGCAGTGCTGGAGCAGTTGACGCAATCTGTGAAGCTTCAGCGCGCCCTGTTGAAGTCAGCCGGCCGGATGAAATACCCGTTGGCGATCAGCGTCGGCTCGATCCTTGTGTTCGTAGCCTTCATGCTGACGATCGTACCCATCATTGCTCAGAGCATCATCCGCGCAAGCGGGCGCGTGGGCGAGCCTGACGGGCTCGCAGGGCTGGGCCTGCAAGCCAGAACACTCCTGGTAGATCATTGGTTCGTTTCTGCTGCAGGACTGATCGTCCTCAGCATCGCTTTTGTAGGCTGGGTGCGTTCCCCGACGACCCGCGCTGAAGCGATCCGGCTTCTGCTAGATGCCCCGCTCTTTGGCTCAGCGCTGCGCCACATGTCCTTTGGGCTCTGGGCCCGTTACATGGCTATGGCTGTTGCAGCAGGGTTGTCGACACGAGACAGCCTGGGAACCACTGTCGCAGTGCTTCCCGAGCCGTTGCGCGCCGGAGTACTCGCTCTGCAGCATGATCTTGCGGTCAAGCACGTGCCGCTCGATATCGCGTCCGATCCGGATAAGCAGTCAGAGAATGATCCACGACGTGCGTGGCCATTCTATGTAGGCAATGCGTTCGCGGTGGGCGAACGCACGGGCAATCTGGACGAAGAGCTCAATCGCGTTGCGCCTGAGCTGATTGCTTTGGGACAGGAGGAGATGGAGCGAGCACTGGAAATTAGCAACATCGCCGCGATGGCGTTCGCCGCCATCCTGATCGGGTCAGCAATGCTTGTGGTTTACCTGCCGATGCTGAAGAGCATGGCGAACATCCGGTGATTAATGGATAAGAACACTCTAATCGGCAAGCTAACGAAGCTTATTCCTGGGCGCGAAAAGTCGGGCCTTCACTCAATGCAGCCAATCAAAAAGGTTGCTCCCAAGCTCGATGCTGAACCTGCCGCCGATCCCGCAGAGAGCGCGGAGCTCGGAGCGCCGCCTATCCTTACCGCGCGTACCAATAAGGCCGGCAAGGCACCGAAGGCGCCCAAGGCCCCGCGTGCGCCCAAGGCCCCGCGTGAGCGGACCAGCAAGCCAGCCAAGCATGACTTCCAGGTTCTCACCAGCCCGGCAAGTCTTGTCAACACGACTCATCGCAAACTGCTGCTGACTGGACACAGCGTTTTCGCGACGATGGACTCGCGCAAAGAAACGCCTGCGAATTTCATCGCTCAGCCACAACGCGCCACCGTGCCGGCGCTTCGCCAGCTTCTTGGCAGGCCTGCAGGGTCACTTCGCGTCTTTGTGGATGAGCGGTTGCCGCAACGCCCGCGCACACGATACGCAATCGCCCTCGATGGCTACCTCAAATGGGGCTTCAAGAATGGCGTCGGCAGCACCGTGCTGCTCGGTGGTGGCCAAGATCTTGATGCAACCTATCTTGAGGTGTACGTCTTCCAAGACAGGGTCTTGGTCGAGATGGACGAGCGTGAGCTACCGACCGAAGGTGATCCGCATTTCCGCGTGACCTTGGACACCCTGCTTGACGAGCTGCGCGGCCGTTACCCACACCTGCGATTGTTCGCGGCTGCACCGCTGCCTGACTGGGGGCGGGTCGATATCGGCTACTTGGCCGATAAGCCCATTCGTAGCCTGAGCTTTGTACCGCTATCGGCAACTGCAACAACCCGCAAGACAGCGCGGCCGCTCATTGTGTTGTCTGCACTGGGTGCACTCGCGTACGTCGGTTTGGTCGGCACCGGTTGGCAAATGTATGCCTCTGCAGCCAAGCGATACTCCGAGGAGGCCGCAGATCCAGAGCTCACCCGAGCTGGCGGCATAAATAACACCCAGCTGGAAGTGATGCAGCAGCGCCGCATGTTCATGGAATCGCCCAGGCCCCAGGTAGAGCTGGCGCGGCGAAGCCGGCGCATCGTTGCCGGTCTTGCCTCTATCCCCGGAGTGCGTATCTCCGAGCTAGTGTTCAAAGGGCGCGACGCAGCGGAGGCTGCAGCAGCTGCCACTGGGCTGCCTGTCGACCCTGCGATTCAGCCAGACAATGGCCCCTCACCGGATGTCTCGATGAAGTTGGTCGTTCCCATGCAGGGAACCACCGCCATGGAGCAGGCGAAATCACTGATGAAGATCGCTAGCGACAGAACCGGGCTCACGCTCCGGGTCATACCTGGTGGCCTCAGCGACGACGAGGCCGCATCCACACGGACGATGAGCATCGAAGGATTTGCACAATGAACAGGACACTGCTCCTAGGCCTGGGTGTTGCAGCCGTGCTGGGCACCATGGGAGCCAAGGGCTTCACCACACTCCGCGACAAGGCGCGGCTGCAAGAGAGCGCCACAGAGGTCGTACAGCGCTGGAAACAGTCGTACAAGGCACTCGCAGCGTTCAACGGCGCATGGACCAAGCGCTATCCGGCGGCTGCTGAATATGCAGACCTGCTTGACGTGTACAACAGCCTGCGGCTGTCGAGCTACGGCCTGGCCTCGAACCCGGACAAGCTCGGCGTCACCCGCCACGAGCCAGTGCAGTACAACAACTCTGCACTGGGCTTGGTTCGTGTCTGCATTGCCTCTGACGCGATCAATGCTGATTCGGGGCTCACGGTCACTGCATCCACACATGAGCAGCTGTTGGATGGCGTGCGCGCCCTCTCCGAACGGGCGGAGGTGGCAATTGGCGGCATCAAGGTGAAGGGCGGTGACGGTGCGCCTACTGCAGAGCTGCAGAACTTTTGCCTGCTACTCAGGGAGACCGCCGCATGAAGATCCTTCAATCTTCGTTGGTGCAGTTCCTGATAGGCGCAGGCGGATTGACGCTGCTCTGGAGCGTTACCGAACGTGTCAACGCCAACTTTTCTGCGCTTCCGATCCAGCAACTCAATACCGTCACAGGCACCGGCGCAGTCGCCGCCACCACTACCCTCTACCCGGTGTGGGTTGGCACGCCAGCATCCGCACTCGTTGCAAGTCAAGAAGACGTTGACCTAAACGGTGCCTTCGGATCTCAAACTGCCTCAACCGAGGGCGACGAAGTTGCGCCCAACTACGCGGAGTCCTTGCGACCGAATCTGAAGGTTGATGGCACCGCCAACGGCGGCGCCTTCATCAATGGTCGCTATTACCCAATTGGCCGCGAAATGGATGCACTCGGCATTCAGCGCGAAGATGGCGGCCGCGTGATGCCGAGGCTTGTCTCAGTCGCTGAGCAACGCATCGTCATCGCAGTTGGAACTGAAACCCTGGTGCTCGAACCCGGTGCGCCAGGATGGCAATGAGCCTGGCGGATCTTCGTTTCGATCATCCCCGTATCTTCTGGTGCGGGGCCGTGGCGTTGTCGGCGACCTTAGTGCTGGGGACGTTCCTTGCGCTGCCTGACAACGGCTTTTTCCAAGCGACAGGAATCAGTGGCGCGCAACGACGTGTCTTGGCTCTCAAGAACGCAGGCTACTGGTATTCGCGCTCTCTGACCCATGCATCGGCGCAGGGACTCCAGTTTGATACCCGGTTCGGCAATGTCTTGCGCTACCAGGACGGAGGCCTGTTCGCTTCGCTGCCAAGTGGCGATCGCTTCACCGAAGTGAAACTGCAATTCGCAGATGTGGTTGTCATCTCGCCCGCCATCGCACACCGCGTGGTCCATGACCTGCGATTTAAAGACGCGCGCTTGGAGATCTACGACCAGGACAAGTCTGTCGTCTGGGTTGCAGGGAAGCCGCTCAATATCACACTCATCGAGGTGGGAGCTGCCCAGCCAGACCCCAATCCGCCGACGAACATCGTTGACCTCGCATTTGCGTCGTACTACTGGAATCAAGCCAAGGGAGAACAGCAATGAGATTTAGTCTTCTAACGATCGCACTGGCCACTGCCACTGCCAGTGCAGGCGCCCAGGCCCAGTCCGTGGTCAATCAGTCAACCCAGGACGGTGCGATCACCATCAGCAATGATGCGGATCTCACTGGTGGACGCGTTCGCACGCAGGCTCCGATCATCATCGTGAGTGGGAGCAAGAGCACTACCACCTCCTGGGGAGCCCAGGGCACCGGAAACCTCACAATCCGCTCGCCCTTATCTGGCCTCACTGCCGCCACTAGCCAGTTAAACCCTTCCGGTGCCGCAGCGAGCGTCAACGCTTCTGCAGCTACACAGCCACCTACGATAATTCGCACCGGCTCAACATCTCGCTGGGTGCCCCAGACGCAAGCCTGCCCTGCCTTCTATACCGGCACGATCACCTGGGAAGCTGAGGAAGTGCAAACGGTTGTCAGTGCATGGCGTCCTACTGGTACCACGCGCAACTACACCAATGCGTGCGTAGCCACCGTTGAGACTCAGTGGGTAAACCAATCGCAAGGCTGCCAGGCGTACTACTCCGGGACCAACACGTGGCAGGCTGAGCAGCGCCGCTCCGGCGGTGGACCGTGGAGTTATACGGGCGCCACCCGGAACGCATCGAACACGTGTACCGCAATCGTGGAAACGCAGTGGGTAGGCGTCTCCGGTGGCTGTCCGTCCGGATACAGCGGCTACCACAACTGGGAGGCAGAGCAGCGCCGCTCCGGCGGTGGGGCTTGGTCGGCGACTGGCGCGACGCGTAATGATCAGAACACCTGCACTGCGCCGCCCCCACCCGCGCCGCCGCAGCCGCCTGCGGTGTGCGCCGTCACAAGCAGCGCCTTCCGTACAACTGCAGGGGCCGGCAGTACTGTTGCGCCTGCACGGACCTGCACAAGCAACGACGCAGGCAGGTTGGCTGTTGTGCAGTCAAACATCAGATCGGTAAATCAACAGTGTCAGGATCAATCGAGCTACGTGTGCAACGGCAACACGTGGACGCTTCTCACTTATCGTACTGAGCGCCGCTGTGATGCAGGCACAAACGTTGGGCCGGCGCAGTACCAGACCTGGGACGTGGCAATCGAAACCTCAGGGCTCATTTCCGAGACAACAGGTGCATCCGGCCAAGCAGCTTTTGCAGCTGTGCCTGGTGCTAACGCAATTGCTACCTACGGGTGCAACAGGTTCTAACGCTGCACATCGATTGGAGAACTAAGATGATCATGATTGAAGGTACCGCCATCGATGTCCGCAGCCGTGATGCCAACGGCATGCTGGCGCGAGCTCACACCGCAGGTAAGCGGCCAGCCTGTGGCTGCCGCACACCTCCTATTCCGATGTACATCGCCAAGCACGACGATCTGTACGTGGTCAAGCGCATGCCGGGCAGTGGCGCAAAGCATTCGCCCTCATGCGACTCCTATGAGCCGCCAGCCGAGCTCACCGGACTAGGCGAGGTGCTTGGAACTGCAATCACCGAAGACCCGGAAACCAGTACGACGACCCTGCGGTTAGCGTTCAGCATGAGCAAGGGCGCCGCGCGCAACGCACCGGTGCCGTCTGATGGTGAAACGACCACCGTCAAGTCGGATGGCACCAAGCTCACGCTGCGCAGCGCGCTGCACTACCTGTGGGATCAAGCCGGCTTCAATCGCTGGACCCCAGCGATGGATGGAAAGAGAAACTACAGTGTGGTGCGCAAGCATCTGCTGCTGGCCACCGAGGACAAAGTTGCGAAGAACGCGCAACTTCGCGACATGCTTTACATCCCTGAGCCCTTTTCGCTAGAGGCGAAGGACGAGATCAATCAACGGACCAAACAGCTTTTCCGATCGATTGCAGGCGTGAAAAATGGCAAGCGCAAATTGATGATTGCCGTTGCTGAAGTCAAAGAGATAAAGGACGCAACATACGGCCGAAGGATCACCTTCAAACATCTGCCGCAGACAGACTTCTTTCTGGACGCCAAGTTCGCGAAGAAGTTGGAGGAGGCCTTCGCAAATGAGATCGAGATCGCAAATGCGGACGAGAAGTCGCACTTGATGTTCGTTGGCACCTTCAGCGTCTCCGAAGCGGGGGTGGCAAACGTCGAGGAAGCTGCCATGATGCTGGTGTCAGAGAACTGGATCCCGTACGAAAACTTGCAAGAGCTTGACCTGCTCCGCTCACTGGTTGCAGACAAGCGTCGTTTCATCAAGGGGTTGCGGTTCAACCTCTCAAACAAGAAGCCTCTCGCATCGGTCGTCTTGAATGACACTACCCCGGATCCTGTTGCGCTCTATCTTGTGCCTGGTGAAGCGGAAGAGGCCTATACAGCTGCGCTCGCGTCTGTAGTCGAGTCGAGCAAGTTGTCGGCCTGGTTCTGGCGGAGCGAGGACACAATGCCGGCACTGCCGGCGATTGAAGGCTATCAAACTCAGGTGTTCGCGCCTGCAGAGCCGAGTTGATGCGATCCGGATTAGTTCAGCCTGTTGTTTGCTGATCTGCTCCACCATCGATCGCTACCAGACTCTCAGCTCTCTCTGTTCACGGATCGGCCCTCGCCAAGTTCAACCCCCCCGGGCCTGGCGCGGGCCGATCCCCTTTCTGGGGCCCTGCGATGCAACGTTATCCGTGCAATGCCCGCGACTTCTTCGCATCGGGCAACTCGCCGCTGCTGCACCCGGCGGCTTCACCAGGCGTTGTCGTCATCAGCCCGCCGGCACTAGAACTGCTGTGCCGGCACAACATCAATCCGGCGCACGTTGTGCGCGCGCATGTCACCGGTTGTTGGCCGGCGGTCGACTTTGAGGAGCGGGAGCAGCGCCTAGAGGGCCTTCGCGCAGGTTCGCGCATCGTAGGCGTGTTCGCGCTTGATCCTCATGCGCGCTTTAACGTGCATGTCGTTTCCGAACCGGCACGGTCTCTGACGCTGGTCGTCTTGCCAGAGGAGGCTGAAGTCCTCGCAGGCAATCGCTGAAGTGTCCGCGTTGTTATGGCGATCAGCCACGCACGCACAAAAAAGGGCCGGCGTCGCTTACACGACGCCGGCCCTTTTTCATTGCCTACACTGCTGCTTTCTTCTTTCGCTTACTAGCGATGAGCTTTGCGAGTACCCGCACACTTGCCGACTCAATCTCCTCGACACTGAAACCGAGCTTGCGGGCTTGCGCGACCATCGCTGTCACAAGTCCATCCATCTTCTGCTCACGCTCGGCCTGTGCAGGAATGTGTACCGTTTCGCTCACGATGTAGCGCGGCAGTGGTCCGCGATCATCCGTATCTTGCACGACGTTTTCTTTAAGCAAAGTCTTGTAGGCTCTGGCAACGATGTCCTTCGGTACCTTCCAAAGCTCAGCGGCATCGCGGACTGAAGGTAGGCGGTCTCCGGCTTTGAGCTGGCCGGCGAACACTGCCGCTTTAATTCCGTTTACCACTTGCGTGGCCTTCGGCGTATGACTTGCTTCGCTGATCTGTAGGCGCAACATCGATGCGGTCTTTGACCGGAGTATTAGGCGAGAGAGCCGTATTTGAACATGAATGCTTAGCTCGCCGATAGCTGAAATTGCGCCAGCTTTTTGACTCTTACACTATTGCCTCACAGTTCTAATTACCGGCTGCTGAAGCGGCAGCCATCGTTGGCAACGTTTCTCGATGAGCTCGCCTGATGCCCCATTGCGGCAGTGGGTGGCGTTGTGTGTCGTAGGAGCGCCAGCAGCGTGACTTTGGAGCGGCCTTCGGCCCGGTCCCCGCAGCTGCGCTGCGCCTTCGGCTGGTGCTACGCATTGAGCCCCTGCGGGTCTCTCCCCTTCGGGCCTGGGCACCTTTGCTCTTCGCGCCGGCTACGCCGACGCTGCGCGCTCCGCTTGCTTTGCGCTG
>NZ_JAJIUJ010000028.1 GCF_020880415.1 Xanthomonas euvesicatoria pv. euvesicatoria | reverse complement strand
TGTCTTTAGCCGATGCACGGAGCAAAATCGAAGCGTGGCGGCGCTTCTATAACGAGGAGCGGCCCCACAGTGCACTGGCATGGAAAACCCCTGCGGAATTGCCCGAGAACACGGGTCCCAAGGGGATTCCCTGCCGCCGAAAGAGGTCAAATCTCTATCGACTGATGGCCCTGCTATCGGGGGTGGGTCAAGTCATGGGGAGGCTGGCATTATGCTGCAGGCTCTTCAATGGTGCTTAAAAACTCAGGTGGCGAACAAGAAATTAATAAACCCTCATCTGGAATAAGAAATAAATCGAAACCATTTATTAGTCTCGCCCGTGTTCGAACGACCAATAAAGAAAGGAGCTACCAAAGGGATTACACCGCCAACAATTGAAGAAATTGATACTTACCTGACAAGTTATGCAAAGATAGCTACGACCAAGTATCCGACGCACTTTCTATTCTTTGTGGGAAGGGTGGACTGGGTGTAGCAGGGGCAAACAAGATTGCAAGAGCTTTAGTTGATAAATCCTGGAATCCAGTGATGGGTGCATTTCAATCGCCTCCGGAAAAAAGATCTTGTCTATTTTTTTAGATGGAGTCATGAAGAACTCGGCGTATCGCTAACTGCAGCCTCGCTCATCAAAGTGATAACGCCTAAAGAAGTTGATCCAGAGATAAAAGAATTGCTAAATATCCGGCGAGGCAATGCGCTATAGCTCAGCCAGCCGTTCCTGCCAAGCCCAGGAATGCGTATGTGTCCACTATGTCCGACCCTGTGGATATATCGACCAATCCATTGGGTTACCAGCTGAGGACGCAGAGACAAGTGTTTGATTCCTGGTGACCCCGGCCCGATTCGAACGGGCGACCTTCCCCTTAGGAGGGACAACGTCGCTACACTAAGACCTAAGCAGGACAAGGCTTTGCGCGGAAGTCCAGCCTGACTGTGGCAAGTCTGTGGTAACGACAGGCCTAGTCATGCCGATTGTCAAAAAAGTGGTGACCCCGGCTGGGTTCGAACCAGCAACCTCGTCCTTAGGAGGGACGCGCGCTATCCAATTGTGCCACGGGGCCATCTGTCTAAGGATACAGGGAGACGCTAAGTGAGCAAAGCCAAAACAGCCGCCAAGCCTGGGCGCACCAAGACCTTCAGCGGCACGCTCCCACGCGGCATCAAGGTCTTCCAGGCCGTTAGCCCGGTGGCGGGAGTGACGCTCAGGACGGATGGGCAACTCAGGTGGGAGGCGCGCATCCGAAGGTCCCTCAACGGGCAAGCCTTGAAGTTCCCGCTGGTGCGCTACCCCATCGACCCGAAGGCGTCCCCGAATACCGAGCATCACATCGATGCCGCGCGACTCATGGCCGAGGCCTATGTCCGCCGAGAGCATGCCTCCTTGGAGCTTCGGCAGACACCGTATGCCCACACTTCCGAGGCCTGGACCTTCGGGGATCTACTGCGCCGGTTTGTCCAAGAAATCGATGATGGGCTCATCAAGCACGCGTCGGTCAGAACCGACCACTCCAATGCCTATCTCTTCTTGGGAGGCGGCAAAGGTCTTGGGTTGAGCCAGACCGGCATGCCCCACCTCACCCGCAAGCTGGCCAAGGATTTGACTCAGGATGACTTCCTGGGGCGCCATGCCAGCTCGTTCGTGAACTCATACGTCAAGGTCAAGCGAGACGGCACCACGCTCCCTATGGCCCAGGGCAGCAAAAAGCGAGCCCTGACCACGATCCGAAACCTCTTCCGGATTGCCCACGAAAACTGGCAGATTGATCTGCGCTCGCCGATCAAGAGCTTGAAATCGCTCAATTCAGATGACGCGCGCGACCGGACGCTCACCGAGGAGGAATGGAACGCCATCGTTGCGCAGCTTGATGCTGGGCGGACCGACCAGGCAACGGCCGATGTCATTCGCTTTGCGCGTATGACCGCAGCCCGCCGCTCCGAATGCGTCAAGCTTGATTGGGCGGACATCAACTTCAAGAAGAAAACGGCGCGACTTCGCGAAACCAAGGCCAAAAACGGCAAATACAACGAGCGCGTGATCCCGTTGACCTCAGAGCCCATGGCCTTGATCGCCACGCGCTTCGAGGCCAGCGAAACAAAGAAGGGAGCGGTCTTTGTGACCTCGCGCGGGAAGCGCATTCGAGCAGACACCGTCACGCAAGCTTGGGATCGGGTCCGTGAGCAAGTAGCCGAGAAGCTAGGAGACCCAGAGATTTTGACCGCGCGCATGCACGACCTTCGCCACACGCGCATCACGGAAATGGGACATCACCTCAACCCAGCGGAAGCAGCCAGGATCTCAGGCCACAAGGATCTGAAAACCTTCATGCGCTACTTCAACCCGGATCCCGTGGCACTGGGCAAAAAACTTGAACAGCTTGAACGCCAGGGCGGCGCAGGCACCGCTGTGGACGAGGTGGTAAAGCAGTTGTTGAGGCTGAGTCCCGAGGACATGGCCTCAGCTGTGGCGCTTGCTTTCCAAGCGCAAGCCAAAGCTTCATCGCGCGCACCAACTGCGTGCGCAGCTGGTCCCACGCAATTGCCTGCCTAGAAAAATAACAAAAATAAATACAAAAATCTACCAATAACCAATATCTTGACTTAAAATTAAATAATGTTATTTATTGATTTTATTGGAAATTTCTGAAATGAATAGGAAGCCGCACCAAGAAAATAAAAATCACGATGTAGGGCCTGGGACAAGAATAGCGCTGATACTCTCGATAATCATCACAGTG
>NZ_JAJIUJ010000002.1 GCF_020880415.1 Xanthomonas euvesicatoria pv. euvesicatoria | reverse complement strand
GTTGCTTTCCTAATATTTCAACTGAGCCCTTGATTTGATCTATCACTGCTAGCCGTGTTAAGTAAAGCGGGCCAAGGTAATCTTCCATGATTAGCTTGTCAGTTCTCATGTCGGATACCACTACCACATTTGTGGCTTGTAACGCCAGGCACCTTATGTCTCCTGCTGCGGATAAGGCGCGAGCAGTTAATGGTGTTGCAAAATTCGCGATTAAAATTATTATCAAGTAATGTGATTTATTTACCATAAAGGCATCTGTCCTTGCTCAGTGTGACTGACGGCGCAATCGAAGCATTTCTTCGTCTCTCGTCTGACATCGTCTTCGTCAGGGATTTCGTTCCAGAGGGCAAGATGCATTGCTTCATGATAGAGGGCTGACATAAGACAGCCAACGCCTTGGCTGTGTGTTGGCGAAGATATAACTGGGTCGGTAGGGTTGCTAGAGAATTGTCCCGAAAGAAATATATATCTTGGTCGCGCCACCGTTAGTCCATTTGTTTGGGCGTAATTGCAATTGAAGCTAGCGGATGCGATGACTCTCATTACAGCGGCAGCTTTCTTGAAGTCGCAATTTCCATCGTAGCAGCCTGACATGGATGCCTCAGAGTTGGACTGAATGGTGTTTGCCATTTGCGCCACAGCATTAATAATATTTTGCTGCTGCGCAGAATTGCAGCTTTTGCCAAAAGACATCAGGCCAAATGGATCCGATTTGGACAGCGGTGAGCCTTCTGTGTAGGAGTAAGTTGTAATTCCGCCACTCAATCCAATCGGATCACTCTGCACATACCGCCCAGTAGCCGCTTCATAGTCCCGGAAGTAGTTCTGATTCAACCCACTCGCCGCATCAAACCGCTGCCCCGGAAAGCGCATATCCAACACCAGCGCCGCACCATCCCCATCAGTATCTTGGTTCGGCGCGGTGTTGCCGAAGGCTTCGCCCTTCAGGCTCCACGTCCACACTGCGACATCGCGGGTGGGGTCGATCACCACGCGCGGGCTGCCCAGGTGATCGGGTTCGATGTAGTGCAGTTTGCTTGCGTTGGCCAGCAGACCGACTGGTAGGTCATCTAGCCAGATCGCTTGCTGCTTGGGCGCGCCGTTGCTGTCGTAGTCGCCTAGCCAGTGGCCGGCTTCATCAAAGAGCGTGTAGGTGTTGGTGGTGCCGAGGAAGCGGCGCACCTGTTCGCCTTTACCGTTGTAGCGATAGTTCATGGTCACCGCGCCGGCGCGGCGGGCCTGGGTCATGCGGCCGGTGGTGTCGTAGGTGTACTGGCGCGCGGTGCCGCCGATGGCGGTGGTGTTGCCGGTGGCATCGTAACTGCGGGCCACGCCGGCCACGGAACTGAGGCGGTGGCTGTCTGTGGGGTAGGTATAGGCCTGCGTGGCTGTGCCGACCTTGGCGCTGAGGCGGTTGCCGGTGGCGTCATAGCTGTAGCCGTCAATGACAGTTCCGGTGACACCATCGGTGAGACCGGTCAGGCGGCCCAGCGCGTCGTAGCCCAGGCCGATCGCCGGCGTGGGATTGCCTGCGGGCGTCAGCGCGGTGAGGTTGCCGGCCGGGTCGAAGCCGAAGCCGACGTCCAGCCCACCCGGGCGGGTGTCCTGGATGGCCTGCGGGCGGTAGTCCAGATCGTACAGGCGGGCGAGCGTGCGGCCATTGCCGTAGGTCCAGCCGGCAGCGGGGCCGAACGGGTAGTAGCTGGCGTTGCCCAACAGCACCTGCCGGCTGCCGCCGGCCGGGGTCACGCCGACCTCGGTGATCTGGCCTTGTGCATTGCGCAGGTAGTCGACGGCCGTGCCGTCAGGATACGTCATGCCCTGCAACTGGCCGCCGACGCTGTAGGCATAGCGCAGTACCAGCGCCTTGCTGTGGATGGTCTGCATCTTGTTCACCAGATCGCTGACGCGGTTGGGCTAATTACCTCCGTCCCCTTTGTTCTCCTGAGGTTTACCTTTGTTACCTATTTTAATCAATAATCATGCGGGTGGCATTTGGCAGTCGTTATATTTTTGTCACTGAAGAAAATTTTTATTGCGCGTGAATTCAGTCTTGTCCCGTACGCGTAAATTCCGTCACTATAAGGCAATACCCCGGAGCTTCCGCCTAGTATTAGTGGTCCTTGATCCGTGTTTTTTATAAAAATAAGACTTTCTTTGTTGTCTAATAATTTTTTACCCGCGGAATGTGGATCTTCTCTGCGCACAATCACATCAATATTTTTTT
>NZ_JAJIUJ010000027.1 GCF_020880415.1 Xanthomonas euvesicatoria pv. euvesicatoria | reverse complement strand
GGCAATCGCCGATAAAGCGAATGCGCCGCCCGGCAAAGTCCAAGTGCACTACGGCATCCAGCTCTGACCGCAGCACGTGGAGAGCGCGTACCAGATGCTGCGGATCCTCATCCAGATGCTTATCTACGAAGTTAGTGAAGCCGTCGATGTCTGCATATAGCGACACGCCCTCAAATCGCTTGGACTTGGCAGCGCTAAGTAGGCTGAAGTCCAGATCGGAAATCGGCGGGGTGGGTCGGCTGAATTCGAACTCGCCAATGGGCAGGTCCTCCTGCTCCTCCTTCCAGAGCTCGATGATCCGCGTCTTGGAAACGCCCAAGCCTGCCGCCTCAACGCAGGCCGCCACTTGGTCCTGGGTCAGTGGCGTGGTGCGGTCTTTGTCGCCGCTCAGCGCCGGCAGCTCGAGCAGCGCCCGTGCACCATGGGTGAGGTAAATGCCCTCCGCCACGCCATGGCCGGCGCACTTGGCGGCCTGATTTGCCGGGGAGCCCAGGAAGAGCGGCTCGCGGCTGGCGCGGCGACCGTTGTTGACGGCCAGTGCCAACCCGCTGTCGATACCCACACGGACCTGTGCATTGGGGATGTGCTCATCCGTATCGCCCGTTTCGGCCAGCACGTCGATGGTCAGCTGGGCAATGGCCACCGCGCGCTCGATCCGTGCGCGCTCGTCGGCATCGCCATAGGGCTTGGTGACCACCGCATGCAACCGTTGGTTGTGGAAATCCACGCGGACCGTCTCACTCTCGACCAGAAGGCGGTGGACGGCGCGGTAATGCTGATTCAGGAAGCGGAGAGCGCGCTTGTGGCACGTTTCGCCTTCAGCATTGGTGCAGTTGAGCATGTCCTGCAGATTGACGATGTCGATGTAGACATGCGCGCCGTTAACCCGATAGGCGCGGTTGACCGCGATGTTCTCCAGCGAGGTCTCGCGCGTGTAGTCACGAATATCGACCTTACGGACTTCCTCGTAACGCGTGGCAAGGCGCTTCTTGGTGCGGTCTTCCTTCCAGCTATGTCCCATCGTCCTGCTCCCTGCGGCCAAATGGAGACCGGGCCGGAGCGGGTCGCGTCGCTCTCGGGCCGGGCACCAACCGGTTTTCGGCTGGTTCATTTGTCGTATATTGGGAGCCAGTTCACACTTTCAAGGGAGGGAAGGTATGGGGGCGAGCATTATCGAGCGACTTTCTGCCGACGGCGGCAGGCGACTGGTGGCGGCTTTGGCCGAGTTCCGCACCCTGGCGGGGCTGGAGGCTGCTGCCACGCAGCTGGCTGAGGCCGGGGAACTGCTGGACGTGGCGGCGGGCGCGTCCTTCATCACGCAAGAAGATGCCGAAACCGACGTGTTTTTCATCGTTGCCGGTGCGGTCGACGTGATCATCAATGGCAAAGTGGTCAATACCCGCCGAGTCGGGGAACACGTGGGGGAGATGGCAGCCATCGAGCCGACCCAGTTGCGTGCGGCCACCATCACCGCCACCGAGCCCACAGTGGTGCTGAAGGTGCCTGAAAGCGATTTCAGTCGCGTTGCCGATGCACACCCATTGATCTGGCGGCGCTTGGCAGCTGCTCTGTCGCGCCGGCTGAAGGAGCGCAACCGAATGATTACGGCCCCCCGCGAACGGGTCCGGGTCTTCGTGATGTCCTCGGTGGAGGCGCTGCCGGTCACCCGCCTGCTGGTGCAGCATTTCGAGCACGATCCCTTTCTGACGGTGGTCTGGGACCACGGCGTTTTCCGCGCGGCCAACTACACCCTTGATGAGCTGGAGGCCCAGCTGGAACAGGCGGACTTTGCCATTGCCGTGGCGCATGCCGACGACATGGTGATCAGCCGCGGTGACGAGTGGCCGGTCATGCGCGACAACGTCGTCTTTGAGCTGGGCATGTTCATTGGGTTCCTGGGACGTCGGCGCGCCTTCCTGATGGAGCCGCGCGAAGACAAGCTGAAGCTGCCGAGCGATCTGGCCGGGCTGACTACCGTTCCTTACCGATACAAACCTGGTGCCGATGCCCGTGCCTTGCTGGCACCGGCATGCGAGCAGATCCGCGCCCGGATTCTCGCCGCTGGACCGAGGGACTGACCGTGACAGTGCTGGAAGAGATGACGGCAGCAGTGGAAGCGATCACGCAAAACCAATGGTCAACCCGACAGGGCCAGGTGGTGCCTGATCCTGAGGATCTGCGGCTGGGCAACGACGCAGTCGAGTTTGATCGCGCCACGGTCCTGTACGCAGACCTTAAAGGCTCTACCAAGATGGTCGATGCCGAGCATTGGTGGCTGAGCGCGGAGATCTACAAAGCGTTCCTGCATTGCGCCGCCACCATCATCAAGAAGGAGGGCGGCAAGATTACCTCCTACGACGGTGACCGCGTCATGGGTATCTGGGTCGGTGACCGGCAAGCCACGCCAGCCGCCAAGGCAGGGTTGAAAATCAACTACGCGGTCAAGAATATCGTCGTGCCGGCACTGCGGCGCCAGTATCCGCACTGGGCCGGCACCGTGAAGCAGGTGGTCGGAATCGACAGCAGTACAATCCGCGCTGCACGCACGGGTGTGCGCGGCGGTAATGACATCGTATGGGTGGGGCGCGCTGCCAATCACGCTGCTAAGCTGACCGAGCTGGACTTGGAGCCGTCCACGTGGATTACCGACGAGGTGTTCACCCGGTTGGCGGATGAGTCAAAGTACGGTGGCGCGCCGCCGACGTTGATGTGGAAGCCTTACACCTGGAACCAGCAGGGCAATCGCCGCATTCATGGTTCCAACTGGACGTGGAAGGTCTAGCCCGCGATCAGGGCGCATCCGATAGTCGCGCCGCGGGGTTGTTCACCGCGCCGCCTTGCTGGAAGTAGCCGATGACACTGGCCACCGAGCGGTGATCGGTCATCGCCATCAGCGCGGGCAGGGCCACGCCCTGGCGCGCCCCTTCGGTGATGAAGCCCGAGCGCAGGCTGTGCCCGCCGAAGTCTCCCTCGAGTCCCGCCAGTGCGGCACGCCGCTGGATGACCAGGGCAATGGCGCGATCACTCAACGCCGGACCGACCCGGTTACCCCACACGCGGCGAAACAGCGCCCCTTCGGTGAGCTTGGCGGCATCCAGCCACGCCTGCAACGCGGCCGCGGCCGCGCCCAGTAGCGGCTTGTCCGGACTGCCGCCGGCCTTGGGCCCGTCCTGCAGGGTCTTGCCCTGGTCCAGGTGGTAGACAAAGCCGCCCTCGGGCAGCGCACGCAGATGGGCCAGGGTCGCGGCCGCCACCTCGCTGCGACGGCGACCGCCCGTAGCAAAGCCGAAGTAGAGCAGGGCACGATCGCGCACCCCGGCCAGGTCAGAGCCGCAGGTGGCCAGCAGCGCGTGCAGCTCCACCCGGGTGATCGCAACCTTCTTGCGTGCGCGCTCGCCACGCTTGTGCGCGGTCCGGCGGGCGCTGGCCAGCAGTTGGCGCACCTCGGCGCTGTCGATGGGGTTGGCCAGGTGCTGCAGCTGATGGACCTTGCTCAGCACTGAGACGCGGTGGGTGAGGGTGGCCAAGCGCCACGGGCCGGGGCGGCTCTTCAACCTGGCCGCCACTAGCGCCTGGTCCAGCGCGGCCGGCAGCTCCCAGCGCACGCCTTCGGCGGTGTCGCGGGCCACGTGGTCGACGATGAATTGCACCACCGTTGCCGCCGGCAGCGGCAGCCGCAGCGACTGGCCGTAGCGGCCCTGGTACCAGCCGGCCCAGTAGCGCAGCGCAGTGCGGTAGCTGCGAGTGGTATTGGCGCTGCGCGCCGCCGCCAGGATCTGATCGGCGGCGGTGGCGGCCTGCGCCGACAGCCGGGCCGGCTCGGGCAGGGCGAGCGTCCGATCAACGGTCGTGGAAGTGATGGTTTTCATATGTACTATGTATTTCTCACTACACACCAGCTTTTGCTACTTCCGATAATTCTACATTATCGGAAGTATCGCCCTGGCGCCCGCCGTTTCATTGACCGGAGACCCCCATGGCCCGTGGCCTGACCGAGTTGGATGTGCATAACGCCGCCGATGACCTCGTCGCCGGCGGCGAGCGGCCCACGGTGGAGCGCATCCGTGCCCACCTGGGCACCGGCTCACCCAATACCGTGACCCGTCACTTGGACAGCTGGTGGTCGAGCGTGGGATCACGCCTGCGCCAACGCGCCCTCGACAGTGCCCGTCCGGACGTCCCGCCAGCCGTCATCGCCCTGGCCCAGCGCTGCTGGACCGCCGCACTGGAAGCCGCCGCCGAGCACGCGCAGGCTGCGGTGGCCGGCGAACGCGCCGAGCTGCAGGCGGCGCAGGCCGCCCTGGCCAGCCAGCAGGACGTGCTGGCGCATGAGCGTACCCAGCTGCTGGAGCAACTGGCCCAAGCCCAGCTGCAGGCCCGCACGGCCGAGGCCAGCGTCGCCGCCGTGCGCGAGCAACTACAACAGCTGCACGACCAGCGCGACGACCTGCGCCGTCAACGCGACGGTGCGTATACGCGCAACGAACACCTGGAAGATCAAGTGGCCGCGCTGCGCACCGAGCTGGCGCAGAAAACCGACCAGCACACCGCCGAGCGCGATGAGCTGCTGGCGCACCTGCGCGCCACCGAAGATCGCGCCTTGGCCGAGGTGGACCGCGCACGCCAGGCCCTGCAGCAGCTGCAGCACAGCGCCACCACACAGGCCCGTCAGCACCAGCGCGAGCTCAGCGAGCTGAGTACGGCCCGTCAGCAGGCCGAAATAGCCCGCGGCCAGGCCCTGCACGAGCGCGATATCCAGCGCGCACTGGCCAACGCCTATGCCAGCCAGCTTGAGCGCCTGGGCGATCTACCCGAGCAGGTGCGCGCTGCACTTACCCCCGCGGCAGCGCCGGCACGACCCAAACCCACGCCGGCCCGTAAGCCGCGCTCGCGCTAGGCCGATGACCGCTGCGACCCTGCGCCCCGGCCACCTGCTGGCGGGGCAGGGCAACGGACCGGCTGCCACTCCCACTGGCCCAACACCCCCATCAGGTATCCGATCCATGATGAGCAACGCCCAGTTGAACCGGATCCCCAGCATCGAACTGCAGCTCTTCAAGTGGATCTCGCTGGTCGATACCGCCGAGATCCCCGACTGCGTGGAGCTCAAGCGCGCCGGGACCCGGATCTGGATCAAGCACGCGCGACAACCGTTGGCCGGCTTGGGTGATGCGGTCCCCGTACTGACGCTGAGCAATATCCAGCTCAACCCACGCCTTAGAGGCCGGGGTTGGCTTACTGAATTCTTGGGGCTGTGCGATACCTTGATTCCGTGGCCAGCCCTGTTCGTGGAGCGCGTGCAGAACCCCAGGCTGCCCGCTTTCCTCAGACGTGAAGGATTTATCGAATTGCAGCACGCCAACTTCTACCGTCCGTCCCAGGCTTGGCGAGCACGCCACGGTTGGTCGCTTGACCAGGCCGTGGCCGCACAGCAGCAGGCCGACCGCGCACACGTACGGCCGCTGTGGGACGACCCCAGCGCCATTGCCCAGTTCATCGCCCAGCGAAAGGAGACACACCGATGACACACACCACCTCCCCGCGTGCGCACGCCGCGGACATGACCATGCTCGCGCTCTTCATCGCGCTGTTTCCGGTCATGTCCGCGCTGCATGCCCGGATATCCAACGAGCTGTATCACGTGCTGGCCGGCCTGCTGCTCGGTGGGATCGCCGCGCTCAGTCACGCCTTGCTCCACGATGGCTTCGTGCGCTGGCGCCGTGCCGGTGTTGCGGGCATCGAACGGTCCCGTTCGCTGCGGGTGCTGCTGCTGGGGATGGTGTACCCCGCGCTCGGGCTGGTCAGTGGCGTGATTGCACTGGTTGGCTGCGAACCCGCCCTCGGCGTGCACTACATGATCGGCTTTGCGGCGGGGGGAGCGGTGATGGGGTGGCGGGCCAAGGCCGCATTGGCGCACAAGCGAGCGCGGGGTCTTTGACGGCGGTCACCGGCGATCCGACCAGCCCACGCAATGCCGGACGCCATCGTCCAACGCGCTAGCGGCAACCGGTGCGGCGCTCCCGCGCCGGGGCGACCGCCGCCCGGCGGCATTGCTGCCTGGCGGCGGGCGACCGCGCCACTATCGACGCCACCGGCGCCTGCCCGGCGTCCTCCCCAGACCCTGACGAGCATCCGCCATGCCCACTCCCAACCCTCCCGGCCCCGCTGAGGGGCCACCACCCGCCCGACCAGCGTTGTCCTTGCTCAGCGTCCCTTTTGAGCCAGGCTTGCTGAGCGCGCTCGGCTGGGAGGACGGCCTGGCCGATCTGGACTGGAGCGGCACCGACTGGGACCTCGCCCAGCAGATAGCCCAACGCGCCCGTCAGGCCCAGCAAAACGGACTTACCACCGCCTCAGCGCTTCTGCAGTTCGTCGCCAGAATCAGTTCGATGAGCCTGCAGGTCGGTGGCACCACGCTGTTCATGCCGCGCATCATCACTCCCGATGGCACCTCCGCCGGACTGGACCACATCAGCGCCAATGACCTGCAGGCGCTGCTGGCGCTTGCACGTCAGGCGCCGACTGACTGGCTCACCGCACGCTGCGCCGATCTCGCACTGGCCACGAACCGGATCACGGGGCGGGACATCCAGCAATTGGCCGCCCTTGGCGCGCGCAGCTACCTGCGCTTGGCACAGCATGCCGCCGCCGAGGACATTACCCCGCAGGCGATCGATCACCTGCGGCGAGCCCTGGATCTGGGCTGGCGCGGCCTGCGCAAAGATGAGGGTTTCCATGCCGAACTCTGGGTGACCTTCATGGCGATGTTCCAGTCGGTACTGGATGGCCCGATGAAGGGGTTGGCCAACCGTTTCGCCGACGAGCTACTGCGCCGCGCAGACGCAGAACATACCCAAGCGGCCGCCGCGTCGCTGGAGGCCGCCGCGGCAGCGATTGACCCATCTGTGGACATCGATAGCGAACTGACGCATCTGTTGTTCCAGCTGGCAAGCCGCCTGTGGCTGTCACTCAACCTTGTCGAGCGCAGTCGCCAGGCCGGTCGGCAGGCGGGGGAATCACTGGTGGTACGCGCCGGCCGCGCCACCTCGGCCATGGTCGCGTCATACTGGATGGCCCAGGGCATTGCCGAGCTGCGGCAGAATCACGCGCCACGCGAGCGTATTCGCGAACTTCAGCGCGAGCTGGAAGACGTGCGCCTGCGCATCAACGACGAGATGGGGGAAATCAGCACTCCAGTGGATGCTCGACCCATCCACGCGTGGGTGGACGAACACCTCGCAACGACGGACTATCCGACCTCGCTGATGCGCATTGCGTTCAGCTTCACCGATTATTCGGACTTCACAACCGAGGTAGAACACGCAAAAGCACTCAAAGCAGAATATTTCAACGGGTTGTTTGGGAGCACGGAGCTGGACGCGGACGGTGTGCCACTACGTTCGCACCCACCGTTTGATCCCAAGAATCCCGAACACCTGGAGACCGCCGCAATCGAAGGCGTCTGCCAGACCCGCTACACCTTCTTGCTGGCACCGTTCATTCTAAGCAGCGTGCGCAAGCTCTCTGAGCGATTCAGCAGCTCCTTCAATGACGTACTGTCTTTCGTGGGCAGAAGTCCGGGCGCTCCGGACGGGCACCACAAGCAGATCGCACGCGGGCTGGTGGCAGGCCTGCAGCATGAGTGGGACACGGCCGGGATCAATCTGCTTCCGATGATCGAGCCGATGGTTCGCGCTCAGTTGAAGGCGCACGGTGTCAACACCTTGGTGTCCAACAAGGTCAACGGCGAACAGGAGCGCTCGCTGTCTGAGTTGCTGGAGCTTGATGACGAAGCCGGCATTCTGCCGCGAGGCCTGAACTTCGAGCTCAGGGCCTTGATGACGCATCGGGCAGGCTGCAATCTCCGCAACCGCTACGCTCACGGACTGCTCAGCGATCAGCAGCTTGGGACCTTCCCGATTGTCATCACGTGGTGGGTCGTGCTCAGGATGGTACTGGATCCTTACCGCTGAGGCGGGCAAGCACCAGTGGCGTAGTACTGTGCTTAGCCGTGCAATAGGCAGCGATCTTCCTGACGGTATCGCGGACGCAGTGCGTGATCCCAATCCGCGTGGCCGAGGCCATGATTGGTGCGTCCGCGACGAGCGGCGCAGGGCAGGGGGGGGGCTACCCATTCGGCAGCCTCACAGGAGGGTCGGCAGGGAATCATTACGTACAGGGCCAAAAGCTGCCTAAGCGACTGAATTTCAAGGTTGATTGCTCGTCTCTCGATCAGGTTCTCCCCATCTATGGGGTCTGTTCAAGCACCTTGGCTGTGTAGCTCAGCGGCGCCACTTCCCTTTCAAGATCCAGGTGGTAGTCGCCGAAGCGATTGATGTGGCTGGTCCGATAAGGCGACAGGCCGGCCAGGATCTCGGGCGTCAGTTCAATCCCCTCCTTCCTCATCTCGGCCAAGGTCCGGCTCATGCCTTCCACGTTGTGGAGGATGATCATGTTGGCCACCAGCTGGCTGTACTTGATGATCTTGCGCTGCTCGTGTTGGACGTTCTCAGCAATGATCCCCTGGCTGCCAAAGAACACCCATTTCACGAAGCCGTTGTATTCCTCGCTCTTGTTGGTGGCAGCATGGATCGTTTTGCGGATCTCATTGTCATCAATGTAGCGCAGCAAGAACAGCGTTCGAACGGCCTTGCCAAGTTCCCGGAAGGCGAAGTACAGCTTGTTCTTCCGGCTGTAGGTGCCCAGCCGGCGCAGGATCGAGGACGCGGTGATCTTGCCCAATCGGATTGAGATCACCACCCGCAGCATGTCGTGGAGATGGGTGGCGATCAGTTGCCAGTCGATGCTGTCCCCGAACAGTGCCTGGATGTTCTTATAAGCCCTACCCGGTTCGGGCCGAAAGAATGTCAGGTCCTTGATGTTCCGGATCCGGGGCATCAGCTGGATGCCCAGCATGTGGGCCAGGCCGAAGACCGGATAGCTTTGGGCCTGCGTGTTGCCATGGACGATCTCAGGCTGGATGTCGGAAGTGTTGGCCAACAGACCGTCGAGGATGTAGATGCCCTCGTGCACGCCACAGGGAATGAAGTGGCTGAACAGCGCTACGTATTTGTCGGACACGTGGTAGTAGCCGATGCCACCGTAGCCGCCGTAGCGGATGTGATACTCCGACAGCAGGTTGTCCTCGTAGACGCTCCACTTCGTGCCATCAGCTGATGCGCTCTTGCCGCTGCCCCAATAGCCAGGCAGGTCGAATTTGTTGTAGGTATTGATGACCTCCACGATGGCCTTCTCAAGCACATCCTCGGTCACGTATTTCAGGTTGAGCCAAGCGACTTGGCGCCGGCTGAAGCCCTTGATCGACCGCGCCGTCTGCGTCGGCCCCAGGTTGCAGCCATAGCAGAATAGCGTGGTGATCACACGTCGGGGCAGATCTTCGACCTGGCTCTCGGTGCCGGCGATCGGGCGGAAGAAACGGTGCAGATCCAGCCATTGGCTGGCATCGATCAGGACATCGACGATGCTGGATTCTGGAAGCCGTTCGGCGATGAGGCGATCCACCGTGGTAATCGCGCTGGAGACTTCGGCGCGTTGCCCCTTCCGCAGCACCAGGCGCCCATCCAGGATGTCCGCATGTACGTTCTCCGGGAAACGCGCGTCGACCTCATCGGCCAGGGAGGTCAGTTGTGCACGTAATCCCGCCACGAAAGACTCGGCGTCGGTGGGCAGGCCTGACACCTGGCCGTAGGCTTCCAGTTCCTGGGCCAAGGTGGCTTCATCGACCAGCTGCTCACGGTAGTCATCAAACCGTTCGCTGCTGGGAATGAAGAGATCTCCGGACTTCAGTTCGTCCTTGACCTGCACCAGCACGGCCAGCTCGAAGTACTTACGGTGCATCCAGCCGGCGCCGGCTGCACTGGCCCGCTTGCCGAACACGTGCTGACACCAGAGCTTGGACATCCAGTCAAAGTCCTTTTCCGGGTCCAAACCGAGGGAGGCGACCTCGATCAGCTCACGGCGCTGGTTGCGCAGCGAGAGCACCGCTGCGATCAGCGGCTCCATGCCGGCGTCGTGGCTGGTCGCCCGAAGTTTCATCAGCTCCAGCCCATTGAACAGCAGCGGCCTGACCGCGCCATAGGGCTGCAGCATGAAAGGCAGGTAGTTCTTCCCGGCGTAGGCCATATGTTCTTCGCATTCGGCCAGCAAGGTCGACACTTCCGCTTCCAGGCTGTTGTCGATGGCATCCACGCGCTGACTATCGCTGCCGTCTAGCTGATAGGCCTGCAGGATTTCCTTGAGCTGGCCGATGAGGAAGTCGGCCCGTTTGGCATGTTCGAGCTGGTAGGCCAGCAATTTCTGCTGGGCCGTGTTCTCCAGCCCGCGCACCTGCTTGATGAACAACTCGGCTGCATCATCCAGTGTCTTGGCATGCTGGGCGCGAATGAAGATGGTGGCCAGCGCATAGCGCTTGTCCGGAGCCAGTTCGGCCAGCTCGCTGGCGTCATAGGCCCGAGCCATTGCACGGAACTGCTTGAGCTTGGGCACCGGCACATCGATGGGAGGCAGCTGGTCGGCCAACTGCTGCAGCATGCGGATGTGCTGCAGGTAGAACCGAACTTCCTTGTTGGTGGGCCGGCCGGGCTCGCGCTTGAGTGATTGCCAGCCGGTGAACCTGGACCCTTCCGGTGCGCGCAGCAGTTCGTCGATGAGCGTGCGCGTGGCAGGCGTCAGCGCGTGGCTGATGCTGCGGTAGTAGCCCAGATTGACCCGCTCACGGGCGCCGATGGCGGCCAGCTCCAGAGTGCGGAAACCGGGCAGTTCGTAGCGATGGTGCACCAGCTCTTCGAGCAGGACGTTCACGATGTCCGGGATGGTGTGCTTGGTCTGGGCTGCTCCGGTGGCCACTGTGTCCAGCCAAGCCAAGCCCGATTTATCCAGGGGACGTACCCCGATGAATTGCCGAAGCTGCGGCATATGCCGGCGCTGGCTGCCGGAAGCGTCGTAGCGTTCGAGCTGGTCGGTGTCCAATACGCGCCCGAGTCGGGCGGCCTTGGCGATGTGCTTCCGGATCCGCTCGGGTACGTCGGCCAACAGCGTGAAGTAGCCCAAGCGTTGGAAGAGCTTGAGATGAATCAGTACCGCCAGCTGCGGACCCGGCTGGGTGGTCAGCTGCTTGGCGAATGCAATCTCAGCGGCGGTCGGGGTATAGATCTCCTCCAGTTCCTTGGCGGTGGGATCAGGCTTCAGTCGCGGGTAGGCGGTCTCGTGAAGGGTAGCCATTGGATCCGGAGGGTGTGAGGGGGATCAGTCCCAGTGCCGGCCGTCGTCTGTACTGAGCGACGCTTCCAGGAAGCACTGGTGCGTATCGGCCATGCGGTGCATGTCATCGAGCAACGTGGCCAGGATTTCATCCAGATCCCTTTCGGGATCGGTGGGAGCAGTCAACTGGTACTCGCTGCTGGCGGTGTTCAGGCGCACAGCCTGGAACGGGGCCAAGCAGATCTCTTCAATTCGGCCTCGGGCCTTGGCCGCGCCGCGGCCCGTGCGGGCAAACGGGGTCAGCACCATGCGCAGGCGCAGCTGCAGGGCCGATTTGCCCTCCGGCGCCGGCAGTGCCATCGCCGGTACCGGCACGGTTGGACTGGGCAGGCTTGCTTCAATGCGGTCCCGGGCAAACGGGTCACGCCCGTCCAGGTAACGCATGGCCGACTGCACATCGCGCCAGCCCACGTACTCCATCAAGGCCTTCATGTCCCAGCCTTGGTCGTTGGCCCAGCTGGCAAAGCCGCGGCGCAACGAATGGCTGCTGTGGAGCCCCGCATCGGCAAAGCCGGCACTGGTCAGCAACTCGCGCAGCAGGCGCACCAAGCTGTTGGGATGCAGGCCTTCGGCGCTCACCTGGCCCCATTGGTTGACTGCCCGAAACACCGGCCCTTCTTGCAGGTCGGCCGCCTGCAGCCACGCCTGGGTCGCCTCCACCGGACATAACCGCGACAGCGCCGGCACCTTGTAGGTGACGCCGGCTGCTTGGCGATCACCCTTGCTGCGTGGCAAGAAGCAGGTCATCCCCTGTCCCGGCACCAGCGTGAGATGGGCCACGTCCAGACGCAGCAGTTCATCGCCACGGAATCCCCGCCAGAACCCGAGCAGCACCAGCGCTCGGTCTCGTTGATGGCGCAGCGCCGCCGGCCCATCGCCCCGGGCATGTGCCGCAGCGATCGCCGCGGCCAGCCAGTCATCGAGCTCGACCAGCCGCCGAATCTGGAGCGGCGCGGCTTGCTTGACCTGGCCCGGGTGCAGGGTCTGGATGCCTTTGAGCACCTTGCGCACCAGCGGCGATCGGGTCGGGTCGACAAAGCCGTGGTCGCGGTGCCAAGAGGCGATGGCCGCCAGACGTTGGCGGAGGGTGCTGGTCGCCAAGGTCTGCGCATAAGCGGCCAGGTACCGGGCCACGCTGTCAGGTGTCGCTGGGAGGTGGCCTTGCCATTCAACCTCGAAGTGCCGCAGCGCCGACGCATAGCTGCGCACCGTGTTCTGGCGCGTGGCCGCATCGAGGTAGCGGTCCAGTTCGGTCACTGGCGCGTGGCCTCCACCGAGGTCGTCTGGCGCAGCGTCGACAGGATGGTGCATTCCGCCCGCTGCCCGCCATGGCAACTGGCAATCACCCGTTCCAGCTCGCTGGCCATGCGCTGCAGGTCGGCCATGCGGGCGCGCACGTCGGCCAGATGGCTGCGGGCCAACCGGTCCACGTCCCCGCACGAAAGCTCCTCATCGCCGGCCAGCTGCAGCAGGCTGCGGACCTCCTCCAGGCTGAAGCCCAGGTCCCGGCCACGCGCAATGAAGCGCAGCCGCTCGATGTCGGCCGGGCCATAGACCCGGTAGCCGTTGCCCGTGCGCCCCGGGCGCGGCAGCAACCCGATCCGCTCGTAATAGCGAATCGTCTCCAAGTGGCATCCGCTGGCGTCGGCAGCCTCACTGATTTTCATTCGTAGTACGCTTGACTCCGTAGTAGCTACGGACTTTACGCTGAACCCGTATCCGCCGCCACTCCGGCCGCGGCGCTGCATGTGACGACCATGCCACTGCCCATCGCCTTGATTCGCTACTGCCTGATTGCCTTGCTGATCGGCTGGGTTCTGCCCGCTTCTGCTCAGGCGGAGCCTGCCGCAGCAGACCTGCGCCAAACCTGGCAGATGCTCGATTACATCGCGGTCGACTACCCCGGCGCGGTCCAGGCCGGTCGCGTAATTGCCCCCAACGAATACGCCGAAATGAGCGAGTTTGCCGGCGCCGTGCGCAGTCAGCTGGCAGCATTGCCCGGTGGCCAGAACCAGCAGGAGCTGACGGCCCAGGCCGACCGCCTGGTCCAGGCGGTGGCAGAGAAGGCCGACCCGGCGCAAGTGGCAACGTTGGCGCGCGGGCTCGGCACGACGCTGTTGGCCCGCTACCCGATCGGCGCTGTTCCGGCGAGCGCGCCGAAGACCTCCCAGGCCGCGTCCATCTACAGCCAGCAGTGCGCGGCCTGTCACGGCCCCACAGGTCACGGTGATGGCCCCGCCGCGCAAGCGTTAAGTCCGCCGCCGATCGCGTTCACCGATGCCACTCGCGCCGCGCAGCGAACGCCGCTGTCGTTGTACGAGGTCATTTCCCAGGGTGTGCCGGGTACCGGCATGGTCAGCTTCTCTGGGCTGTCAGAAAGTGATCGCTGGGCGTTGGCATTCTATGTGGGCAGCTTGGGGTACTCCTCGCAAGCCAAGGCTCAAGGTGAGGCGTTATGGCGCACCAGTGCCGAGGCCCATACGCACATTCCCTCGCTCGAAGCGCTGACACGCACGCGAGAGGCCGATCTTGCCACCACGATGCCCGCCGATCAGGCAAACGCGATCATCGCCTACCTGCGTTCGCAGCCACAGGCAGTAAACGAAGCGGTACCAGGAGCCGATCGCTTTGCGGTGGCGCGGCAGCGACTGGCCGCCAGCCAGCGCGCTTACGCTGATGAGGACCTGGCTCAAGCCAAAAAGCTTGCGCTCTCGTCCTATCTGGATGGTGTAGAGCCGCTTGAACCCACGCTGGCCACGCGCAATCCGTCATTGCTGCGAGAGATCGAGACGGCCATGGCAGGCTACCGCGCGCAGCTGGATCAGCATGCGCCCGCGGCTGACGTTGCCGGGCAGGCAGCGCAAATTGCCCAGCTGTTTGATCGCGCGGACGTGGCGCTGCAGGACACCCGAATAGGCGCCAGCACCGCGTTTCTAGGCAGCTTTACCATCTTGGTACGCGAAGGACTGGAAGCGCTGCTGATCGTGATTGGTATCGTGGCGTTCTTGCGTAAAGCCGAGCGGTCTGATGTGTTGCCGTATGTGCATGCGGGTTGGATCTGCGCGTTGTTGGCAGGCGCAGCTACCTGGGCAGTGGCCACTTACTTTGTTGATATCAGCGGTGCGAACCGGGAAGTCACTGAGGGCGTCTCGGCCTTGTTCGCTGCCGCTGTCCTGCTCAGCGTAGGCATCTGGATGCACCAAAAGAGCCTTGCAGGGCGGTGGCAGGAGTACCTGCACGCCAAGCTGACGACTGCGCTGACACGGCGCTCGGCTGTTTTCCTGTTCATGCTGGCCTTTGTCGCGGTGTACCGCGAGGTGTTTGAGACGATCTTGTTCTACATCGCGATGTGGAGCGATCAGGCGTCCACCGCCATCCTCGCAGGCCTGGTGGCGGGAATCGCGGTGTTGGCTGCGGTGGCGTACTGGATGCTGCGCATGAGCAGGCGGCTGCCGATTGGCCGGTTCTTTTCGATCAGCTCGATTCTCATCGCGGTGATGGCGGTCATCCTGATCGGTAAAGGCGTGGCCGCGTTGCAGGAAGCGGGCTGGATCTCTCAAACACCGCTCGCGTTGCCGCGCATCGAGTGGATCGGCCTGTATCCCACCTGGCAGTCGCTGCTGGCGCAGGTATTGGTAGGCACCGCCGCCATCGTGGGGTTCCTCGCCAATGCCCGTTCCGGTGTGCGTAGACAGCCAGGCGCAAACAAGCAATGAAACAACACAGCAGAGGACCAAGACATGAGTGATTGCGGGTGCCACCACGAAGCCAAGAACAAGGAGGAGCGACGCATCCTCTGGATCGCCTTGGTCCTGAATGCAGCGATGGCCGTGATCGGCGGCATTGCCGGCTGGATTGCCCATTCCACCGGGCTGCTGGCTGACGCGCTGGACATGCTGTCTGACGCCACCGCCTATGCCATTGGCCTGGTCGCTATCGGGCGCACGGCGCGCTTCAAGGCCAACGCCGCGTGGGTCAGTGGCAGCGTGCTGCTGGTGCTGGGCGTAGGCGTGCTGGTCGAAGTCGGCCGCCGGGTGATGTACGGCGCCGAGCCGGTCAGCGGTTGGATGATCGGTACCGCTCTGGTCTCGCTGGCCGTGAACCTGAAGGTGCTCCGTATGCTCGCCCCCTTGAAGTCTGGCGAAGTGCATCTGCGAGCGACCTGGCTGTTTACCCGCGCCGATGTGGTGGCCAACGTTGGGGTGATTCTGGCCGGCCTGTTGGTGTGGTGGCTGGCCAGCCCCTACCCGGATTTCGTGATCGGCGCCCTGATCGGCCTGTATGTGATCAAGGAGGCTTTCGAGATCTTGGGTGATGCTCGCCGGGCGCGTGCCGACGCGCGCAAAACGCCTGCATGACAGCGCTTGGCCGGCTGAGCTGTGGCCTGCGCTGGCTGCTGCTGGCGCACTTGGCCGTGGGCCTTGTGACGCAGCCGGTGCTGGCAGTGGTTGGCGAGCTCCATGCTCAAACCCATCTGGCCGCGGCCGACCATGACCCGGCAGTGGCATCACCAGCTTCCGAGCGTGGCGTAGACGCCGCGCTGCACCGGCTACAGCAGCTGGTGCTGTGCTGTAGCCAGGCCGCGCCGGCTCCAGAAATAGTGTTGGCCATTGCTCATATCGGCCGGCATTGGCCGTCGGCGACAGCCCATGCGGACAGATATCGGCATGAGCACCTGCTCGCGCCGTTCCGGCCGCCGATCGCAGGGTGATGCGCGCCGGCGTGCGCCGGATCCCTGTTGGCTATCGAAAATTCTGGAGTACTTCATGCATGTGCGATTGGCGGCCCTGGCCGCGTGGCTACTGTTGAGCGCGGCGGCAACGCCGGCGACAGCAGAAGAGCTGATGACCTTGGACGACGCGTTTGCACGCGTGGCCCAAACCCACCCCGAGCTGCGCCTGGTCGATGCGCGAGCCACGGTGCTCGCTGCCGAGCGCGACCAGGCCGTGCAGCGGCCACCGTGGACGTTGGGGGCGGAGGTTGAAAATGCGCTGGGCACGGGCGCGGCCCGTGGCCTGGACAGCGCGGAGTTGACCTTGAGCCTGAGCTCGGTCCTGGAGCGCGGCGGCAAGCTCGACGCCCGCCGCACCTTGGCCCAAAGCCGGATTGATGCACTGGCCGTGCAGCGCGAGACCGGGCGGCTGGACCTGCTCGCCGAGACGGCGCAGCGCTATTTGGCCGTTGTCGGTGCCGACCGGCAACGCAGCCTGGCGAACATGGATGTCGGCCAGCGCCAGCGGACCGTCGCCGCTGCCCGGCAGCGCCTGCAGGCTGGCGCGTCTCCCGAATCGGTGATGCTCACCGCACAAGCAGCACTGGCGAGAGCAGAATTGACCCGTGATCGGGCCGAGCAGCAGCGCATTGCCGCCCGGCAGCACCTTGCTGCCCTCTGGGGCGAACGTGCTCCGAGCTTCGAGGTGGCCGCGGCGGATCCCATGACCCTGCCGGCGATCGCGTCCATGCAGTCGCTGGCCGAGGAATTGGAGCGCACTCCCGAGTTGGCGCAGTTTGCCGATGCCCGCCGGATCGCGCAGGCACGACTGCAGCTGGCGCGTTCGGCGGCCTCGCCGGACTTGTCGTGGCAGCTGGGCGTGCGCCGCCTGCAGGAGACTGACGACACCGCGCTGGTGGCCAGCCTGTCCATGCCACTGGGCAGCCGCAGCCGCGCGCAGCCGGAGATCCGCGCCGGCGAAGCCGAGCTGGAGGTTCTGACGATCGAGCGCGAGGCCAAGGGCCTGTCGCTGTATTCCACGCTGGTCGAAGCCCATGGTCGCTACACCGTGGCGCAGGCCGAGGTGGCACGGCTGCAAGGCGAGGTGCTGCCGAAGTTGGCCCGGGCTGAGCAGGCCGCCGAGCGCGCCTATCGCGCCGGCGCGATCAGCTACCTGGAATGGGCACAGCTGCAGTCCGAACGCACGGCCATGGCCCAGCAGCAGCTGGACGTGGCGCTCGATGCGCAGCGCGCCCTGATCGAAATTCAACGCCTGACCGGCCAGGCGCTTGTCGCGCCGCCGGCGGCTGCTTCCACCGGAGAGACCCCATGAATCGCTTTTCTTGGACCGCACTGGGCATGGCCCTGATGATGCTGGCCGCCTGCAACGCGTCGGCCCCCAACGAAGCGTCCGAAGGCGGCGCCGCCGCTGAGGGCGAAGAGCACGGCGAGCACGAGGAAGCGCCGCTGGAAACCAAGATTGCCGCCAAAGCTGCGCAGGCAGCGGGTATCCAGGTCGCACCGGCAGGCCCCGGTGAGATTGCTGACGAGCATGAGGTGCAAGGGCTGTTGACCCCGATTGACGGTCGCATCGCGCAGGTCACGGCACGCTTCCCCGGACCGGTCCGCTCCGTGCGTGCGGGCGTGGGTGATCAGGTACGGGCCGGCCAGGCACTGGCCACGGTAGAGAGCAACCTGAGCCTGACCACCTATACCGTCACCGCGCCGATCAGTGGCGTGGTCATGGCGCGCACGGCCGCCGTAGGCATGGCCGCCGCTGAGGGCGCGCTGCTGTTTGAGGTCGCCGACCTGTCCACGCTGTGGGTGGACCTGCACATCTTCGGCGCCGACGCCCAGCACATCGGTGCTGGCGTGCCGGTGACGGTTACCCGCTTGAGCGATGGCGTCACCGCACAGACCACCTTGGAGCGCGTCCTGCCCGGCACCGCCACCGCCAGCCAAAGCACCATTGCGCGCGGCACGGTGGCCAACACCGATGGCCTGTGGCGGCCGGGGTCGGCGGTCAAGGCGCGGGTCACCGTGGATCGCCAATCGGCAGCGTTGGTGGTGCCGATCACGGCGCTGCAGACCGCAGAAGACCAGGACGTGGTCTACGTGCAGCAGGGCGAAACCTACCACACCCGGCCGGTGAAGCTGGGGCGCCGCGACGCCGAACGCGCCGAAGTGCTGGAAGGCCTCAAGGCCGGTGAACAGGTGGTGGTGGCCCAAAGCTTCCTGATCAAGGCCGACATCGAAAAGTCCACCGTGGAAGAAGAATGAGGCCCGCCATGCTCGAACGCCTCATTGGGCTGTCCATCCGCCATCGCTGGCTGACGCTAGTGCTCACCGCTGCGCTGGTTGCGCTGGGCGTGTGGAGCTACCGTCACCTTTCCATTGACGCCACACCCGACATCACCAACGTCCAGGTCCAGATCAACACCCAGGCCCCGGGTTACTCGCCGCTGGAGGCCGAACAACGGGTCACCTTTGCCATCGAAACGGCCATGGCCGGTCTGCCCAAGCTGGACTACAGCCGCTCGCTGTCGCGCTACGGGCTTTCGCAGGTCACCGTCGTCTTCAAGGACGGCACCGACCTGTACTTTGCCCGCCAGCAGGTCGCCGAGCGCCTGCAGCAGATCGCCTCCCAGCTTCCCGAAGGGTTGGACCCGGAAATGGGGCCGATCTCCACCGGGTTGGGCGAGATCTTCATGTACACCGTGGAGGCCGAGCCCAACGCTCGCAAGCCCGACGGCACCCCGTACACGGCCACGGACCTGCGCACCCTGCAGGACTGGGTGATCCGGCCGCAGCTGCGCACCACGCCCGGCGTCACCGAGGTCAACACCATCGGCGGCTTCGAGCGGCAGATCCACATCACTCCCGATCCAGCTCAGTTGGTGGCGCTGGGCTTCACGTTGAACGACGTGGTCGCCGCGGTCATGCGCAACAACCAGAACATCGGCGCCGGCTACATCGAGCGCAACGGACAGCAGTTCCTGGTGCGCGTGCCGGGCCAGTTAGCCAATCTGGAGGCAATCGGCAACATCGTGCTGGACCGGCGCGATGGCGTGCCCATTCGGGTGCGCGACGTCGCTAGCGTGGGCGAAGGCAAGGAGCTGCGCACGGGCGCGGCCACCCAGAATGGCCACGAGGTCGTGGTCGGTACCGCCTTCATGTTGTTCGGCGCCAACAGCCGGGAAGTCTCCCAGGCGGCCGCGGCCAAGCTGGATGCCGCCAACGCCAGCCTGCCTGCCGGCGTCCATGCCAAGGCCGTCTATGACCGCACCGCGCTGGTGGATCGCACCATCGGCACGGTGTCCAAGAACCTGATCGAGGGCGCGCTGCTGGTGGTGGT
The DNA here is from genome assembly GCF_020880415.1 of Xanthomonas euvesicatoria pv. euvesicatoria. GTDB lineage: Bacteria > Pseudomonadota > Gammaproteobacteria > Xanthomonadales > Xanthomonadaceae > Xanthomonas > Xanthomonas euvesicatoria. The sequence goes on along the minus strand of NZ_JAJIUJ010000027.1, from coordinate 7,174 downwards.
GGTGCTGTTCCTGCTGCTGGGCAATGTGCGCGCCTCGTTGATCACCGCGGCGGTGATCCCGTTGGCGATGCTGTTCACCATCATCGGCATGGTGCGTGGCGGCGTGTCGGGCAACCTGATGAGCCTGGGCGCGCTGGACTTCGGCCTGATCGTGGACGGGGCGGTGATCATCATCGAGAACTGTCTGCGCCGGTTCGGCGAGGCGCAGCACGCGCTAGGCCGCCAGCTCAACGATGAAGAGCGCTATGACCTGACCGCCTCGGCCACCGCCGAGGTGATCCGTCCCAGCCTGTTTGGCCTGGGCATCATCGCCGCGGTCTACCTGCCGATCTTCGCGCTGTCCGGGGTAGAAGGAAAAATGTTCCACCCGATGGCGATCACGGTGGTGCTGGCCCTGACCGGCGCCATGGTGTTGTCGCTGACCTTCGTGCCGGCGGCGATCGCCAGCTTCCTGCGCGGCCGTGTGGCTGAGCACGACAACCGCCTGATGCGCTGGTCGCGTGCCCGTTATACGCCGCTGCTGGATTGGGCCCTGCGTCGGCGCGTGGTGGTGCTGGCCGGCGCGGCCGTGCTGGTGGTGGGCTGTGGCGTGCTGGCCACCCGCTTGGGTTCGGAGTTCGTGCCGAGCCTGGATGAGGGCGACATCACCTTGCAGCCCATGCGTATTCCCGGCACCAGCTTGGAGCAGTCGGTGGCCATGCAGGAAACGCTGGAGAAGCGCCTGGCCCAGTTCCCGGAGGTGGCCAACATCTTCTCAAAGATCGGCACCGCCGAGGTGGCCACCGATCCTATGCCGCCGTCGATGGCCGACACCTTCCTGATGCTCAAGCCCCGCGACCAGTGGCCCGACCCGCGCAAGCCCAAGGCCGAGCTGGTGGAAGAGCTGGAGGCGGCGGCCAAGGAAATCCCGGGCAGCAACTACGAGTTCACCCAGCCCATCCAGATGCGCACCAACGAGTTGATCTCCGGCGTCCGTTCGGACGTGGCGGTCAAGGTCTACGGCGACAACCTTGACCAGTTGACGCGCCTGGCCAGCCGGGTCGAGCGGGTCATGCGTAGCGTCCCCGGCGCCGAAGACGTCAAGGCCGAGCAGGTCTCCGGCCTGCCGCTGCTGACCATCACGCCAGATCCGGCGGCATTGGCACGGTATGGCCTGAACCCGGGCGATGTGCAGGAAACGGTGGCCACCGCCATTGGGGGCAGTGTTGCCGGCCAGTTGATCGAGGGCGACCGCCGCTTCGACCTGGTCGTGCGCCTGCCCGAAGCGCAGCGCCAAGACCCCGCTGTGCTGGCAGATCTGCCCATTCCGCTGCCGGCAAGCACCAGTGTCGATGAGTCCAGCCGTCTGGCCGCCGGCGCCAATGGGGGGCCTCGCACGGTGCCGCTGCGGGAAGTGGCGAAGATCCAGGTAGAGCGCGGGCCCAATCAGATCAACCGCGAGAACGGCAAGCGCCGCGTGGTGATCACCGCCAACGTGCGCGAGCGCGATCTGGGCGGGTTCGTCGGCGAGTTGCGCACACGCATCGGCCAGGATGTCGCGCTTCCAGAGGGCTACTGGATCGATTACGGCGGCACCTTCGAGCAGCTGATCTCGGCCACCCAACGCCTGGGCGTGGTCGTTCCGGTGACACTGGCGTTGATCTTCGCTCTGCTATTCATGGCCTTCGGCTCGGCCAAGGATGCGGCCATTGTGTTCAGTGGCGTGCCGCTGGCGCTGACCGGCGGTGTGCTGGCACTGGCTCTGCGCGGGATTCCGTTGTCGATCTCTGCCGGCGTGGGCTTCATCGCGCTGTCGGGCGTGGCCGTACTCAACGGGCTGGTCATGATCGCATTCATCCGCCGTCTGCGCGAACAGGGCGATCCGCTAGACGACGCTGTGCGCGACGGCGCCCTTGGACGCCTGCGACCGGTGTTGATGACCGCCCTGGTAGCCTCGCTGGGCTTCCTACCCATGGCCTTGAATGTCGGTGCTGGCTCGGAAGTGCAGCGGCCGCTGGCCACTGTCGTCATCGGCGGCATCGTCTCATCCACCGCATTGACCTTGTTGGTGCTGCCGGTGCTCTATCGTTGGCTGCATCGCGACCGAGCTCCCCGCGCCGGTAGCACTGCTTTGGAGTCCCCATGAACGAGCTCAACCTGGAACAGGTCCGTGCGGCGATGTTTACCGACCCGGGCGTGAAAGCGGTGGACGACCTGCGCCTGGTCGCCGGTGAGCATGGCCGTGCGATCGCGGCCACCATCACGGTCGCGGCGCCCTCGGTCGACCTGGACCTGGTGCATGCTGTGATTGCCCAGGTCCTGGCCGATCAATTCGGCATCGATCAGATCATGCTGTGTTTCAACGACCCGGGCCCGGTACCGCCGCCGCCCACCGCGGCGCCGTTAAAGAAGATGTGATCGCAGCCCCTGGCTCTATGCGTCTGCGCTGGCAGGCGCATAGAGCTGATGACCCGGCAACGCGCACGCGCCGGCATACACAAAGGCCACGCTTTGCCGCGCCCGGGTGAAGGCCACGTAGTATTTCGGCGGCGCGGTGATACGCGCTGCATCGGCCGTGCGCAGGTACTGCGTCAACGGCCCGTTCGGAAAGATGAGGACCCGACTGTAGGTGCGGCCCTTGCACTGCCCAAAGTTCACCGCCGGCAGTCCGTCGCACGCCTGCCGCCGGTCATGCCGGAGCACGGTGGGGGCGAACTCCTGCATGTACGCGGCCACATCCCCTGGAGCGACGAGGTAGATGCCATCGTGTCCGGTGACCTCGCCATTGCCTGATTGGGTCCGCGGCATCTGCGGATAGAGCGTGTCAGCCATATCGCACAGGGCCTGGACGCAGCGCAGACTGGTGAGGCGGTGATCCAGCCGGCATAAGCCGTCGGCCTCCCAAATCTGAAACAGCGCTGCCAGATTCGGACCACGGTATTGGCTGTACCTTTGCGCATAGTTGGTGGCATACGTGGCTTGGCGCGTATCGCCTACCAACGTGATGGCAATCTCGCTCTTCAACAGCCGTTCGACCAGATCCAGATCAAAGCCGGCCAGATCCTGGACTTCGTCGATGTAGAGCTCGTCGTACATCGCCGCCAATCGCGCCACGACCTGGCCTTGGGTCAGCTCATCGCAGCGCACAGCGAAATCGGCCGCTCGGTCCGAATACATCCGGTTGCCCGCCAGGTAGTGGCGCGCCACCTGGGTGCGTGGGGCGCGGTTGTTGGTGACACCTTCTACGAACAGGATGGTCTCGATGCGAGGCTCAGGGCAAAGCGCAGCCTGGTACGGGCGAATGCACTGGCGCAGCAGAAAGCCATACCAGCTGTGCAAGGTGACATGCGCGGGGACCGCGCCTGCGTGGGCCTCAAACGAGCGCCGGATCTCTTCCAGGTTTTCCAGCGTGTAGGTGACAATCGCGATGCGGCGCCCAGGTCGCTCCAAGGCCTGCCGGACCAGCAACGTGGTCTTGCCCGAGCCGGCTGCCGAGAGCAGGACCCGGTTAGGTGATGGCACGCTGGACATAGTCCGGGAACCTGATCGAGTGCGGGCTATTGAAAATCGCCAAGGCCGTATCGGTCTTATGGCCCTTCATGTACTTGAGCAGCGCCACCTCATCGGCAAAGGCCTTGCCCAGCACGGTATTGAGTTCGGCCAGCGAGTTGGCTTTGATCAGCTGCTCTTCCAGCGAAGGGGCGCTCTCGTCGGAATCGTAATAGATCGCGTTGATGTGCTCGGCATAGCGCTCTTGCACAACTGCGATATCACCGTCGTTGTCGGTGATCACCTTGGCCTGAATCCTCAGTCGATCGGCAATCTGCAAGAAGCGTTTGAATGCCAACGACTTGACCGAAATGATGTCTACGCCGTGAGCCATCGGCGCCACGCCGTGATGGTCACTGTAGGCACGCTGCACGATCAGTTCGTCGGAAGGGCCTTCCACCAGGATCGCCTGCTTGGCCAGGATCAACCGCAGCGTGTCGTGGCCCGGCAGCTTCATGAAATAGTCGTGGGTATCGCTGGGCAGCTGGTCCAGCTTCATCTGGCCTTGCGCGCTGAACAGGATCACGTTGTCCACGCCCAGCTTGTTCAACACGAAGCTGCTGTGGGTGGCGATGATCACCTGCTGGGCGGTGGAGAGGGCCGCAATCTTGTCGATCAGCTGGGTCATGCTGGAATAGGACAGATGGTTCTCCGGCTCCTCGATCAGCAGCACGTGAGCCGCGCCGGCCGCGTGCATCGCCAGCTTCATCTTCACCGCGCTTTGCTCGCCCTTGCCGGCCTGGGTGAACGGGAGCTCATCCAGGTAGGGTGACAGGCTGGTTTCCCACGTTGAGCGCGGCGATGTGTCCACGCCTACCGTCAATGCCCTGTGGCTGATGTCCCCGGTGTGCTCGGTCAAGTAGGCATTGATCGCTGCCACATCCGCTTCTTCGGAAAAGCTCTGCCGCATGCGGCGGAAGCTCAGCGACAGCGAGACGCGCTGCGCAGGCGTCAGTGCCTGCTCGATGATGCCGGCGATATAGCGATCGGCACCGGACAAGGTCTTGATGCCGTGCGTGTCGATGATGGTCGAGTCGAACGGAATACTACGGGCGGTGACGCCATTGTTGGCGAAGGAGTACCAGCGCACCGTGTAGTACTCCACCGGCAGGCTGACCGCGCCCTGGTGCTGCTGCAGGTAGGCGTTGAACTCCTCGCGGTAGTCGTCGTTGAGCTCGACCAGCAGCCGGATGCCGGCGGTATCCAGACGCAGGGAGTTGTTGGTGCCGCGTAACGACGCCAGCGCGGCGTCGGCGCCCAGATAGGCTTCGATGGAGATCCGTGGCGGCGAGGCCGGCGTGCCCGTGGCAAGCGCTCCCAAGTACTCCTGCACCGTGGGCTGGTGGAACAGGTAGGGCGTGAGCTCGTAGGCAAGATTGCGCCCATGCAGCTGGCCGGTGACCACCGCGTGGATGGCCTCCAGCAGGGTGGATTTACCGACCTCGTTGTCGCCCACCACCAGGTTCATGTGGGCATTGAGGGGCAGGTCCAGATGGCGAAACGACTTGAAGTTGTCGATGACGATACGTTCGATCGGCATGCACAGTCCTTTGATGGCCAACGGGCTCGGTGGCGGAGCCTGCCTGCACCCTGGCTGGCATCCTTTCCGCTCTGGGCCATACTACCCAGCGATCGCCGGCCCTGGGCGGTTTCGTACTGCTTGGGACGCCGGGAAGGGTCAGAATCCGCCTTACGCGGGATAATTCAATATTATCCCGTATAACTATTTTCGCCGACGAGCGGTCGTCTACCTGCTTTAATAGTATGTAATTACATGGTATGTAATACATTACGAAATAAAGTGGGGTGGTACGATGGCGCGCGCAGGACTCTATAAGAGTGACGTCCAGAAGGCGCGCGTCAGTCGACGCGGTGCGAGTGGCCTTGGGCAACACGGGCTCCAAGACCACGATCCACCGCTACTTGCGTGAACTGGAAGGAGAGGAAGGCGGCGGTCCGGCGAGGACGGTAGCCGTTAGTGATGCTTTGCAGGACTTGGTTGCGCGCTTGGCCTCGCGGCTCCAGGAGGAAGCAGAGGCCATCCTCACCCAGGAGCGTGAGCGCCATCAGGCTGAGCTCCACAGTCGGCAACAGGCGCTTTCCGGTGCCCAAGATGAGGCTGCCGCCTTGAGCAGTCGGCTGCAGCGCACCGAAGCAAGCCTGCACCAAGAGCAAGCTGCTCACGCCCTCCTTCAACAGAATCTAGGTGACAGGATCGCGGAAATCGCCCAGTTGAACGAGCGCATCGCTGGCATGACGGTGCGGCTGGCTGATCATGAGGCGCATACGCGTTCTCTGGAGGACAAGCATGCCCATGCCCGGGAAGCGCTTGAGCACTACCGCACTTCAACCAAAGAGCAGCGTGAGCAAGAGCTTCGCCGTCACGAGCATCAGGTCCAAGAGCTGCAAGTAGCCTTACGTCAGGCCAATGAAGCCTTGGGCGCGAAGAATCAGGAGCTGTTGGTGCTGAACCGCGACAATGGTCAATGGCTGGAGCGCCACGGGCGGATTGAGCGTGAGCTTGCCCAGCTACGACAGGCCCACGAAGGCCAACACAGCGAGGTCGTGGCGTTGCGCCAGACCGCGACGGACTATTTGGCACTGCAGGAGCGCTGGAAGACTGACGCCAAGACCTTGGATACCATGCGCAACGAGCTAGCTCAAGTTCAAGACACCCTTGCGCGGGAGCGTGAGCGCCGCGAGAGCGCTGAAGCCGATGCGTTGCGTGCCAATGCACGTCTTGAAGCGCTAGAGCCTCTACTGAATCAACTGACGCCAGCACAAAATGCGGTGAAGAAAACTCGGCGCGGCCATGCGCAAGATGGGGGAGCCGACTGACGAGGCTGCTCGTTTGTCTGCTAGCGGCTGGGGTGGCGCTCACCTGTCCAGTACGCCCATTCCATAGGGACGACCCAATCTACAAACAGTTTGGCTACTGAGGACTCCGGTGCCAAATGATAGGGCTTGAACATGCCTTGCTCGGGCGAACTGGTCATCAGGTAGCGCAGGCGCTTCTGGACCTCCTGAAAGATGGCTTCCCGCACATGGGCGCTGTCGTGCACGCCAAGACGCATCGCCACCGAGGCACCTTGGCGTACCGCCGCCCAGCAGCAGTAACGCCACCGCGCGATCGGCAAGCCCCGCGGTCCGGATTGAAAGACGAACCCCACATCACGTGCCCAGCCTGGGTCGAAGTGATGTTTGAGCAATTGCTGCTCCAGAAACTGCTCGGTCTCCCAGAGTGCAAGTTCATCCCACAGCTCCAGTTTCGCGTCCGCCAAGTCTACATCGTGTGCCATATCGCCGAGTTGGTCTTCCAGCACCGGGAGCAGGTGCCTGCGCTCGTGGGTAGACCAGGCGAAAGCCCATTGCAGATCTTCGATGGGCGTGACCTCGGCATCGGGGCGGATCTGCCATCGATCCGCTGGCCAGGGAACTTGGATCAAGGCCAAGTCTCGCAGCGTGTCCAGCACCAGCAAGGTGGAGCGGCGTGTGGGCGCCACCGGTAGGCGTCGTAGCTGCGCGGCTAACAGTGCGGCTAGGAAAAGGGTGCCACGAAGGCCCAACTCCTCGATGCTGGCGACCCCAGATGGCGTCATTGACGAGGTTCCGGGCATGCGGTTTCCGGGGATGAGGGAGCGGCGTG
>NZ_JAJIUJ010000026.1 GCF_020880415.1 Xanthomonas euvesicatoria pv. euvesicatoria | reverse complement strand
CCGATCTTGCCGATGCCGGGGAAATATTCTTTCGCGCCGATGTACACGGTGTTGCTCATGGGGTGAACTCCTGCAGCAGGGGAGGGAAGAGAGGGAAAGCGTTACACCGGGACATCGGCATCAGCGCACAGGCCATGGCCACGTACGCGTTGCGCAGCGCGCATGGCACCGGCAACCGATGCGTCCGCGCGACTGCCATCGGCATCCAGCCAGAAAATGTTAGCGCTACCACAACTGCGACTGAAAAAAGCCGCGCGTTGTAGCGAAGCTGAAGATGCCATGCCGGTCCCGGGTCAAGCGACCTGCCGACTGTACCGAGCCTGCCGCAGAAAGGCTTGCTGCGCTGCGAGATACGAGCTGTGCTGTGGCACCGCACCAGGCAACGCGGGTCAATGGAGGCGGCCCGCAAGTAACAATGCGCGCAGCTACCGTGCGCATTGCACGCTGACGACTGCATGCATCTGCGGACAAAAAGCCGGACTGCCGGCAAGTGGTTACCTGGCAACGGCCGCAGGACACCATGTCCAGGCAACAGGTCTGCATCGACCGGCGCCATTGCAGCCGTCCGTGCCGCTGCCGCGTCAACGTCCAATGCGTCACAAGGGCTGCGTGTCGGCGTGCCACCCCCGCGCGCAGCCAACCCCGTCGCCTGCCAGCCCCCGGCAGCTACAATGGCCGGCTTATGACCGCTGTCCTGCCGCTGCCGCAACCCCTGGCCGACCCCGCACCGCGCGACCCGCGCCAGCGGTTGCAGCGCGAACAGCTGCGCCTGGGCAAACGCCTGCAGCGCCAGGTCGGCCAGGCGATTGCCGATTTCGGCATGATCGCACCCGGCGACAAGGTCATGGTCTGTCTGTCGGGCGGCAAGGACAGCTACACCTTGTTGGACATGCTGCTGCAGTTGCAGCGCAAGGCGCCGGTGCCGTTCAGCCTGGTGGCGGTTAACCTGGACCAGAAACAGCCCGACTTTCCCGCCCATGTGCTGCCGGCCTACCTGCGCGGGCTGGGGGTGCCGTTCGATATCGTCGAGCAGGACACCTATTCGGTGGTCAGCCGGGTGATTCCAGCCGGCAAGACGATGTGTTCGCTGTGCTCGCGGCTGCGGCGCGGCGCGCTGTATGCCTACGCGCAGACGCATGGCGTGACCAAGATCGCGCTCGGCCATCACCGCGACGACATCGTGGCCACCTTCTTCATGAACCTGTTTCACCACGCGCGGCTGGCGGCGATGGCGCCCAAGCTACGCAGCGACGACGGCGCGCATGTGGTGATCCGCCCGCTGGCCTATGTGCGCGAAGCCGACATCGCGGCGTACGCGCAGGCGCGGCAGTTCCCGATCATTCCGTGCAACCTGTGCGGCAGCCAGGAAAACCTGCAGCGCCAGCAGGTCGGCAAGCTGTTGCAGCAATGGGACCGCGAGTTCCCCGGCCGCGTGGAGCAGATCGCCCGCGCCTTGGGCGATGTCCGCCCCGAGCAATTGGCCGATCGCACGTTGTTCGATTTCCTGGCGCTGGGCCGCAGCGGCGATGCGCCGAGCGATGTTGATCCCGATCCCAGCGCGTGGCTGTCCGCCAGCCACGCCCCCCACGACAGCGACTGACGCCGCCGCTCCGGCTGCCGGCAGTCTTCCACCCTCCACGTTTTTCTTCATTCGGTCCAACGCATGTTCTTTCGCAACCTCACCCTGTTCCGCTTTCCCACCACCCTGGATTTCTCCGAGATCGACACCTTGCTGCCGCCGGTGCAGCTCAAGCCGGTCGGCCCGCTGGAAATGAGCTCGCGCGGTTTCATTTCCCCGTTCGGCCGCGACGAGCAGGAAGTGCTCTCGCACCGTCTGGAAGATTTTCTGTGGCTCACCGTCGGTGGCGAGGACAAGATCCTGCCCGGCGCGGTGGTCAACGACCTGCTCGAGCGCAAGGTGGCCGAGATCGAGGAAAAGGAAGGCCGCCGCCCCGGTGGCAAGGCACGCAAGCGCCTCAAGGACGATTTGATCCATGAGTTGCTGCCGCGCGCCTTCGTCAAGAGCTCGCGCACCGACGCCATCCTGGACCTGCAGCACGGCTACATCGCGGTCAACAGCTCCAGCCGCAAGAGCGGCGAGAACGTGATGAGCGAGATCCGTGGCGCGCTCGGCAGCTTCCCGGCGCTGCCGCTCAATGCCGAAGTGGCCCCGCGCGCCATCCTCACCGGCTGGATCGCCGGCGAACCCTTGCCCGAAGGCCTGAGCCTGGGCGAAGAGTGCGAGATGAAGGACCCCATCGAAGGCGGCGCGGTGGTCAAGTGCCAGCACCAGGAACTGCGCGGCGACGAGATCGACAAACACCTGGAAGCCGGCAAGCAGGTCACCAAGCTGGCGCTGGTGCTGGACGACAATCTGTCGTTCGTGCTCGGCGACGATCTGGTGATCCGCAAGCTCAAGTTCCTCGACGGCGCCCTGGATCAGCTCGAACACAGCGAAGACGATGGCGCACGTGCCGAACTCGACGCACGCTTTGCGTTGATGAGCGCGGAAATCCGCCGGCTGTTCCTGTTGCTAGAAACCGCGTTGAAGTTGAGCAAGGCCGAGTAACCGGAACGTCGGACGGTGGCGGCGTTGAGGCGCGATGCGTGGCGCGAATCAAACGCTTTCGGTGCGTCGAGGGCGCGGTGCCCTCGCCACACGCGGGACACGCCGTGAATCCATCCGTGGAGGCTCGGCGGCGACATCCATGTCGCCACACGGTCCCGCAAGCGGCAAGGACACCGCACCAGACAAGGTGCGGATCGTTTTAGTGAAGGCCCTGCACACCGGCCAACTCGACGAGTCCTTGCCTGCCCGCCGTCGCGGGACACGCCGTGAACCCGTCGCTGGGGATTCGATGGCGGCATCCATGCCGCCAAAAGTCCCGCAGGCGTTGAGAACACCGCACCAAAGCGTTCTTCCGCTGCTCTCGTGAAGGACATACGTGCGATGTGTCCTGCGCGGTGGCGGACAAGGGCCCGGCAGCAACGTTGCAGAACAGCTGCCCCACCACTGATCCATCGGTTGGCCAATCGCTTCCAGGGACGACGCCGATCACGGTCTGGCAGTCACCGAGTGCGGCAATCGATGCGTCTCACCGCCTGACACATCGCGGCGGTATCCTGTGCGCATGTTCAAGCCCGTCCGCCGCCTGATTGTTCCGCCCTCGCAGGTTGTCGAACGCGACTGCGTGCACGTGCAGCTGGACGGCCGCGACATCGCAGTGCTGCGCGTGCGCGATCCGCGTGCGCGACGCATCAAACTCAGCGTCGACGAGCGCGGCGCACGGCTGACCTTGCCGCTGCGCGCAAGCCTGATGTCCGGCGAACGGTTTCTGCATGCGCATCTGGACTGGCTGACCACGCAGCTGTCGCGGTATCAGCAGGTCGATGCGTTTCCTGCGCTTGAGCGTGGCGTGCCCGGGCAACTGCCGTTGCGCGGTGCGTTGCTGCCGTTGAGCTGGCACGAAGGGCGCTATGCACGCATCGATATCACCGACGACGGGGCGCAGTTCCATGTGCCCATCCGCCTGGGCGATGCCGGCCTGCGCCGCACCTTGAAGGAATTCTACGAAGCGCAGGCACGCGCCGACGTCGGCCGCTGGTTGCCGGGTTATCTGCCCGGCCTGCCGCGCGCACCGGCACGGCTGCGGCTGAAGGTGATGTCCTCGCAGTGGGGCTCGCTCGCACCGGATGGCTCGATGGCGTTGGACCTGGCGCTGGTGCTGGGTCGCCCTTCCGCGTTCGAATACGTGCTGGTGCACGAGCTCTGCCACCTGGTGCAGGCCAACCACTCGCCTGCGTTCTGGGCCGAAGTGGAGCAACGTTTTCCCACTTGGCGCGAGGAACGCAGTTACTTCCACGAACACGGCCGCCAGCTCAAGGCGCAACTGCGCCGGTTGCTGCACGTGCAGTGATGCAGGCGTAGCGCGCGGCTGCGATGATGTGCCTTTCGCGACAGTGGTGCAGCTACGGGTGCGGCAACAGCAACAGCAATAGGCGATTGGTGCGGCCGGCACCGGCGAGTGGTCAACGCTGCAGCGAAGATGCCGCTAGCGCCACGCGTAGGAGGCAGCCCGGGCAAGTTGCCGGCAGGCCAGCGGCGACAGCCAGGCAAAGCGTTTTGACAGGGCGTGTTCTGCAGCCGCAGCGCCTGCGTCCAGGGTGCGCGCCGACATCCAGTGGTCGGCGTGACACGCCGCTGCCCATGCCTGCTCCAACAGGACGCGATCGCCTGCATCCAGGTGGGCAGCGGCGCGCACCGCCTGGATGAAGGTCCACGGCGCATGCCACCGATCGAAGGATTCGAGTGCGCCCACGACACGGGCGGCATCTGCCACGTTCACCTGCGCGATTGGCATCTGCGTATCACGCGTGACGCAAACCATCCAAGAAGCCGTTGATCACCGCCGCGACTGCTTCCGGCGCTTCCATATGCACGTGGTGCGTGCCGGGCAGCAGCTGCAGGCGTGCGTCGCGCATCATCGCCACGCGGTGGTCGCGCAATGCTTCCGGGAAATACGCCTGGGCGGGCGTGGCGAAGATCGCCTGGGCGGGGCAGGCGATGGAGGCCAGCAGCACGTCGATCTGCGCTTCGGTCATGCGGATGGCGGTGGGCAGGGTCAGGCGCGGATCGCTGCACCAGCTGTAGCCACCTTCCACCACGCGTACGCCGCGTTCGACCAGCAGCCGTGCAGCCGGTTCGGTGAGTTGGTTGGCCATCATGCGCGCGCGTACCGGCATTTCCATCGACGGAAATACCCGCAGCGGCCGCTCTGCCAGCGTGCGTGCCGACGCAACGGCATCGCGCAGGCGTGTGGCAGTGCTTTCCACGGGCTCGGCCAGGGCGCCCAGCGCCTCGATGGCGATCAAGGCCTCCACGCGTTCGGCCGCAGCGGCGGCCAGCAGGCTGGCAATGCCGCCGCCCATCGAGTGGCCGAGCACGGTGAAGCGCTCCCAGCCCAGGGCATCGGCGACCTGCAACAACATGGCGATCGCGCTGCTGAGCGTGTATTCGGCGCCTGTCGGCAGCCAAGCGCTGTGGCCATGGCCGGGCAGATCCAGCAGCACCAGATCCAGCTCCTGCGCGCGCAGATGCGCGCTCAGCGGCACGAAGCTGGCCGCGTTGTCCAGCCAGCCATGCAAGGCCAGCACCCGGCGCGGGCCGCGATCTTGGTTGCGCAGTCCGGTGATCCGGCCGATGGCCAGGTCGCACGCAAACGGCTCCAACTTCACGCCCGGCGCGCCACGGCGGCCAGCGCCTGCGCATGCGCATCGCTGGCGTTGAGGCAGGGGATGTAGCTGAGCGTGGCACCACGCTCGGCCAGCGTTTCGGCAAAACCCAGCGCCACTTCTTCCAGCGTTTCCAGGCAATCGGTGGCAAAGCCCGGACAGACCAAGTCGAAGCTGCGCACGCCGCCTTCGGCCAATGCCCACAGCGTGGGTTCGGCGTACGGCTGCAGCCAGCGTTCGGCGCCGAAGCGCGACTGGTAGCCCATCTGCCACTCGTCCGCGCCCAGCCCCAGCGCTGCCACAATGGCCTGCGCGCTGCGTTCGCACTGCTGCGGATACGGGTCGCCGGCATTGGCCACGCGCTGCGGCAGGCCGTGGAAGGAAAACATCAATTTTTCGCTGCGCCCATGCACCTGCCAGTGCGCGCGAATCGACTCGGCGATCGCGGCCACCCAGCCGGCGTCCTCGCAGTAGTCCTGGATCACCTCCACCGCGATCTCCGGCGCGCTGGTGCGCCATGCCTCCACCACATCCTGGATCGAGGCGGTGGTGGTGGTGGAATACTGCGGATACAGCGGCAGCACCACGATGCGCCTGATGCCGCGCGCGCGCAGCCCGTCCAGCGTCTTGCGCAAGGCCGGCTCGCCGTAGCGCATGGCCCATTCCACATGCCAGTCGGGCATCACCGCTTGCAGGCCGTCGGCCAGGCGGCGCGTGTAGACCGCCAGCGGCGAGCCCTCCGGCAACCACACCTTGGCGTATTTTTCGGCCGATTTCGGCCCGCGGATCGGCAGGATCACCCCGTACAGCAGCGGCTTCCAGAACAGTGGCGGAATCGCGACCACGCGGCGGTCGCTGAGGAACTCGGCCAGGTAGCGGCGCACGGCCGGGGCGGTCGGCGATTCGGGAGTGCCCAGGTTGACGACCAGCAGGGCGGTATCGGGTGTCGTGTTCATGCGCACCATTCTGGCAGAGCCGGGCACCGCTGCCGACAGCAGCGCAACGATCGCTGCGATCGGCCGTCTCTTCCGCGCCGGTTGCGCTCACCACCGATTCATTGCGCCGGTACTAACGTCGCGGCATTGCTATCTTTGACGGATTCTTCCTTGGAGCTTGTCATGCCTCGTTTGTCGCGCCTGGCCCTGTTGTTGTCGCTGACGTTGGTCGCCGGCCATGCCGTCGCCGGCCCGGAAGAAGACCAGCGCGCACGCAATGCGGTGCGGGTGCTCACCGAGATCATGAAGATCCCCGAGCAGGCCATTCCGGACAAACTGCTCGACGAGGCGCGCGCCATCGTGGTCATTCCCGACACGCTCAAGGCCGGTCTGGTGATCGGCGGCCGCCGCGGCCACGGCCTGATGTCGATGAAGAATCCCGACGGCAGCTGGTCGCAACCGGTGTTCGTCAAGCTCACCGGCGGCAGCATCGGCTTCCAGGCCGGCGTGCAGTCCTCCGACGTGGTGCTGGTGTTCCGCAACGACCGCAGCCTGGACAACATCGTCAACGGCAAGTTCACCCTTGGCGCCGACGCCGGCGTGGCCGCAGGTCCGGTCGGGCGCAACGCCGCCGCGGCGACCGACGGCCAGCTCAAGGCCGAAATCTGGTCGTGGTCGCGTGCCCGCGGCCTGTTCGCCGGCGTGGCGCTGGACGGTGCGGTGCTGCAGATCGACGATGCCGCCGACCTCAATGCCTACGGCAGCGGCGCGACTCCGCGCATGATTTTCGAAGGCCGCACCAACGAACGCCCATCCACCGATGTGATCGCTTTCCGCGACCGGCTGGAAGAGGCGACCTACACCGCGCGCGCCAATCGCAGCACCGATGCCGCCGCCGATGGCGCGCCGCCGGCACCGCGTCCGCAGACCCCGCCGCCGGTGCAGGCACAGCAACCGGCCAATGTGCCGCCGCCGGGCAGCGAAGCCAGTACCGTGCCGATGCAGCCCAGCACCACGCCGCCCGCCCAGCAGGGTTTTCAGCCGGTATCGGAGGGCGAAATCCGCACCGAATCACTGGACGGCAACCGCTAACGCACTGTCATCCCCCTGCGCGGTGCGCTGGGGTATCCTGCGCGTTCCATCTTTCAAGCAAGCGAGCAGATCATGGGCGGTTTCAGCATTTGGCACTGGCTGATCGTGCTGGTGATCGTGTTGCTGGTGTTCGGTACCAAGCGGCTCACCAGCGGTGCCAAGGATCTCGGCAGCGCGGTCAAGGAATTCAAGAAAGGCATGCACGACGACGACAAGCCGGCCGGCAAGCTCGGCGACGACTCCCGCACTGCCGAGCAGGCGCGTGAGGCGCAGGCCGAACGCGACCGCGACGCGCGCTGATCCGGAGCGGCGTCGGTGTTTGACATAGGTGTTGGCGAACTGACGCTCATTGCGGTCGTCGCCCTGGTGGTGCTCGGCCCCGAGCGTTTGCCCAAGGCGGCCCGATTTGCCGGATTGTGGGTGCGCCGTGCCCGAATGCAGTGGGATTCTGTCAAGCAGGAACTCGAACGCGAACTCGAGGCCGAAGAGCTCAAGCGCAGCCTGCAGGACGTGCAGGCCTCGCTGCGCGAGGCCGAAGACCAGCTGCGCAACACGCAGCAGCAGGTCGAGCAGGGCGCCCGCACGCTGCATGACGACGTCAGTCGCGATATCGACATCCGCGCCAGCGCCACGCCGGTGGCAACGCCGCTGGAACTGGCCCATGCGGATTTGTCTGCCAGCCCCGATGTGGATGCAACAGCCGGCGTAACCGATGCGGCTGGAGCTGCACATACCGCGCCGGTGATTGCGCAGGCTCAACCCATTGCGCCAGCGCCGCATCAAACCCTGGTTCCGGCTCCGCACGACACGATAGTGCCCGCGCCGCATGCCGCGCATCTTGCCAGCGCGCCCGAGCCGGTCGCCGTTGCGCCAGTCGATGCGGGCACACCGGCCGCGTGGACGCCGAGCGCGCCAGCCAAACTCCAGGAGAAACAGCCGTGAGCCTGTTCGACGACGCACAGGCCGAAAGCAGTCTGATCGAGCATCTGGTCGAATTACGCGCCCGCCTGGTCCGCGCGCTGATCGGTCTGGGCGTGGTGTTGCTGGCGCTGCTGCCGTTTTCGCGGGCGATCTATTCGTGGCTGGCCGCACCGCTGATCTCGCAACTGCCGCTGGGGCAGACGATGATCGCGATGAATCCGGCCGGCGCGTTCTTCGCCCCGCTCAAGCTGACCTTCTTCGTGGCGGTGTTCTTCAGCGTGCCGTGGCTGTTGTATCAGGCCTGGGCGTTCGTGGCGCCGGGGTTGTACCAGCGCGAAAAGAAGCTGGCATTTCCGCTGCTGGCGTCGGCGGTGGCGCTGTTCTATATCGGCTGCGCGTTCGCCTATTTCCTGGTGTTGCCGGCGGTGTTCCACTTCCTGACCACGTTCAAGCCAGACGTGATCGCAATTACCCCGGATGCCAATTCGTACCTGGATTTCGTGCTGGCCATTTTCTTCGCCTTCGGCGCGAGTTTCGAACTGCCGGTGGCCTTGGTGATCCTGGTGCTGCTGGGCTGGGTCAGCCCCAAGCAGCTCAGCGAAGGCCGTGGCTACGCCATCGTCGGCATCTTCATCCTGGCCGCCGTGCTCACCCCGCCAGACGTCGTATCGCAGCTGATGCTGGCCATCCCGATGTGCCTGCTCTACGAGCTGGGCATCATGGCTTCGCGTGCGGTGGCGCCGAAGAGCGCCTAGTGCCGTCGCTGCACCGAAGCGCGCCGCCATGCAGGTGCGCGGTGCGGTCGTCTTCGGGCACATGCGTCGCTGCGCGGCGTCGCCCCGGACGCCATGGTCCACGTTAGGAGCGCGCCCGGGCGCGACCAAGCCTACGTCGAGAAGCCCCGGTCGCGCCCAGGTGCGCTCCTACAGCCGCGCGAATTCAAGCAACAAACACATCCGGTCGCGATGGCGGGGCTGGTTGGGCGGCGGCGCCGGCGTGGGTGAACATCTGCTTCCACGCGGCGTAGACCGAACCGGCGAACACCGGCATCAGCACCGCCATCAACAGCAGTTGGGCCAGCCACATCGCCACGGTCTGGCCGGCAATCAGGCCGACGATCAGCGCCACGATCATGACCGCGAAATAGATCGCGAAAATGGCGATGAAGGCCAGGACGAAGAACACCAGCATCGCCGGCAGGTTGTGCAGGCTGGCGCGCAGGCTCTCGCGCAGCGCGTGGCCACCGGTGCTGCGGTCGAACATGACCTGCGGCGGCATCACGAACAGCGCCAGCGTCATCGCCGCGAAGGTGGCGATGGTCAGCAGCAGCCACAGCAGGATGCGCCCGGCCGGCAGGCTGGCGGCCAGCTGCTCGATCTGCACCGGGTCCGGCTGCGCGCCGGACTGGCTGATCTGGTTGATCTTCACCATTACCTCGGACAACTGCTGCAGCCCGCTGGCGCCGATCATCGCCAGCAGCAGCACGCCCAGCAGCAGGCCGGCGATCAGCTGCGGCAGCAGCGACACCAGCAGGTGCGGCGCGCGGCCGTCCTGCAGGCCATGCAGCAGATGCGACGGTTTGGCGATGCGGCCTTCGTCCACTTCGCGGATGGCCCACAGCAGGCCGCCCATGAACAACGGGCCGGCCAGCACCAGCAGGAACTGCAGAGCCGGGCCCAACAGCGGCACCAGGACCGACAGCGATACCACCAGCGAGGCGGCCACGCTCCAGATCACCCCCATCGAGCCAAGCGCCAGCGGCGCCCGCTTCAACAGCGAGAAACCGGTCAACAGCCACTCTGCGCCGGCAGATGCCGGCACCTTACGAATTTCGCTCATTCCCATTCCGGATCGATACGCGCGCCGGACCATCCGGCGTCACGCGATTATCGCTGCTTTTACGTGTGCGCGGCGGGACGAGCGCTCACTGTTTGCAACCGGCGTGCGTGATGCACGAAGCGGCGCAACAACTTGCGGGCGATGGGGGCGGCGGTGACCTCGCGGGCGACCGTGCGGGCGCAACGTCCGTGGCGGGCAATGCAGTCGGCACGCGCCTGCACATAGCCGCGCATGTGGTGGGTGGCGAATTCGGGGTGGAACTGGACGCCCCAGGTGGCCCGGCCCCAGCGGAAGGCATGGCAGCGGTCCTGCCGGGAGTGCGCCAGCACGATGGCGCCGTCCGGGGCACGCACGACCGTCTGCAGATGGGTGGCATGGGCCGGGAACTGCGGCGGAAGCCCTGCGAATAAAGGATCCTGCTCGGCCGGCGGGTGCAGCTCCAGCGCGATGGTGCCGGATTCGCGCCCGGCCGGGTTGTAGTCGACCTCGCCGCCCAGCGCGTGCGCCAGCAACTGGTGCCCGTAGCAGATGCCCAGTAGCGGCATGCCCTGATGGGCGGCATGGCGCAGCCATTCGGCACTGCGTTCGCTCCAGTCGGCGCGGTCGGTGACGAAGGCGGCCGAACCGCTGACGATGATGCCGGCAAAGTCGGCCGGGTCGGGCAGCGCGTCCCCATTGGCAACGTCGATGGCCACCGTTTCCTGCTCGGCCAGCCCGGCCGCCACGCGGATCCAGTGCGGAAAACGGCCGTATCGCTTCATCTCCGGCACGGGCTGCCCGGTTTCGATGATCAGGAACGGCAAAACGGACATGCGCAAAGATCCGGACACAACAGATGCCCCCGATTGTAGGCGGCAGCGACGCGTTTTTTTCAAGCGGCACTCCAAGACGCGCGCTGCGGGTCATTGCCGAATGACATGTCCTGATTCCCTCGCGGCGGGATGCCGATGATGGTAGCGGTGGTCGCCGACTGGTGCATGTCCTGGATATCGGCAGACAAACGCACGGCTGGAATGACAGTGCCTCTGCGCCGTCGCCGTGGTCAGGTCGACGCAAGGTTCGGCGGGATTGGTGTGGAAAAACATCGGATCGTGCATACCCTTCAGAACACTGCGCTTGACGCCAGCGGAGCACGTCGCCGTGCCGGCGTGCTGCATCCCACGCGTTCGATCCATGCAATGTAGTAGGGCCATTGGCCCAACGCGCAGCGGGCGTCGCACACGTCGTCGGCGCTTCGTATTGAAGAAGTCGCTCGCGGGCAGATTGACTAAATTTCCGGGCATGAAAACCCATGCCACCAATCCAACTGCGTTCCGCACAAACTCGCCCTACGCTCATGCCGAAAAGTCCGGGCTAACGGAGGATCAGTCAGCAGCCAGCAGCAGCGGCGCGCAGCAACCGCTTGGACGGCCGCCTAGAAAACGGCAGAGGATGGAGTCGGATGACCCAAGGGCCTCGACGCGCGACAGGCAGCCCTTTACGGCAAACGCCTTAAAGAAAGAGGAAATCGATGCCAGCGAAGGCGCATGGGACAGGCGCTTTCGGCCGTGGCAGCCGGCTGCCGTCAAAAACGCGCGCATCAAAACCGAGGGCTACCCGGATAGGGCGACTGACGACGTCGGCACGTCGTCAGCGCAGCATCGGCCACAACGCTCGTCGCAGCATTATGGTGTGGAGGCAAGGGCATTTCGGCCGCGCGAACCACCGTTCGAATGGTCCGCCAGAAAGCGACCACGTGAAGAGCAGGCGCCATCCCGGCAGCCAAAGCGGCCATTCCATGGCATGGGGCTGACGACCGAGGATCTGCGTAGGGCCGAACATCAGCTGGACTGGGCGGCAAAAAAACGGCTACAGGCGCAGCGACAGCAACAGCAGCGACAGTTGAGCGAGCCCCACGGAATCGGGAGGAACCACAACGCGGGCCGGTGCGTGTCGATGGCATATGACAACGAGCTGGCGCATCGCATGCGTGGCGGGATGGCGTTGCCCTTCCTGGAAGAGAGTGTCAACGCGCAAGTCAACGCGCAGCGGCTGGACAAATATCTTCAGTTGATTGCCACTGCACGGCGCGCCAGGGCAGGCGTGACGCCCGGCGATCTGGATCGTTGCACCGAGCTCGCGGCGCAATACCTGTTTGGGACCGGATGGTTCGAAGGGGCATCGCTGGCGCAGCTGGCGCATCTGGGCAACAAGCTGAGCAAGCACCCGAATCAGCCCGCATGCATGGAGGCAATCGCGTGGATCGCCGGAGAGCTCACGCAGGTTGACGATCTGGTGGGGCTGGGAGGCTACCCGTCGGTTCTGCTTCTGAATGCCTTCTCGAAGAATCTCGACAGCGGCCGGTGTGAGCGCGCGGTGGCGCGTCTGGCCCGTCATCTGCGACGTGACGACCACGCCCGGCAGACTCTGAATGCGCAGAACATCAGCCTGGCACTCAATGCCCTCAGCAAGTGGTCCGATAACCCAGAGTGCCAGGCGACGGCACACCGGTTTGCCGCGCTTGTCGCCAGCGACTATCGCCTGCGTTGCGCCATGGATGCCCAGAGCGTGGCGACCGCGCTCAACGCCCTGTGCAAATGGCCCGACACGCCGGACTGCGGGAATGCCGTCAGCGCGCTCGCCGAGCGGTTGGCCGACGAGTCCAGATTGCGCAAGGAACTGAAACCGCAAGAACTGGGAAACGCGCTCAACGCCCTGAGCAAATGGGCCGACACCCCGGTCTGTGCAGCTGCCGCCAGTGCGCTGGCCGAACGGTTGGTGGACGATCCCGGCTTGCGCAAGGCCCTGGACCCGATCAACGTGAGTCAGGCGCTTAACGCGCTGAGCAAATGGGCCGATATACCGGTGTGTGCGGCCGCCGCCAGCGCACTGGCCGAGCGGTTGGCCGACGACCCCAAGCTATGCCGGGCCCTGAATGCGCGAGGCCTGTCCAATGCGCTCAACGCCCTGAGTAAATGGCCCGACAGCCAGGTCTGTGCGGTGGCCGTCAGTGCGCTGGCCGAGCGGGTCGC
Organism: Xanthomonas euvesicatoria pv. euvesicatoria; assembly: GCF_020880415.1. Taxonomy (GTDB): domain Bacteria; phylum Pseudomonadota; class Gammaproteobacteria; order Xanthomonadales; family Xanthomonadaceae; genus Xanthomonas; species Xanthomonas euvesicatoria. Next base: position 38,727 of record NZ_JAJIUJ010000026.1, on the reverse strand, counting down.
CGACGACCCCGAGCTGCGCAAGGACCTGGACCCGCAGGGCGTGTCCAACGTGCTCAACGCGCTGAGCAAATGACCCGACACCCCGGTCTGTGCCGCCGCCAGTGCGCTGGCCGAACGCGTGGTCGACGATCTCCAATTGCGCGAGGGTCTGGACGCGCAAGGTGTGGCCAACGCGCTCAACGCGCTGGGCAAATGGCCGGATATACCGAGCTGTGCGCAGGCCGCCAGCGCGCTGGCCGGGCGGCTGGCCCACGATCCCGAGCTGTGCAAGGCCCTGGACCCGACCAACGTGACCCAAGCGCTGGACGCGCTGAGCAAATGGCCCGATACACCGATCTGCGGGCAGGCCGCCAGTGCGCTGGCCGCGCGGCTGGCCCACGAGAGGAGGTTGCGCAAGGCCCTCAAGCCGCAGGAAGTGGTCATCGCGCTCCATGCGCTGAGCAAATGGCCCGACACGCCGATCTGCGGAGAGGCCGCCAGCGCGCTCGCCGAGCGGGTGGTCGACGAGCCCCAGTTGCGCAAGGCGCTCGACGCACACATGGTTGTCACCACGCTCAAGGCCTTGAGCAAATGGCCTGACAAGCAGGTCTGTGCGGTTGCTGCCAGCGCGCTGGCCGGGCGGCTGGCCGACGAGCCCCAGTTGCCCAAGGACCTGGACCGGCAAGGTGTGGTCATCGCGCTCAACGCGTTGAGCAAATGGCCGGACACGGCGGTTTGTGCTGAGGCCGTCAACGCGCTGGCCGAGCGGCTGGTCGACGAGCCCGACCTGCGCAAGGAACTTGGCCCGGTCGACGTGACCAACGTCTTGAACGCCTTGAGTAAATGGCCGGGCACCGAGGTCTGTGCGGAAGCTGCCCGCATGTTGGCAGGGCGCCTGGTCGGCGATCGCCAGTTACGCAAGGCCTTCAATGCACTGGACGTGGCCAACGCGTTGAATGCCTTGAGCAAATGGCCTGACACCCCGGTCTGTGCCGCCGCCGGTGCGCTGGCCGAGCGGCTGGCCGCCGATCCCGGGTTACGCAAGGATCTCAATCCATTGGACGTGGCCAATGCGCTCAATGCCCTGAGTAAATGGCCCGGCACGCCGGTCTGTGCGGCCGCTGCCAGCGCACTGGCCGCACGGGTGGCTGCCGATCCCAGGTTACGTAATGCCCTGAGTGCGCATGGCGTGGCCACCGTGCTCAACGCCCTGTGCAAATGGCCCGACAACCAGGCCTGTGCAGCCGCCGCCAACATGCTGGCCGAGCGGCAGCTACGCGAGCCCGCTTTGCGCGACGTGCTCAAGCCGCGAGAAATGACCAACGCGCTTAACGCCCTGAGCAAATGGCCCGACACGCCGGCCTGTGCGGGCGCCGCCAGCGCGCTGGCCGCACGGGTGGCCGACGATCCCAGGTTGCGCGTGGCCTTCGACGTGCAGCAGGTGGCCACCGTGCTCAACGCCCTGAGCAAATGGCCCGACAACGCGGCCTGTGCGGCCGCCGCCGGCACGCTGGCTGAGCGCTTGGCCGACGAACCCGAGTTACGCCAAACCCTGACCGCCCATGGCGTGGCCACCGTGCTCAACGCCCTGAGCAAGTGGCCCAACGTGCCGGTCTGTGCGGCCGCCGCCCGTGCGCTGGCCGAGCGGCTGGCCGACGAACCCGAGTTACGCAATGCCCTGAGTGCGCATGGCGTGGCCACCGCGCTCAACGCGCTGAGCAAATGGCCGGACATGCCGGTCTGCGCGGCCGCTGCCAGTGCGCTGGCCGAGCGGCTGACCGAGGATCCCGACCTGCGCAAGGCGCTGGACGCTTCCAACCTGCCCCAGGTGCTCAACGCGCTGAGCAAATGGCCGGACGTGCCGGTCTGTGGCGAGGTGGTCGGCGCGCTGGCCGAGCGATTGGCCGACGATCCCGCGTTGCGCGATGCGCTCAACCCGCTAGGGGTGTCCAATGCGCTCAACGCGCTGAGCAAATGGCCCCAGATGCGGGTCTGTGCGGCTGCCGTCGAGGCGCTGGCCGCACGGCTGGCCGACGAGCCCGGGTTGCGCAGGGATCTGGATCCGCAAGGCGTTGGCAACGCACTCAACGCCCTGAGCAAATTGCCCAACGTGCCGGTCTGCGTGGCCGCCGCCAGCGCGCTGGCCGAGCGGCTGACCAACGATGCCGGCTTGCGTCGTGCCTTCGACCCTATCAACGTGAGCCAAGCGCTCAATGCCCTGAGCAAATGGCCCGGCACGCCAGCCTGCGAGACCGCCATCGACGTCCTGGCGGCGACGCTGGCCGACGATCCCGATTTGCGCAAGGCCCTGGAACCGCAAGGCGTGGCCGTGGCGCTCAACGCGCTGAGCAAATGCCTCGCCCGGCCGGTGTGCCAGTCGGCATTCGTGCTGCTCGCCGAGCGTGCAGGCTCGGCCGAGCTGCCCTGGCGGCAGTTCCAGATGCGGGGGATCGCGGTGTTGGCCAACGCGATGTCCCGGCTGTCGCTTCTGGACGAAGAGGACGACGAACAGTTCCGGACCCTGCCTGTCGCCAAGCTGCAGGCGATGGCTGGGCACCTGGACCTGCACCGTCAGCAGTTTGCGTCCGCTTCGGCCACCGACATCGGTGTGCTCTTCAAGGCCCTTGCATCGGCGCGGCTTCAGCGCTGGATGCGTCCGCTGGGACAGCCAGCGCTGGAGCGGCTTGCAGGACTGATCGGGGACGATGGATTACGCCAGACCAGCCTAGAGGGGATCGGCAGCCTCTGCATGGGACTGTTGCCGCTGATCCGCAGTCCGGAGCTCAGGCCCCGCCATCGGGGCCAGGCATTGCACGTGTTCAATACGTTGCAGCCCATCGTCGCGCGCAAGATCGACCTGTACCTGCGCGGCGACGGCGCACGCGCGTCGGCCGGCATCGAACAGCATGCAACGCGCTGCCCGGCGCTGACCTTCTACCAGGTGCTCAAGGCCTACGCGGTGGTGAGCCGGCAATGGAAAGCGCGCCATCTTGACGGCCCGCGCAAGCAATTGCGCCAGCGCCGCGACGAGTTGGTGAAGTGGGTGGACCTGACGCTGGCGCGCACGCGCGAGGCGATCGAGGCGGACCTGGGCGAGATGAGCTGGAACCTGATCGCGCAGATCGAGGCCGGTGAGCAAGTGTTCGACGTCCTGGACCTGCGCATGGCCAAGGAAGCGCAGGCGATTACCCGGGCCCATCCACCGACCCGCTTTGACCTGGACAGCGGGCGCTTGAGCATGGCCTCGGTTCCCGGCCGGCCGGTGGCGCCGGCGCCCGGCCGCGGCAGCACGACCCATGTGGTGGTCGATCTGGTGGGCAAGGAGCTGTCGACCAACCGGTCCGAATCGGACAAGCCGTATTCGCTGTTTGCGCGCCTGACCGGGCTGCCGCTGGTGGAAGTGCAACTGCCTGGCGAGCTATCGACCTTCATGCTGGCGCGGACCTTCAACTACAACGGCGAGCCCTGGCGCTTCGACATGTTCGGCGGAAGCCGCGCGGCGCGCGGCAAATCCGGTAGCCACAGCCTGGTGCTGTCCCAACGCAAGGAGTCGGCGTCGCTGTTGCCGGCGTTTCGCTATGCCGACACCGCCCCGGGCAGCAGCCTGATGCATCTGGCGGCCAAGCTCGCTCCGCAACGCGAGGACTGGTCGCGCATGCAGCGCTCGCTGCTGGAGATGGTGCCCAGTGACCACGTCGTGGAAGGCACGCTGCGCCTGGGCGTATTCGATGACGTCGAGGGCCCTGCGCATCCGTTCAAGCCGTTGGCCGTGGATGGCACTGCCCTGGCGTTGTGCCCCAACGATGGTTGCGGCTTCCTGAAACTGGAGGTGGCCTTGGCCATTCCGGCCTTCCGCAAGCATTACGACGCCTGGCACGCCGTGCAGGCAAACCAGGCCACGGAGGAGCAGCGCGAGCTGGTGGCCAAGGACAAGGGTCCTTCGATGATGCCGGCACAGGCGCTGCAGCATTACCCGCGCGATGCGGCGGCGCTGGAAGAGGCGCACGCGGCGATGCAGGACCGGCTGCAGACACTGGAGCCGACAGGCGATGATCCGCTGTGGGTGTACAGGCCGCTCATCGGCGGTGGCTACCAGGGTCAGCGGGTGCGGGCGGTGCCGTCGGCCGACGACAAGGTGCATCTGCCGCAGCAGCGCAGCCAGGCCTTCGACGTCACGGGCGGCCCGTTGCTGCTCGGCAAGCCGCCCTACGACAAGGAGAATCTGCTGCCGGTGCCGGAGCAGCGCATCGCCACCGTGGCCACGGGCGACGCCACCGCCGCGTTCCTCTCCCAGTGCTTCGGCATCCAGTACAGCTACACCGGTTTCGATGATCGTTCCGGCGTCGATCCGCAGATGCTGCACAGCAAGGGCATGCTGGTGGTGGTGCCCGAGCAGCAGTGGCCGGCTGAGTTCAGCGACACCGACCTGGCCTGCTCCAAGGAAGATCTGAAGACGCTGTCGTGCTGGACAAACGGCCGTGACCGCGGTGCCTTGCCGCGCGACATCCTCAGCACCGGTAGCCTGCGGCTCAAGGACATCGTGGAGCCTGGGCGCCTGGGCGCACTGCCGATCGAGGAGTTGCGCAAACGCAATATGGATACCGACGGCGACGACGCCTTCGTCTACGCAGGCTATCCCAAGCTGGCCGCGCTGATTTCGCGGGTGATGGTGGATCGCCAGGCCCGGCGCGGCCGGCAACAGTCCTTCAAGCCGCCGAAGACGGCCACGCCGGCCATCGACCCGGTCAGCGGCCACTACCAGCCCGGGCGGTTGGCCGAGATCATGGCCCTCAAGCGCGGTCAGCGCATCACCTCGGCGGCCGCCACGCTGGAGGCGCGCTTCCTGGCACAACCGGACGAACTGCGCGAAGCAATGGCGCGCGACATGATGTTCGGCACCTATGATGGCATCGAGCGCGGGTTGCGCAACGGTTTGCGCGAGCTGCTCGAAGAGCCGGTCCGCGATCCGGTGGTGTTGGCCACGCTGCGCGTGCAGGCACGCGAGGCGATCGAACGCGCCCACCTGCCGGAGGCGCGTGAAGCTGCCGAGTTGCTGCACGCGCAGCTGCTTGCGCTTGAGACGGACCCGGCCGCCGACAGCGCCGCGCCGGCGTTGCCCGAGGCCCTGGCGTAGGCGTTTCCCGGTTTGGCCAAGGCCTACGAGTCCGCCTCTGGCGTGGAGGCGCGCATCCACGCCATCCTGGACAACTACCCGGTGTGCCGGCTGTCGCATGCGCAGTTCCCGGACGGGCAACCCGGGCTCGTCCCCGGCGAGCCGGAACTGACCATGCGCAACCTGTTCACCATCGCGAGCAAGGTCGGCACCGATGCGCTGAAGTCCGACACTGGCACGGCACTGTTCGCCAAGATCGTGGAGGCCTGCGAACGTTCCGAGCGGAACTTCGCCGAGCGAGTTCGCAGCGTGCCCTACAGCAGGGCGACCGCCCGGGCCATGCAGGACGGGCGCTTCGATCCCGAGCAGACCAGGCTGCTGCTGCAGCGCATGCCGTCGATGGCCGCTGGCGTCATGGAGTACTCGCTTGAAGCGCTCCAGCAGGCCGGCTGGATCGACCGGCCGCAGCCGCCGGCCGAGCGGCTGCGCGCCGTGCAGCCGCAGGACATTGCGGTAGAGGCACAGGCCTTGCTCAGGCGCGCTCGCCAGATGGAGCCGCAGGTCACCGACATGCTGCAGAACATCGCCGCGCGCCATGGTGGGCAACTGGCCGGCACGCAGCATCAACTGAAGTCATACGGCTCGTTGCAGGACAAGCTCAAGCAGCGGGTGGCGCTGAAGAAGCAGTCGTTGGACGAGGCGGCAGCCAGCGTCAACGACGCGCTGCGCTACAGCGTGGTGCTGGAACCGCAGGGCTTTACCGCCGGCCTGCGCGCCGTGCTGGCCGCACTGGACGATCAGGGCCATGCACGGGTCAAGCTGACCAATCAATTTACTGAATACCCGCCAGTCTTCAAGGCCATCAATGTCACGCTGCGCAGCCCTGAGGGTGCGCTGTGGGAGATCCAGTTCCACACGCCGGAGACCTTCGCGCTGAAGGAGCGCTTCCACGATCTGTACAAGCACGCCCATGCGCTGGCGCTTGGCGGCGCATCGCGGTCCGAGCAGCGCAAGCTACAGGCGCCTGCGCTGGAGGCCTTCAAGCGTGTGGCCTCGCCGCCGGGGTGCGAGGAGATCGACGACTGGCAGGAAGAGACCGTGCCGGCGTTGGCAAGCACGCCGCCGGCGCTTGCCTCCGAACAGAACGCCGTCAATACAGGCGCATCGCCGGCACACAGCGTGTTCCATGCCGCCACACGCAAGCAGGCGTCGCTGACGCCGGTGCTCGACACGCTGGCCGACGGCTTGGGCGCGCGGCTCTGGGGCAACGTGCGCTACAACGCCAGCCAGGGCCGGATCGAGCAAGTGCAACACGACCCGTTCCAGAAATCGGTCGCCTCGATCAAGGACAAGATCCGGCGCCATCAGCGCGCCGGCATGACAACAGAACAGGCCACGCAACGCGTGGGCGATGCGCTGCGCTATGCGCTTGAGTTGCCGTCCGAAGGTTTCGTGGCGAAGGTGCAGGCGGCCCAGGACGCACTGCGTCGGCAAGGGATGACGTGCGTGAAGCTGCAGAATTACTTTACCTCGGGAGATGGCACCTACCGGGGCATCAATGCCAGCTTCACCGATGCCGAGGGCTACGCGTTCGAAGTGCAGTTCCACACGGCCGAGAGCTTCAACGCCAAGGCGCAAACGCATCTGTCCTACAAGCGGATGCAGTTGGCGCAGACACGCCTCGACAAGGAGCGGCAAAAACCCCGGCCCGATCCGGTCAGGTAGGCAAAACTGACGCAGGAAATCGCAGGGCACCGACAGGCGATGCACGAGATGACGGCCAGGGTGAGCAAGCCCGCCCACATCGAGCGCCTCGGAGGCCGCGTATGAGGACCCATCAACGCGCAAGACCTGGCGAATCTGCGGCTCTCAAGCCGGTTTAGCTGCGCGCCGGACGATATCTCCGCCCTCAAGGCACGAGCGCCGAGTGCCACTGGGGCGGGAATCACGCGCGTGCGGCTCGCAGGCGCGGGCGAACGCGTCGATCGCCGTCATGCCGATCGACCGCGACGTGTGCGAGACCGGCGTGCACTCCGGAGGCGTTGCTGCATGCATGCCACGCAACCGTGCACCTGAGCGAACACGAGCACCCGGCAGGGATCGGTCCTGCCGCCAGCACAGAAGTTTTCAACCGAATCCCACTGCCCTCGACCCCTCGCCGCGTCGAAGGTCCCTACGGATCATGCGCGCGCAAGCGGCGTGGTCGTCAGGACGAAGGAGGCGTCTATTCCCGCGGCGGCAACACCGACAGCACTTCTTCGATGGTGGTCAGCCCGGCGGCGACCTTCTCCAGGCCGGTGCGGCGCAACGTGCGCAGGCCTTCGCCGCGGGCAGCCTGGCTGAAGCTGGCAAGTTCCGTGTCGGGGCGGATGAGGGTACGCAGGCGCGGGCTGACCGGCAGCAGTTCGTACAGGCCCACCCGGCCCAGGTAACCGGTGCGGCGGCATTCCAGGCAACCGACCGGTGCGTGCACGTTGAGCGGTTCCGGCAGCGCTTCGCCGGGCTCGCGGATGGCCGCCCAGTCGGCGTCGCTGAGCGTATGCTGGCGCTTGCAGTGCACGCACAGCGTGCGCACCAGCCGCTGCGCCAGCACGCCGTTGAGGGTGGAGGCCACCAGGTAGTGCGGCACGCCCAGGTCGAGCAGACGGGTGATGGCCGAAGCGGCATCGTTGGTGTGCAGCGTGGACAGCACCAGATGCCCGGTGAGCGAGGCCTGCACCGCCATCTGCGCGGTTTCCAGGTCGCGGATTTCGCCGATCATGATGATGTCCGGGTCCTGGCGCAGCAGCGTGCGCACGCCGCTGGCGAAATCCAGGTCGATGTTCTGCTGCACCTGCATCTGGTTGAATTCCGGCGCGATCATCTCGATCGGGTCTTCCACGCTGCACACGTTCACGTCCGGCGTGGCCAGGCGCTTGAGCGTGGAATACAGCGTGGTGGTCTTGCCCGAGCCGGTGGGGCCGGTGACCAGCACGATGCCGTGCGGGCGCTCGACCAGCGCGCTCCAGCCGGCGGCCTCTTCCGGACTGAAGCCGAGCTGCTCGATGCTCTTGAACGCCGAATCCGGGTCGAAGATGCGCATCACGCATTTCTCGCCGAAGGCGGTGGGCATGGTGGACAGGCGCATTTCCACCTCGCGCCCGCCCGGCGAGCGGGTCTTGATGCGGCCATCCTGCGGGCGACGGCGTTCGGCCAGATCCATGCGCCCGAGCACCTTGATGCGGCTGACCACCGCCGTCATCACCGACGGCGGCACTTCCAGCACCTTGTGCAGCACGCCATCGATGCGGAAACGCATGCGTCCGACCTCACGCCGCGGTTCCAGATGGATGTCGCTGGCGCGCTGCTCGTAGGCGTACTGCAGCAGCCAGTCGACAATGTGCACGATGTGGTGGTCGTCGGCATTGACGTCGCCGGCGCGGCCCAGTTCCACCAGTTGCTCGAAGCTGGGCAGGCCGGCGTTGGGTTCGGTGCTGCGCGCATCGCTGCGCGCGCCGCGTACCGACTGGGTGACACCGAAGAACTCCATGGTGTAGCGATGCAGATCCAGCGGGTTGATCAGCGCCAGCTCGATACGGCGCCGGCTCAGGTGTTGCACGTCGGCCAGCCACTCCAGCGCCAGCGGCTCGCTGGTGGCGATCAGCACGCGCTCGGCATCCAGCGCCAGCGGCAGGATGCGGTGGCGGCGCGCATACGCATGCGAGACCACGCCGGTGACCGCGGCCACATCGATACGGGTGGGGTCGATGCGCAGATAGCGCAGCCCGGTGCGGGTGGCCAGCCATTCGGTGAGCCGTTCCAGGCCCAGCTCGCCGGCCGGCGGTTGCGCGGCGTGCAATTTCAGATTGGCCAGCAGCACCAGCGGATGCACATCGCTGGCGGTGCGCGCGCCGCTGGCGGAGAACTGCACGCGCTCGTGTTCGTGCGGTACCACCATGCCGTCGGCCAGCAGGGCCGCGGCCACCGGGTCGAACATCAGCCGGCCGCGCGGCAGCAGTGCCACGGCGTTATCCGGGTCGGCGGTACGCCGCTGTTCCATGCGTGTTTTCCCCAGCAGCGGTGCTGCGCGGCAAAGCGCCGCGGGTCGGCCGGTATACTAGCGCACCCCTTCCGTACGGCCTTTGCTGCATGTCCGATTCCCGGCGCGTTCCAATCACTTTCCAGGGCCTGATCCAGACCCTCAACCAGTACTGGGCCGAGCAAGGCTGCGTGCTGATCCAGCCGCTGGACCTGGAAGTGGGCGCGGGCACGTTCCATCCGGCCACGTTCCTGCGCGCGCTGGGGCCCGAGCCGTGGAATGCGGCCTACGTGCAGCCTTCGCGCCGTCCCACCGATGGCCGCTATGGCGAAAATCCCAATCGCCTGCAGCGTTATTACCAGTACCAGGTGGCGATGAAGCCCAACCCGGACAACATCCAGGACCTGTACCTGGGCTCGTTGCAGGCGCTGGGCATCGACCCGTTGGTGCACGACCTGCGCTTTGTCGAAGACAACTGGGAATCGCCCACGCTCGGCGCCTGGGGCCTGGGCTGGGAAGTCTGGCTCAACGGCATGGAAGTGACCCAATTCACCTACTTCCAGCAGGCCGGCGGGCTCGAGTGCAAGCCGGTGCTGGGCGAGATCACCTACGGCCTGGAACGGCTGTGCATGTATCTGCAGAGCTGCGACAACGTCTACGAGCTGGTGTGGACCTACGGCCCGGACGGCGCGGCGGTGACGTACGGCGATGTGTACCACCAGAACGAGGTGGAGCAGAGCACCTACAACTTCGAGCACGCCAATGTGGCCGAGCTGTTCCATCGCTTCGACGCCTGCGAAGCCGAAGCCAGGCATCTGGTCGAGGTCGGCCTGCCGCTGCCGGCGTACGAGCAGGTCACCAAGGCCAGCCACGCCTTCAACCTGCTGGATGCGCGCCGCGCGATCAGCGTGACCGAACGCCAGCGCTACATCCTGCGCGTGCGCGCTTTGGCCCAGGGCGTGGCGCAGGCGTACTACGCCCAACGCGAGAAGCTGGGATTTCCTGGTGTGAAGAAATAACCGAGAGCCCCTCTCCCACCGGGAGAGGGGGTGGGGTGAGGGGACGGGGCGTAGCCCTCATGCACCCAACCTCCACAGAGCTTCGCCCGTCCCCTCATCCGCCCCTGCGGGGCACCTTCTCCCCCATGAAGGGGGACAATGTCCCGGTGGGAGAAGGGGCTAGCGAGCCCCTCTCCCCTCGGGAGGGGGTTGGGGTGAGGGGACGGGGCGCAGCCCTCATGCACCCAACCTCCACAGAGCTTCGCCCGTCCCCTCATCCGCCCCTTCGGGGCACCTTCTCCCGCAGGGAGAAGGGACTACGCAAAGGTCCATGTCATATGAGCGAACAACTTCCCCTGCTGATCGAACTGGGCACCGAAGAGCTGCCGGTCAAGGCGCTGCCGGGTCTGGAGCAGGCCTTTTTCGATGGCGTGCTGAGCGGCCTGGAAAAGCGCGGCGTTGCCGTCACCCGCGGCGATGCCAAGCCGCTGTCTACCCCACGCCGTCTGGCGGTGCTGCTGCCGGGCGTGGCCACCGAGCAGCCGGAGCAGCGCTCGGAAGTGCTGGGGCCGTATCTCAACATCGCCCTCGACGCCGAAGGCCAACCGACCAAGGCATTGGCCGGTTTCGCCGCCAAGGCCGGTATCGACTGGACCGCGCTGGAACGCACCAGCGACGCCAAGGGCGAGCGTTTCGTGCATCGCGCAGTGACGCCGGGCGCGCGCACGGCCGACTTGTTGCCGGAGATCCTGCGCGAGGCCATTGCCGCGATGCCCATCCCCAAGCCGATGCGCTGGGGCGCGCACGAGTACGCCTTCGCACGGCCGGTGCAATGGTTGGTGCTGTTGTTCGGCAGCGAGGTGATTCCGGCCGAGTTGCTGGGCGTGCGCGGCGACCGCATCACGCGCGGGCACCGCTTCATGCATGGGGGCGCAGTGTCGCTGGCGGCACCCGGCGACTACGTCGATGCGCTGCGTGCGGCGCACGTGCTGGTGGATCCGGACGCGCGCCGTGCCCGCATCGTCGACGAAGTGCAGGCGGCCGTCAGGCAGGCCGGCGGCAGCGCACGCATCAGCGACGACAACCTGGAGCAGGTGGTCAACCTGGTCGAATGGCCGGCGGCGGTGCTGTGCAGTTTCGAACGCGATTTCCTGGCGGTGCCGCAGGAAGCGCTGATCGAAACCATGGAGATCAACCAGAAATTCTTCCCGGTGCTGGACGACGGCGGCACCTTGACCGAGCAGTTCATCGGCATCGCCAACATCCACTCCAAGGACGTGGCCGAAGTGGCCAAGGGCTACGAGCGCGTGATCCGTCCGCGCTTTGCCGACGCCAAGTTCTTCTTCGACGAAGATCTCAAGCAGGGCCTGCAGGCGATGGGCGAAGGCCTATCCAGCGTCACCTATCAGGCCAAGCTGGGCACCGTGGCCGACAAGGTCGCGCGCGTGGCGGCGCTGGCCGAGGCGATTGCACCGCAGATCGGTGCCGACCCGGTGCAGGCACGGCGTGCTGCGGAATTGGCCAAGAACGATCTGCAATCGCGCATGGTCAACGAATTCCCGGAATTGCAGGGCATTGCCGGCCGCCATTACGCCGAGGCCGCCGGCGAACCGAGCGAGATTTCGCTGGCCATCGATGAGGCCTACCAACCGCGTTTTGCCGGCGACGACATCGCACTGTCGCCGCTGGGCAAGGTGTTGGCGATTGCAGAACGGCTGGATACCTTGGCCGGTGGCTTTGCGGCCGGGTTGAAGCCGACCGGCAACAAGGACCCGTTCGCGCTGCGGCGCAATGCGTTGGGGTTGGCGCGGACGGTGATTGAGAGTGGGTTTGATCTGGATTTGAAGAAGCTGCTTGTTGAGGCAAGAAATCAGATCAATGTTCAGGCCAGTGCCAGGCAAACACTCAAGACAGAAGCTGCGCTAAGTAAAGCCAAGGACGCAGGAGCTGCTTTGCCGAAATCTGTCGAGAAGGAAGCACACACGGCGCTGGCACAGTCTGGCCAAGATGCCGAAATCTTCGACTTCATCCTCGACCGCCTACGCGGCTATTACGCCGACAAGGGCGTACCTGCAACGCATTTCAACGCGGTCGCCGCATTGTTCTCCGTCACGTCCGAAGCCGTGCCGACACCGACCAACGTAGGAGCGCACCCGGGCGCGACCCACGCCTCCCTCTACGACTTCGACCGCCGCATCGATGCCATCGGCATCTTTGCCACGTTGCCCGAAGCCGACGCGTTGGCCGCGGCGAACAAGCGCATCCGCAATATCCTGCGCAAGGTCGAGGGCGAGATCCCCGGTGACATCGACACCAGCCTGCTGCGCGAACCGGCCGAACAAGCCCTGGCCGAAGCGGTGGAAGCGGCCATCGGCGACACCGGCGATGCGCTGCACCGCCATGACTATGTCGCCGTGCTCGCACGCCTGGCGCGCCTGCGCCCGCAGGTGGATGCGTTCTTCGACGGCGTGATGGTCAATGCCGACGACCCGCAGCTGCGCGCCAACCGGCTCGCACTGCTGAAGAAGCTCGGCGACCGCCTCGGCAGCGTCGCCGCCATCGAGCACCTATCCAGCTGATGTCCAGGTCGGCGGGCGCGCTGCACTGGCAGGCCGCCCAGGCCGCGTTGGCGCGGCGCGACCTGGGCGTGGCAGCGTCTGCATTGCAGGCGCTGCTGGAGGTGGAACCGACGCATGTGGCTGCACGCGTGCTGCTGGCCGGCACCGTGTTGGCCAACGGCCGCATGCGCGAGGCCGTGACGCAACTCCAGCTGGCCGCTCGCGATGTGGGCGACGATGTGGCGATGCGTTGCCGTGTGGCGCAGGCCTTGTTGCGCGTGGGCGAACATCGCGTGCTGCACGCGCTGCTACGGCATCCCTCGGTGATGCAGTGCCGCGACGACGCGACCTTGGCTTTGCTTGCACACGTGCACCAATCCTTGGGCGAACACGTCGAGGCACTGGCGATGATGCAGCGCGCACAGGCGTGCGGATTCGATGGTCCGGACTTCCGTTTTTTTCTTGCGGTGCAACTGCAGTTCAATGGGCGCCTGGATGAGGCGGCGCAGGCCTTGGAGCAGACCCTGGCGCTGTCGCCCGGCTACGGCCGTGCAGCGCTCGCGCGTGCGCGGCTGCGCCGTCAGACCACCGGCAGCAACCATGTCGCGCAATTACGTCAGCAATTGCAGCTCGCCAAACCCGATAGTGAAGATCGTGCCGGGCTGGCCTTCGCGTTGTACAAGGAGCTGGAGGACCTGGGCGACACCGCTGCCGCCTGGGATGCGCTGCAGCACGGCAATGCAGTGATGCATGCACGTCTGCGCCACGATGCCGATGCCGATGCCGATGCCGATGCCGAGGCAGCGCTGTACGCGCAACTGGGTGACCTGGCTGCGCGGGGCGTGTTCGCAGCGCAAGGCACCGGTGCCGTACAAGGTCCGCAGCCGATCTTCGTGCTCGGCCTGCCGCGCTCGGGCACCACGGTGCTGGAGCGCATGCTGGGCAATCATTCGCAGGTCGTTTCGGCCGGCGAATTGAACGACTTCGGTCATCAGTTGCGTTGGGGCGCCGATCAGGCCGGGCGCAGTCTGCTGGACGCGCCGCTGTTGCAGGCGCTGCCCTCGCTGGATTATGCGCAGATTGGCGCGCGGTATCTGCAACAAACGCAGTGGCGTGCCGGATCGGCGCGCTGGTATATCGATAAATTGCCGGCCAATGCGGTGGCGATCGGCGCGATTGCGCGCGCACTGCCGGGTGCACTGATCGTGCACCTGGTGCGCGAGCCGATGGCGGTATGTTTTTCCAATTACCGCGCGCTGTTCGGCGATTCGTATGCCTACAGTTACGACCTGCACACACTGGCGCGTCACTATCGGGCGTATCACGGCTTGATGGCGCAATGGCGCGCTGCCTTGCCGGGGCGGGTGATCGATGTGGACTACGCGCAGATGGTGCGCGATCCATCCACGGTGCTGCAGCAGTTGATGGCACATTGCGGGCTGGACATCGAGCCGGGGCAGATCGACATCACGCGCAATGCCGCAGCGTCGGCCACGCTGAGCAGCGTGCAGGTGCGCGAGGGCGTGCACAGCCGCAACGTGGAGGAATGGCGCCGCTATGCAGTCCAGCTGGAGCCTTTGCGGCAGGCGTTGTGGCAGGCGGGTCTGATCGATGCTGGCGTGCATTGACAGCAGCCATTAGGTCTTGGGCGGCGCACTAGACGCGCTGCGAGCACGTTTCATCGGCCTCCAGTTCGATGCGCGCCGAAGCAGTCGCCCCGATGGACAGCGGTTGCGCCAGCCGGGTCTGCTTGCGCAACGCCGTTACTGCGTGCTCTGGCATGCAGGCGAGCAACAGTGCCGCAGCTGCCTCACGGTCCAAAAACGCCAGCGGCAGCCGTATTGGCTGCCGCTGGAGGTACGCATGCACAGTGCTGTGGATCAATGCGCGCCGAAGCGCCAGTTCAATTCCAGCATGTAGGAACGGCCGTAGCCGGTGTAGTTGAAGATGTTGTAGTACGGGTAGCTGGTGTAGGTGCGGCCACGGGGCGGACGGGTATTGGCGAGATTGTTGACCGTTGCCGTCAGCGAGATATCGTCGCTGATCGCGTAGTCAGCGTTGCATTGAACGTGGTCCACGCGCCGACCTTGCGTGCTCCTTCCACTGCGTAGCCGTCGGTACTCTGCTGCGACAGAAGGTTCGGTGTGCGGCCGTAACGCTGGCCGAACAAGGTGGTCGTCCACGCATCCTTCTGCCAGGTGACCGAGGCATTGGCGATGGTGCGGAACTCGGAGGAGAAGAACGGTTCGCTGAGCAGGTCGCGTACCGGGTCCTGGGGGAATTGCTGGCTTTCGTGCTTGAGGGTCACGTTGTACTGCGCGTCGAACACGAACAGGCCCCAGGATTCGGTCGCCAGGTTGTACGTCGCCTTGGTGAGCACACCGGAGATTTCCTCGTTGGAAATATTCACCGGATTGATGCGGATGCTACTCAGGCGATTGGGCACCGGTGCATCGGGCCCGGTGCGATCGATCCGCGAAAGCGCGTCCACGCAGGTAGGCGAATTGATGTCCAGGCTGCCTAGGCGGCACGCCGATTCGGTCTGCAGCAGATTGTCGGTGCTCAGATCGCTGACCTTCTGGTCGATCTTGATGTTGTAGTAGTCGGCATTGACGCTGAAGCGTGCGCTTGGCGACCACACCACGCCGGCGCCCCAGGACTTGGCCGTGATCGACTTCAGGTCGCGATTGCCGGCGCGGCGTCCTGAAATCGTGGTGCCAGCGTAGGTGCAATCGGCGATCGGCACGCCTGGTTCTTCCACCGCGCAACGGTAGTAATCGTTGACGCCCTGGAAGAAGCCGCTGTCGCCGGCAAAGCTGAAGGCCATGTCCGGCGCCTTGAAGGCGGTGGCGTAGTTGCCGCGAAACAGCAGCGAGTCGATCGGGCGGAATTCCAGTGCCGCCTTGTAGGTGAATTTGGAATCCCCACCGCCTCCCTGGTTCTTGTAGTCGTCGTAGCGACCAGACAGGTTGGCGGTCAACGTGCTCAGGATCGGGATCCGCGTTTCGAAGGCGGCCGCCCAGTTGTCGCGCTTGCCGCTGCCTTGGGTGCCGGTCAGCTGATAGAAGTCGCCGGCGATGACGCGCGGGTCGGTCGGGTTGGTCCAGTACTGATTGCCTGCCTGCAACACGCCGGCGATGCCAACAGCGCCGGCCGGCAGGTTGAACAGCTCGGTGTTGGTCAGCTGCAGGTTGACGTTCTGGGTCCAGGTTCTGGACTTGGTACGGATTTCGTCGTTGAAGCTGCGGTACTGCGCCGGCGTCAACGCGCGATAGAAGTTGGCATCGTTGGGCGAGTAGATCGGGTAGCCGTAATACTCGCCTTGCGGTGCGCCAAGGAATTGTTCGCGGAAGAAGTCTTCGATGCGATCGGCCAGCGGCCATTGCTGGCGGCTGTCGATGCGGTATTCCGAACGGGCGTAATAGGCATCGTAGGTCCAGTTGCTGGCGCCCAGGCCGCCCTTCAGGCCAATTGCGATGTTGTAGGAATCGGCGGTCTGGCGCTGATTGTTGAAATTCAGATTGCCGGTTTCTTCCGGCGCAAAGATGCGCTGATAGCTTTCCAGCTGCTGGCTGTCCTGGTTGTAGAACAGACCGCCGGTGTCAGAAGAGGCCTGCCAGAACTGCGAGCCACTGTTGACTTCGACCTTGGTGCGGTTGAGCAGCAGGGTCGAATACAGCTCGGTGTTGTCGTTGAATGCATAGCTCAGGTTGGCATAGCCGCTGGCGCTGCGCTCCTTGTTGAGGATGCTGGCATAGCCAGGCTCGGCACGGCTGCTGCAGAAATTGCCACGGTTGGCACGGTTGTCGTATTGCACCGAACCGTTGAACAGCGCGCCCAGCGCGGCGCAGTTGTCGGCACCGGGGTCGATGTAGGTGCGCGGTGTGTTGTGCAGCGCGATGCGCGAGCCGTAGCGCAGGGTCGGGTCCGGGTTGTCGTTGGTGGAATCGAAATCGCGCCGCTGAAAACCGTAGATCGGGTCCTGATTATTGAGCTGCAGCCCCACACGATATTGGCACCGCCGATCTCGTTGCCGCCGGTGAGCTGAAAGCGCTGGTTGTTGCCGCCGCCACCATCGTAGGTGCCCATGCGGTAGTTCATCTGCACGCCGTCCATGCGCTTTTTCAGGATGATGTTGACCACCCCGGCGATGGCGCTGGAACCGTAGATCGAGGACTGGTTGCCGGGCGCCACGTCGATGCGCTCGACCATGCCGACCGGCACGCTGGCCAGATCGACGAAGTTGCTTTGGCCGTTATAGAGCAGCGGGTAGTCGGCCATGGGCCGGCCATCGATGAGCACCAGGGTGAAGCCCGGGTCCAGTCCGAGCAGGCTCAACGACCTGGCGCCCGGAGTAAAGCCGCCGCTGAACTGACCGTCCTGTACCGAGCCAGTGGCCATCGGCTGCGAGCGCAGCACGTCGTAGACGTCCTTGAAGCCGCGGCGCTGGATGTCCTGGGCAGTGATCGAAAACACCGGGGTCGCGGTTTCGATCTGGGAGCGGGGGATCAACGAACCTGTCACGGTGACCTTGTCCAACTGGGTCACGTTACCTTGGTCCTGTGCCATCGCAAGCGATGGCATCGTCAGGGCGGTGCATACGGCGGTAACCAGCAAACGACGCTTCATGAAACGGACCTCTCTCTCAAGGTGTAAACGGGCGAGCAGCAATTGGAGGGCCGCTCGCAATCGATGCCAACGAAACGTTAACAAAACGCCGACTGTAACCACTTCACTCGGCCCCCGTATAGTCGCGCTTGCCTAGATTTTTTGTCCCTTCACGCCGAGGCTGGGTATCCTTTGACGATGCTTAAAGTCGCGTTTGCTCTTTCCTTGCTGTGCACCCTGTTCGTTCCGCTGCAAGCGGTTGCTCGGGCAACCATCGACAAGATCGAAATCAAGGGGTTGGACGGCGGCGACGACGCCGAGATGATCGAGAACATCCAGGTCTCCCTGTCTCTGTATGAGGCCGGGGGCAAGGAGCAGGGCGAATCGCGTCTGGAATATCTGTTGGCACAGGCCGAGCGGCAGACGCGTGAGGCGCTGGAGCCGTTTGGCTATTACTCGCCGACCATTACGCTGGCCGCACCGCGCGCCGGCGACAGGGTGACCGTGGTGATCACGGTGGACCGTGGCGAGCCGGTGCGGGTGCGCACCTCGCATATCTCGATCACCGGCTGGGCCGAGCAGGACCGCTACCTGGGCCAGGACCTCAAGCAGTTCGAGCCGCGCGAGGGCCAGGTCTTCAGCCATCCGCAATACGAAGCCAGCAAGGTGCGCATCACCCGGCGCCTGGCCGAGCGTGGCTACTTCGATGCCGACTTCACCCAGCGCCGCGTTGCGATCACGCGTGCCGAGCATGCGGCCGACATCGATCTGAACTGGGACAGCGGCCGCCGCTACGACATGGGCAAGGTGCGCTTCGACTACGACTACTTCCGCGACGGTCTGTTCGAACCGCTGGTGTACTGGGAGGAGGGCAGCTACTACCACGAAGGCAAGCTGGATCGGCTACGCGAGTCGCTGACCAAGCTGGATTACTTCAGCACCATCGATATCCAGCCCAAGCCCGAAGAAGCCGACGACCAGGGCCGCGTGCCGGTGGACGTCAAACTTACCCGCGCCAAGCGCACGGTCTACACCGCCGGCTTGAGCTACGGCAGCGAAAGCGGTGCCGGTGTGCGCGGTGGCGTGGAGCGGCGTTACGTGAACTCGCGCGGCCACAAGATGGACACGCAGCTGGATTACGCGCAGAACCGCAAGAGCCTGACGACAAGTTACCGCGTGCCGGCGTTCCGTTGGCTGGATGGCTGGTACACCGCCTCGGCGCGGCTGTACGACGAGCAGACCGATTACATCGACCTGCGCAACGTCAAATTCACCGGCAGCCGCAGCGGCCAGATCAACGAGCGTTGGAGCGCGATCGCCTCGATCAACGCCTTGCGCGAGCGGTGGCGTTTCAGCAGCGGCGACGATTTCGAAGGCGCGGTGTACGAGACCTCCACCCTGATCTATCCGCAGTTGCAGGCCAACTACGTCAATGTCGACGACCGGCTGTTTCCGCGCAGCGGCGTGTCGGCGCAGATGTTCATCCGCGGCGGCGCCGAAGGTGCCGGCTCCGATACCAACTTCGGCCAGCTGTACGGCCAGCTGCGCTGGTTTCTGGGCGCCGGCGACAACAGCCGGTTGATCCTGCGCGGCGAAGGTGGCACCACCTGGACCAGCGACCTGGTGGCGATGCCGCCGAGCCTGCGCTTCTTCGCCGGTGGCGCGAACAGCATCCGCGGTTATGCGTTTCGCGAAGTCGGCCCGCGTACGCCCAAGCCCGATGAATTCGCGCTGGGTGCCAAGAACGTGGTCACCGCCAGTGCCGAGTACGAGCATTACCTCAAGGGCGGCCCTTGGGGCGGGGCAGTGTTCGTCGATGGCGGCAGCGCCTTCGATGACCGGCCCGACTGGCATACCGGCGTCGGCTTCGGCCTGCGCTGGCGCTCGCCGGTGGGCCCGGTGCGGGTGGATATCGCACATGGCTTGAACGATCCCGACTCGCAGTTTCAGCTCTACATCGATATCGGGGCCAACCTGTGAGCGCACCTTCCCCTACGCCGCCGGCACCGCGTCCGCGCTTCTATCGCCGGCGCCGGTTCTGGGTGGGCTCGGGCCTGACCGTGCTCGGGCTGGTGTTGCTGGCCTTGATCGCGGTCTATTGGCTGCTGCAGACCGTGGCCGGGCGCGAGGTGTTGCTGGCGCAGGTCGTGGCGCGCCTGCCGGTGGGCGCCACGTTTACCTACGGCACCGTCGAAGGCCCGGTGGCCGGCCCGCTGACCTTGCGCGATGTGGACTTCCATTATCAGGACATCCACTTCACTGCAGAACGCGTGTATCTGGAGCCGGACCTGCGCCCGCTGCTGGGGCGCAAGCTGCAGCTGGACGCGGTGCAGGTCAGCAATGCCACGTTGAACCTGGGCAAGAGCGAGGAACCGTTCACCCTGCCCAGCTGGCCCGAGTCGCTGCCGCAGATCAACGTGCCGCTGGCGATCCAGGCCGACAGGATCGATGTGCAGAACCTGCGCATCACCCAGCTGCAGCAGCCGATGATCGTGCTGCACAAGGTGCAGGGCGGGCTCGAGGTCGCCACCGGCGAGCTGCGCACGCGCGATCTGGTGATCGACACCGACATGGGCGACTTCCGCCTGCACGGCGATTACCTGCCCAACGACGACTACCGTGCCGATCTGACTGCCACTGCCGTGCTGCCGGCCGCACGCGGGCGCACCCCGGCCAGCCTGGGGCTGGTGGCACGCGGGGATCTGGACAAGATGGAAGTGGCCATTGCCGGCCGGGCGCCGGCGCCGCTGCAGGCCAGCCTGGTGTTCACCGGCCGCGATGACCCGACCTGGGCATTCAAGGCCGTGACCGAGGCGCTGGATACCTCGTTGTTGATTCCGGCCGCGGAGGGGCAAGCCAACCCGCCGGCCACGCCGATCGCGCTGAACCTGCAGGCGTCCGGCAAGGGCGGCAACGCCGATCTGCACGGCAGCCTCAAGCAAGGAGAGCTGAGCGCCACGCTGCAACCCTCGCATGTCCGCCTGGCCGAGCAGGTCCTCACTGTCGAACCGTTGGTGATCGACACCTTCGAAGGCCGCACGCAACTGCGTGGCACCGCCGATTTCCGCGACACCCAGAATCCGAGTTTCCGGTTTGCGGTCAACGCCAGCGGCCTGCGCTTCATCCCGGCCGCGGATCCGGCCACGCCGGACGCGCCGCTGGTGCCGGTGGAGTTGCAAGACGCACGCCTGGGCGTGGCCGGCACCTTGAAGGCCTGGGCCGCGATCGGCCGCGCCTCCCTGGAGCGCGATGGTCAGCAGGCCGAGCTGGTCTTCGACAGCCGCGGCAACGACCAACGTGCACAGCTCAAGCAGGTGCAGGCAAAAACGCCGGGGGGCGCGCTGGATCTCAGCGGTGAAGTGGCCTGGGCGCCGGAGCTGCAATGGGATGTCAGCGCGCAACTGGCCAAGTTCGACCCGGGCTATTTCGCGCCGGGTTGGAACGGCAACCTGTCCGGCAAGATCGCGTCCAAGGGTCGCCAATTGCCGGCACCTGCCGGCGGTGTCTCGCCGGGGTTCGAGGCCACTGCAGAGATACCCAGCCTGACCGGGCAGCTGCGTCAACGCGCGCTGTCGGGCAACGGCAAGTTCGCGTTGCGCGGCGAACAGGGCGAAGGCGAATTGCAACTGGCGCTGGGGAATAGCCGCATCAACGCCAAGGGCAAGGTGGGCGACCAGCTCGATATCGCCGCGCAGCTGCAGCCGTTGCAGCTGGACGACGTGCTGCCTGGCGCCACCGGCATCGTGCGCGGGCAGCTGCAGGTCAGCGGCAAGCGCGACGCACCCGACATCACCGCCGACATTGCCGGCAACGGCCTGCGTTGGGACACCTATAGCGCGCAGAGCATCAGCCTGCGTGGCCGGCTGCCGTGGCGCGGCAGCGACGGGCAATTGGCCCTGCAAGGCACCGCCATCGAAGCCGGTGTGGTGCTGGATAGCGTGCGCGTGCAGGCGCGCGGAGCGGTGGAGGCCTTGCGACTGGATGCGGACATCGCCAACAGCATGGCCAGCGTCGCCCTGCAGGGCGATGTGCGGCGCAACGGCGAGCGCTGGCAGGGGCAGGTCGCCACGCTGCGCATCGCACCGGCCAAGGGCGATGCCTGGGCGCTGCGCAAACCGGCGCAGTTCAGCACCGATGGCGCCGCGTTTACCTTGTCCGACACCTGCCTGGGCGCGGCCACCGGCGGCGCGCTGTGCGCCAGCGCCAACTGGCCGCGCGAGGGCATGGTGGTGCACGGCGACGCATTGCCGCTGTCGCTGGTGCAGCCGTGGCTGCCCAAGCAGGAAGGTCGGCAGATCTATCTGCGCGGCGAACTGTCGCTGGACGGCAGCTTCAAGCCGCGCGGCAACGCCTGGGAAGGCAGCCTGCGCATCGCCTCGCCCGAAGGCGGCATTCGCTTGGGCGAAACCCGCTACGCGGCAGTGGCCGGCAATCCCAATCGCGGCGAGTTGCTGCGCTACGACCAATTCAGCGTGCAGGCCGATTTCACCCAGCAACAGATCCAGGGCAAGCTCGGTATCGGTTTCCAGGGCGCCGGCTTTGTCGATGCCAAGTTCAATACCGGCTGGGATGCGTACGCGCCGCTCAACGGCGAGCTGTATCTGAACATGTCGCGGCTGTACTGGCTGGAGCTGGTGATTGCCGACGTGGTGCGGCCGAAGGGGCTGGTCGAGGGCCACGTGAGCCTGCGCGGCACCCGCGACAAACCGCTGCTCGGCGGCGATGCCACCTTGAGCGATTTCACTGCCGAATACCCGTCGATGGGTTTGACGCTGAGCGAGGGCAAGGGCCGCTTCGATGCGCTGCCGGACGGCTCGGCCAAGATCACCGCCTCGGCCAAGTCCGGCCCCGGCACGCTCACCGTCGATGGTGGGTTGTCGTGGTTCGGAACCAGCACCCCGTTGCTGCTCAATATCCGCGGCGACAACGTGCTGGCCTACAACACCAGCGAGTTGCGCATCATCGCCAACCCGGACATGCAGTTCGGCATTACCGACAACACCATGCAGTTGCGCGGCAAGGTCACCGTGCCCGAAGCGGACATCGACCTGGAACGCCTGGACCGTGGCACCTCGGTGTCCGAAGACGTGGTGGTGCTGGACCCGGTGGACCCGGAACAAACGCCCGCATCGCCATTGGACATGGACCTGGCCATCGTGCTCGGCGACAAGGTCAACATGAGCGGCTTCGGCCTCAAGGGTGGACTGAGCGGGCAGATGCAGATCCGCGCGCGCCCTGGCCGCGAAATGACCGCCAATGGCGGGCTGGATGTGCGTGGGCGCTACAAGGCCTATGGCCAGGATCTCACCATCACCCGTGGCCAGCTGACCTGGAACAACAACATCGTTTCCGACCCGCGCGTGAGCCTGCGCGCCGAACGCAAGATCGGCGATGTCACCGCCGGCATCGACGTCAGCGGCCGCGCCGAATCGCCGCGTGCCGATGTGTGGTCCGAGCCGGCGATGTCGCAATCGGAGGCGCTTTCGTACCTGGTCCTCGGCCGCGGGCTGTCCACTGCCAGCAGCGACGAAACCCAGCAGGTCAGCGCCGCCTCGGCGGCGCTATCGGCCGGCAGCAGCCTGATCGCCTCGCAGATCGGCGCCAAGCTCGGCCTGGACGAAGCCGGCGTCAGTCAATCAAGCACGCTGGGCTCGGTGGTGGGTTTCGGCAAATATCTCTCGCCCAAACTCTACGTCGGCTACGGCGTGTCGATGGTCGGCGGCGGCTCGGTACTGACGCTCAAGTACCTGCTCAGCCGCGGCTTCGATATCGAAGCCGAATCCAGCACCATCGAGACCAAGGGGTCGGTGAACTGGCGGCGGGAGAAGTAGGCGACGGTGAGCCGGCAGAAACTGCTGGCGACCGATGATGTCTGCCGCCGTTCGCGTGCAGCGCTCGTTGCATGGGTAGAGGATTACATCGGTTGCATCTGCTTTACCTGCGCTGCGCATCGGCATCGATGGCGCGTTGGGTTGTGTCTACTGATGGAAAACACGCCGTTACGCACTCTTTATGCTCGCGCCCCGGCGCGCGAATAGCTCCTTTATGCCCGCCGGGCCTACCTTGGCACTCCCGCACTGTGGTGCGTTGAGCCGAACACGATGTGTATCCTGATTTTGCGCGGTCCTCAGGCCGATCCGGCGCCGTTGATGCCGATGCCATTGCCTGCGTGTGCCGGGCGTGCGTTGCGCACGTTGGCGTGTGCCGATGTGGATCGCTTGATTGCCGAGCTGCATGCGGCCGGTGGCGATGCCGAGGTGGAGCTGGTGTTGCTGGATTCGGGCGATCTCCCCTTGTCCGAGCGCAGTTGTGCGCGGGCCTTGCGTGCTGCCGTGGACGCGTTGCCCACGCCGTATATCGAGCTGCATACCGATGCCGATCAGGAACTGGAGCCGTGGCTGCATGCGCAGCATGCGCCATTGGCAGTGGTGATCACGCCGCACGATGCGCCGCGTGCATATGCGATGTCGCTCGGCATTGCCGCGCGGTGTCTGCCACCGATACACGCGCCACTGCGCGTTGCTGCCTGAGGAGGTCGCCATGTCGATCATGATCATGCGCGGGCCGGAGGCGGCCATGCCGCTGGTGCGTGGGCCACAGCCGTTGCCGCGCGCCGTCATTCGCCAATTGGTGGCGTGTGCCGGGGACGCGGGCAAGACGGTGGCCTTGCGTGCCTGTGGCTCGGAACAGGAACTGCTGGATGCGCTGCGTGTGGCCGGCCAGGCGCGGATGGAGATTGCGCTGATCGATCCGGGCAGCTGCGTGGACAGTGCGCGGTTGCATCGCGTGTTGAGCCAATTGCCTTACCCCTATGTCGAAACGCACGACGACAGCGTGGACCGTCCGGAACGCTGCCTGCCGCACGGTTTGGGGCAGTGCATCGCCACGGTGCGTGGCTACTGCGCGCAGAGCTATCTGTTGGGGCTGGAGATCGCGCTGGAACATCTGGGCTGCACGGAGATTCAAGGCGATGTCCACGTCGGGACCTGAGCGGCGCCAGCTGCATTACTTCGCCGATTACGAGGGCTACTGCGATGGTCGGCCGGTGCTATGGGGGCAACTGGCGCATAGCGTGGACGTGCCGGCCGATGGTGAACTGGACGCAGCCGCGCTGGTGAGCGCGCTGCGCCGGCGTGCGGCCGAGGCACACGGCCTGGAAGCAGGGCAGATTCGCCTATGCCAGGTCACGCGGTTGTAGCTGGGAGCTTGGAGCAGCTACAACTGAGTGTGCGCAGCCACTAGCAGTCACTCGGCGGGTGTGGCCTCTGCTCGTCCGGCATGGCATGTGGACGCTGCGGTTGCTGCACGCCGTCCGTACCCGCCTGGCAACCACTGGCGACGTTTAGTTTGCCGCGCCGTGTTTGGCGGGTGGACGCAGCGTCATCGCTGCAGACGATCCCGCACCGCATTGCGGCTCACGCCGTGCAGCGCCTGCAGCCATACCAGCCCAACAACAATCACTGAAAGACACTGCCGCCCGAAGGCGGCAGTGTCGTGTTGCAGACAGGACGCGTCACTGCCGTCCTGCAGACTCCGCTTACTTGGCTGCTGCGTTGTCCGGCACGAACTTGGTCAGCTGGTTGCCGGTGGCCGCCGTGCCGAAGTTGAAGCGGCCGTAGCCGGCGCCCCAATACAGCGCGCCGTTTGCGATGGCCGGCGAACTGATCACCGAGCCGCTGGCGTTGTAGTTCCACACGGCGGCGCCGGTGTCGGCGTCCAGTGCCACCATATTGCCGGCCATCGAGCCGGCATACAGCAGGTTCGGCGACACCGTCAGCGAGCCCTGGCCGCCCGCCGGCACGGTCGGATTCACCGGGTTGATGCCGGGCACCTTGACCTGCCATTTGATCTTGCCGGTTGCCGCGTCCAGCGCGGCCCACGAGCCGCCGTTATGGGTCTGCACGTTCGCCGGCCCCAACGTATAGGTGGCGTTGGAGTTGTTGTTGATGGCCACGTAGATCTGCGACTTGTACGGGTCGAACGCGGTACCCCATTCCACGCCACCGGTGGTGCCGCCGGGGCCGACCTGGGTCGACCAGACCTTGGCGCCGGTCTTGGCGTCGAAGGCCCAGTAGATGCCGCTCTTCTGACCAGCGCCGACCAACTGCTGCAACCTGCCGTTGCGCGGCACGGCAAACAGTTGCACGCCGGCACCGCCAAAGTCGTAATCCGGGCCGGTCAGGTTGGTTGCCTGCGTGTTGGGGCACAGACCGTTGGTCGGCGCCACGATGCAGGACAGGTTCCACGCATCGTACCCCTGTGCACGGTTGGCCCAGATCAATTTGCCGGTATCCAGATTCAACGAAATCACCGAATCGACGTAGTTGTCCGGCGCCATGCAGTTGAGCTCATCCTGCACGGTGAGTTCGCTACCGCGATAGGAGCGCGCGTTTGAAATGCAGTTACCCACGCCCTGCGGAATGTTGTAGTTGTTGCCGGTGCCGAAATACAGGCGACGGTTGATCGGGTCGATGGCCACCTGGCCCCACACCGATGCGCCGGTGTAACCCTCGGGCACGTTGTAAAACTGCCATACCTTCTTACCGGTGTTCAGATCCACCGCCACCACGCTGCCGCGGAAGCTGAAGGTGTGGTTGGCCGCCAGGTTGCCCCAGTCGCCGGAGGAGACGCCGACGTAGATGCGGTTGCCGTAGATGACCGGCGAGGAGGTGACGCGCGCCTGCGGGTTGGCTTCCACCGTGGTCTTCCACAGCAGCTTGCCGGTCTTCTTGTCCAGCGCCAGCAAGGTGCCGGCGACCTGGTCGCCAACGATGATGCTCTTGGCGCTGATGGCCGGCGTGTTGCGCGTCACCGAGTTGGCGTTGCCGGTGTAATCGGACAGTTTGGCTTGCCAGTTCGGCTTGCCGGTTTGCGTGTCCACGCTATACAGCGTGCCACCCCAGTCGGGCACATACAGGGTGCCGCCTTCGACGCTGGGCGTGGCCGAGATGTCGCCGGTGGTGGTCAGCGTCCACGCCGGCTTGAGCGTCTTGGCGGTGGTGCGATTGATCTTCCACTCGCCCGGTGCGAAACGCGAGTTCAAGTAGCCGCCACCGGCGGTGGTCCAGTTGGTGGGGCTGGCGAAGGGAAGGTCTTGACCGAAGCTGCGCCAGACCTAGCCGGAGCGTGCGAATGCCTCGGTATCCAGGGACGATACCGGCTGTTGCGCGGTGGTGGCGCCAGACTGCGCGAAAGCCACGGCACTGACGAGCAGGCAAGGAACGAGCGTCAAACTGCAAAATCGCAAACGGCGTTTGGGATTGGTCATCACGGCATGTCCTAGATGGAAGGAAGCGCTGGATCCCCCCGGATCTGCTGACCGAACGATGGACGATTGACGTGACTGCGCAACACCTGCGCGGCGCTGCATTCAGACAGCGGTCGGGTCCGTTTGCATCTGGTGCGACCAGCTTGAAAAATTTACGTTCAATCGGTTCGTTATTCGCACAAATCGTGATGATTCATCACTATTTCCTGGGTTGCGATAGAAAAAATGATTGATGCGGGCTTGGCCGAGGATGCGCCGATGACGGCGGTTTGCAAGAAGTAACCAGGAAATGTTGCGCAACCTTGTGTGGTGGGTCTTTGCAACGGATGGACGCGATGGGGAAGGGCGCGAGGAGAACCCGGTGCGCAGCGTCTCCGGTCGATGGCAGCGTCCTGCGGTATGTACCGAATGGGGCGTTTGGGATCGGCGCTGTGGCCGATTGCATTGCGCGTTGCTTGTCGTGCCGCGTGCGGCGGTGGCGGGATGCGCGATGCGGGTGGCCGTACCCTCATCCGTCGCTTCGGGACACCTTCTCCGGCGGGAGAAGGGCATGGCGCGTTGCAGATGCGCGCACTTCGCAGCGGCGTGCGGTCGTGCGGCTGCGCGCCGCGCATCGCTGCAGGTATCCATCTCGACACGGAAGCGGCAGCCTCGCGACGCACAACGCACAACGCACAACGCACGACGCCTAGACGGCACCCACTGCACGCATCACGCAAATGGTCTGCGTCCGCTTACACCCGCTCCGACGCGCGCGAAGCGTGTTGCACTGCAGCGGGATCGATCGCGGCTAGCTGTGCGATCGCATCCTGCACAACCGCTGGCACGCTGGCGTCCACGTCCACCGACACCACGTCCGCTTCGTCCAACGGCAGCTCCAATGTCTGCAGCTGGCTGTCGAGCAATGTGGGTGGCATGAAGTGGCCGGCGCGGTTGCTCAGGCGGGCGGCGATCACGTGCGGGGCCGCATGCAGGAACACAAAGCGCATCGGCACGCCGCTGTTGCGCAGCAGTTGGCGATGCGCGCTGCGCAAACCGGAGAAGGCCAGCACCACCGATTCGCCTGCCTGTACGCAATCGCGCAGCTTGGCCGATAGCAGTTCTACCCACGGCAGGCGCATCGCGTCGGTGAGCGGTTGGCCGGCCGCCATCTGCGCGCGTGCTGCCACGCTGTGGTAGTCGTCGGCATCCAGAAAACGGAAGCGGTAATGCGCTGCCAGCGCGTGTGCAATGGTGGTCTTGCCGCTGCCCGACACGCCCATCACCACGATGGCAAGCGGCGAAGCGGACGCGGGCGTGGCATGTGTGGCGGTGTCCATCACGTCAGGTTATATCTCTGGATCGATTCGGCATTCGAATGGATTTCACGTTGGCGGCAGCCGATGCGTGGTGTAGCGTCGGCGCTCCTCGCCAGGTGCGCGGGCACCCAGCGTAACGGCGTGCTCGGCCGGGTACAACGCATTTGAAGGTGTGTCGATGACGTCATCGCCCGCAACGTCTCCTGCATCGGCGCGCCTGCGCTGGCGCGAAAAGCTGGGCTATGGTGCCGGCGATCTGGGTCTGAATCTGTACTGGGCCAACATCTCGGCGTTCTTGCTGATCTTCTACACCGACACCATGCACCTGCCGGCGGCTGCAGTCGGCACCATGATCCTGTTGACCAAGATCGCCGATGCGATCGCCGACCCGGCGATGGGCGCATTGGCCGACCGCACGCGCAGCCGGCTGGGCAAGTTCCGCCCGTACCTGTTGTGGGGTGCGTTGCCGATGGCTGCTGCCGGCGTGCTTGCCTACACCACGCCGGATCTGGACCAGCATGGGCGTATGTGGTGGGCCACGATCACCTTCCTGGTGATGATGCTGGCCTACACGGTGGTGAGCATTCCGTACTCGGCACTATCCGGCGTGATCACCGCCGACAGCCAGCAGCGTACCGGTCTGATCAGCCTGCGTTTCATCGGTGCATTTGCAGGGACCACGTTGGTCAATTACTTCACGATGGACCTGGTGCGCTGGTTCGGCGCAGGCAACGATGCGCTAGGATGGCAACGCACGATGCTGCTGTATGGCGCAGTGGCGCTGGCGTTGTTCGTCACCGTGGCGCTGACCACGCGCGAACGCGTGCAGCCGCCGCCGCAACAACGCACGCCGATTCGTCGTGACATCGCCGACCTGCTGCAGAACAAACCGTGGTGCGTACTGTTCGTGCTGTCGTTGATCATCATGATCACGATCACCATGCGCGGCGGTGCGGGCGTGTACTACCTCAAGTACTACGTACAACGTCCGGATCTGGTCGGCCTGTTTCTGGGCAGCTACTCGGTGGCCCTGGGCGTGGGTGCGGCCATCACGCCGCTGCTGACGCGGCGCTGGGACAAGCGCCAGCTGATGTTCTGGCTGATGGTGCTTGTTGGCCTGCTGAGTTGTGCGATGTTTTTCGTGCCGGCCGATGCGGTGTGGGCGGTGTTTGTCTTGAACATGCTGATCGGCCTGGCGCTGGGGCCGAAATCGCCGTTGGCGTTTTCGATGTATGCCGATAGCGCCGACTACACCGAATGGCGCACCGGCCGCCGTGCCACGGCGATGACGTTCGCCGCGGCGACGTTTTCGCAAAAGCTCGGCGGGGCGTTGGCCTCGGCCGGCATTGCCTGGGTGCTGGCTGCAATGGGCTATGTCGCCAATACCGCGCAGTCCACCGGGTCGTTGACCGGCATCGTGCTGTTGCTGACAGTGATTCCAGGCGCGGTTGCGCTGCTGGCGGCCTGGACCATGCGCTTTTATCCGCTGGACGACGGGCTGTTGAACCGCATCCAGCTCGAACTGGCCGCGCGCAAGCGCGACGAACCGGAGCACCCCTGACCGTGTCTGCAACGCCCCCCGCCACGTCCGATGCGCTGTCCAGCCTGATGGCGCCCAGCGCCGATGGTGCGCGCTATGCGCTCTACAGCCCTACTGCAATGCCCAATGCCGGCGGCTTCCTGTGGAACCGCCGCATGATGGTGCAGCTGACCTGCCGCGGTTATGCCACCGGCCAGTTCATGCAGCCGGAGCCATCGAAATACGCGCATGCGCCGATGCTGGAAGCGCGCAATTTCATGATGCCCGAGCAGCCGTACTACGCGCATCATCCCGGTCGCTTTTTCTATCTCAAGGACGAAGACACCGGCGCGTTGTACTCGGTGCCGCATGAACCGGTGCGCGCGCAGCCGCAAGCGTTTGAATTCTCTGCAGGCAAGCACGATGTGCGCTGGCGGGTGCGCCACGACGACATCGTGGTGGAGTTGTGCGTGTCTCTACCCACCGACGATGCGGTGGAGCTGTGGGAATGTCGTGTGCACAACCTGTCCGGGCGCGCACGCAGGCTGAGCCTGTATGCCTATTTCCCGGTCGGCTACATGTCGTGGATGCATCAGTCCGGCGGTTACGAGCCGGCCTTGGGCGCAATCGTCTGCCGTAGCGTGGCGCCGTATCAAAAGGTGGACGATTACTTCCGCCAGCGCGATTTCAAGGACTGCACCTTCCTGCTGCACGAGCAGACGCCGGTGGCCTGGGACGCGCAGCAGATGGCATTCGAAGGCGAGGGCGGGTTGCACGCGCCTTCGGCCGTGCAGGCCGAGCAGCTGGGCAACCACGATGCGCACTACGAAACGCCTGCCGCCGCGTTGCAATACCGGCTGACACTGGACGCCGATGCGGCCAGCGTGTATCGCTTCGCATTCGGGCCGGCCAAGGATGATGCCGAAATCGCTGCGCTGCGTGCGCGCTATCTCTCCGAAGCCGGTTTCGCCCAGGCGGCGCGTGAATATGCGGAGTATCTGCAGGCCGGTCGTGGCTGCGTGCAGATCGCAACACCCGATGCGGCGCTGGACAATCTGGTCAACCATTGGTTGCCGCGCCAGGTGTTCTATCACGGCGACGTCAATCGCCTGACCACCGATCCGCAGACGCGCAATTATCTGCAGGACCATATGGGCATGGCCTACCTGCAGCCCGCCACCGCACGCGCGGCGCTGTTGCACGCCCTGTCGCAGCAGGAGCCCAGCGGCGCAATGCCGGACGGCATCTTGTTGGTGGAAGGCGCCGAGCTCAAATACATCAACCAGGTGCCGCATACCGATCATTGCGTGTGGTTGCCGATCTTTTTGAGCGCCTATCTGGCCGAAACCGGCGATACCAGCATCCTGGACACGCTCGTGGAAACCCATGACGGGCAGCGCCTGAGCGTGGCCGAGCGCCTGGATGCGGCCATGCAGTGGCTACTGGATGCGCGCGATGCACGTGGGTTGAGCTTCATCGCGCAGGGCGACTGGTGCGACCCGATGAACATGGTCGGCTGGCGCGGCAAGGGCGTGTCCGGCTGGCTCACCGTGGCCACCGCGTATGCAGTGCGCCTGTGGTCGGAGATCTGCACCGCGCAAGGGCGCAGCGCGCAGGCGCAGGCATTCGGCGAGGCGGTTGCCGTCATCAACGCCGACGCCAACCGTGAGCTGTGGGACGGCAACTGGTACGCGCGCGGCATCACCGACGACGGGGTGCGCTTCGGCATCGCCGACGATGTGGAGGGGCGCATCTATCTCAATCCGCAGAGTTTCGCGCTGCTGGCCGGCACTGCCGATGCACAGCAACGTGCGGCGCTGCTGGAGGCGGTGCGCGAGCAGCTGCACACACCGTATGGCCCGGTGATGCTGGCGCCGGCGTACACGCACATGCGCGATGACGTAGGACGGCTGACCCAGAAGTGGCCGGGCGCGGCGGAAAACGGCGCGGTGTACAACCACGCGGCGGCATTCTATCTGTACAGCCTGTACCAGATTGGCGAGGCCGACCGCGCCTGGGAAATCCTGCGCGCATTGCTGCCGGGGCCGACCCGCGAGGATGTGCTGCAACGCGGCCACCTGCCGGTGTCGCTGCCCAACTACTACCGTGGCGCGTGGCATCAATACCCGCGCACGGCCGGGCGCTCGAGCCAGCTGTTCAACACCGGCACGGTGGCGTGGGTGTATCGCTGCGTGCTGGATGGCCTGTTCGGACTGGTCGGGCAGGGCGATACGCTGGCGATCCGTCCGCAGCTGCCGTCGCATTGGCCGCACGCGCGTGCGAGGCGCCAGTTCCGTGGTGCGGACTTCGACGTCACGCTGACGCGCGAGCCGGGTCGCACCGCGATGGAGGTACTGGTCGATGGCGCGCTCTGTCCGGAGCAGCGCATCGGCAACATCGCGCGCGGGCAGGTGTATCGGGTCGAGGTCCGGTTGCCCGGATGAGTCCGCGGGCCGGTCGCCGCCTCGGTGTTGGCGGCGGCAATAGACGGCTGAAAGCGGCTGGAGCGCGCTTGCGACGCTCTCCAGCTGGCTTGCGTCAGCGTGTCGGCGCTGGCCCCAGATAGGAGGCAGGCACCGGCACGGTGCTCAGCACGAGCTTCTCCAGGACGATGTTGTCGTCGATTCTGAAGACCTTGATCGTGTGCCGACCCTTCGCCAACGCGCCCATCTGCGCCGAGACGAACACCGCATTGTCCCGCACCGCGGTTGCCCAGGCTTTTTCGGCGGGTGTGTTCTGTGCCCCGCCGGTCGGGTGCAGCTCCCAATTGACGGTGGTCACCGGACCGTCGTCGATGGAGACGCCGAGGCGAAGCGGCCCGCGGTTGGACGTATCCAGTGTGGGCGCAAGATACAGGCCGAGCGTCGCAGGGCCCGGCGTGGTGACCACCACGTCGTACTCCACTGCGACACGGTCTTCGGCCGTGGTGGCAGGCTGACCCTGCGGCAGCGCGACCAGGGCGCCTTGCGTACGTCCCAGCGCGGGGATCGCCGTCCATTGCAGCCCCTTGTTGGCGATGACCCGCGAGAACATAGGCGCTTCGAGCGCGAGCACCCCTGGCGTTTGCGGGGCAGGCGGGGCGAATGCGATCGAGCGCGCGATCCGGTCGGGCGGCGTATCGCCGCCAACGCGGCTGATCGAGGGCATGGACTGTTGGGTCGGGTCGTTCCAGATCACATAGCTCATGTGGACCTGATTCATCATGCCGTCCCATTTGCCGCCGTTGAGCGCGTGGTAGCGCTGTGTCAGGGCCTTGTCGCGCTCGAAGGTGGTTTCGACCATGTCGGCGAAGTAATTGGCACGTGCATCGTTGCGAGCGGCCAGGCGCTTGTTCCATGCGGCCGCGTAATAGAGCTGGTACAGATTGGAAACCGCCGCGATCGGGTATTCGATCAACTGGTAATAGGCATCTTGCTGGTCGGCAGGCAGGCTCGCCTTGACGCCGAGCATGCGCTGCTCGAGCGCCTGCCACTGCGCAACGATTGCGCCGAACTCGCCGCCATCCAGCTTGGCCGGCGCACCTTCGCCCAGGGCGAAGCTGTCCTGATCGATCAATTCCGGCTTTCGCCGCGCAACCAGCATGCTGTAGCGGGTAATCAGCTCTCCGATGCGTGCGGCATGCGCGGCGTCGAACGATTCCTGTGCCCATTGCTGCGGATACGCCGCAAGTGCGCCGGGCGTCATCGCTTCCGGATTCCAGGCCATCTTCAGGAAAAAGCTCAGTGGATATTCCATCGGCTTGATATCGCCGACGTTGACCACCCACAGTTGCCGTGCGCCGCGCCGATAGGCCAGATCCATCTGCTGCCAGATCTTTTCGACCTGATTGGTATTGATCCATTTGTAGTTGCGCGGCACCCCCACATAATCGAAGTGGTAGTACACGCCGTACCCACCGGCGCGCTGCAGGTCGGTGACCGGGAGGCGGCGGATCTGGCCCCAGTTGTCGTCAGAAAACAGCAGCGTGACATCGTCGGGCACCTGCATTCCGTGGTCGTAGTAGTCCTGCACTTCCTTGTAGAGCGCCCACACCTGCGGCGTTTGCGCGGCCGGCGCCTTCGTCACATCGGCAATGATGGCGCGCTGGTCAGCCACAACCTGTTCCAGCAAATGGCTGGCCGTGCTCTCGGCCATCGGTTCGTCGCCATCGCCGCGCATGCCGACGGTCACCAGGCTGTCGTAGCGTTGGCCGCCGCCCTTGGACATCATTCGCGCAATGCCGCCCTTCCAGAAGGCGCGCAGGTTGGCGGCATTGCGGGTGTAGTCCCAGGCGCCGCCGCTGTTGGGGATGCTCTTGAGGTGCCACTCCTTCTGCGCGCGCATCATCGGCTCATGATGGGAGGTGCCCATGACGATGCCCATCTGATCGGCCAGCACCATGTTGTTGGGATCATCGACATTGAATGCCTTGCCCCACATCGCCGGCCACAGATAGTTGGCCTTCATGCGCAGGCCCAGCTCGAAGACATGCGCGTACATCTTCGCATTGACGCCACCGAATTTCTTCGTCGCCCAGCCCTTCAAGGCAGGGTCTTCGTCGTTGATGAAGAATCCGCGGTAGCGCACCTTCGGCGCATCGGACACGCTGCCGCGGGTGATGAACAGGCTGGATCGATGCGCCGTTGCGACGTCGGCAAACCAGTACCACGGCGACACGCCAATCTTCTCGGAGACATCGTAGGTACCGAAGACCGCGCCACGGCGATCGGCGCCGACGATGACGAGCGCCCGATCGATCTGCGGCGTGGGGCGATCGACGACAATCTGCGTATACGCCTCCCAGCGTTGCAGCAAGTCGCGCCTGTCGATTTTCCCGGCGGCGATCAGCGTATCGATGATCGGGCTCTGGCCGAGCGTGCCCACGATCACGGCCGTTCCGCGGACGCCTGCCAGATCGGTGCTCACGCCACTGGTGCGGCAGGCAACCCGTTGCAGGTCGGCTGCGAAATTGTCGGCCACCGATCGCACGGCGGAATCGGCCGAGTCATCGACCACGACCGTGGCGGGTACGTCCGAGCGGATCAGCGCAAACGCACCGGCGCTGTCGCGTTCGCACACCGACACCGGCGTGCGACAGGCCCAGACACCGTCGGCGGCGAAAAGGCCGGCCACGATGAGCAGCAGGGATCGCACGCCCGACGGCGCACTAGACGAGATCTGGCTTTTTGCTTGAACGGACATGGGCTCTCCACACATGCGGTGCTGATTTCTGGATGGGTGCGACACACGGATCGACGGCACTGCCAAGCGGCGGGCGCGGCCGATGCACCGCACCGGTCTGCGCCACGCCTGCACGAGGGGTCGCGTTCCATCGCGTGGTGATGAACGCGCAACTGGGTGCGTTGACTGCCGTCGTTGCACTGCAACAGTCGATCGCACTGGCGCAGTGACGCAAGCGATGACCTTGTGCCTGGCATTGCTGTCATGCAAGACGCCATCGAGCAACGAAATGCTTTGGGTACATCGTCCGATTCAAGGTGGACAGACAGTATGTTGTGTTAGCGCTAACATCAAGCCCGCCGGCAAGCCCGGCTGCTCGGTAGACGCTCCGCAGCCCTGCGCAGGTCACGTCTTGCGCGGCCATGGTTTCGCCGAGCGCGGCGATGGTCGCTGTGTGGCTCAACCGTGCCGGCATGTGTGAATGGGCCACGGGCGCCGCGCCGGTGGCCGCACACCAACCGCAGATATGCCCCCAGTCCGCGCGGGCAGGTTTGCGCAATCTGCGATGCCAATGCCCGGCAAGGCGGGGGGCAGTGCAGGCCACCAAGGTCTTGCGCAGCCCGGCAGGACGCAACGCGCATGCCGATGCACCCACACCGCAGAGCCGCCCGGCCCGGATGCGGCGCCTGCAACGCCGATGTGCGCGACTGCGTAAACTCCACCGCTGGCGCTGCGCCACGTCGGAGGACATGTTGGTCTCGAGCTGGATCCTGCTGCTGGTGTCCCTGGGTTACGCAGCCCTGCTGTTCGGGGTGGCGTGGTGGGGCGACCGCCGCCCGCTATATCCGGAGCGGCCGTGGCTGCGGCCGGCGGTCTACAGCCTGGCGCTGGCGGTGTATTGCTCGTCGTGGACCTTTTACGGCGCGGTCGGCTCGGCGGTGCGCAATGGCATCGGCTACCTGCCGATCTATCTGGGCCCGCTGCTGTTGCTGCTGTTCGGCTGGCGCATCATCGAGCGCCTGGCGCTGATCGCGCGCGCCGAAAATACCGTGTCCATCGCCGATTTCATCTCCTCGCGCTACGGCCGTTCGCGCCGCCTGGCCGCGTTGGTGGCGGTGATCGCACTGATCGGCATCGTTCCGTACCTGGCGCTGCAATACAAAGCGGTGGCGATGAGCCTGGAAGTGCTGACCGGGCATAGCAGCGCCGGGCGCGGCATCTTCGCCGACCCGGCGTTGTATGTGGCATTGCTGATGGCCCTGTTCGCCACCTTGTTCGGCACCCGCCAGGTCGACGCCACCGAACACCACCGCGGCATGATGCTGGCGATCGCGCTGGAGTCGGTGATCAAGCTGGTCGCCATCGTGGCGGTGGGGCTGTTCGCGTGGCTATGGTTGAGCGAGCACCAACTGCATATCGCCGATTCGGCGCGCACGCTGTTCGAGCACACGCCGTCGGTGGGCTTCATTTCGCAGACGCTGCTGAGTTTTCTGGCCGTGATCTGCCTGCCGCGCCAGTTCCATGTGGCGGTGGTCGAATGCAGCGACGTTGGCGATATCCGCCGTGCGCGTTGGTTCTTCGGCGCCTATCTGGTGATCATCTCGGCGATGGTGGTGCCGATCGCTTCGGCAGGCATCGCATTGTTCGGCAAGGGCAGTGCGGTGGTCGACGATGCGGTGGTGCTGGCCCTGCCACTGAGTCAGGGCAACACGGTGCTGGCGCTGGTGGCGTATGTAGGCGGGTTTTCGGCGGCCACCGGCATGGTGATCGTGGCCAGCATCGCGCTGGCCACCATGGTCAGCAACGACCTGGTGATGCCGGTGCTGCTGCGTCGCCGCGGCAGCGCCGATGCGCGCGCGGCGGTGGCCTCGCGCGTGTTATGGATCCGACGTGTTGCCATCTTGCTGCTGGCGCTCATTGCCTATGGATATCACCGCAGCGTGGCCAACGACACCACGCTGGCTGCGTACGGGCTGATGGCATTTGCCGCGGTGGCGCAGTTTGCGCCCGGTGTGATCGGCGGGCTGTATTGGCGTGGTGCCAGCCGCAAGGGCGTGGAGACCGGCATGGCGCTCGGCTTCATGACCTGGATCTACACGCTGCTGCTGCCGGCGGCCACGCGCGCCGGCTGGCTGCAGACCGACTGGCTGGTGGACGGGCCGTTCGGTATCGCCTGGCTGCAGCCGCAGCAGTTGTTCGGCATGCGCGGCTGGGACCCGTTGGCGCATGGCACGTTCTGGTCGCTGCTGATCAACGTGGGCGCGATGATGCTGGTCTCTGCGCGCTGGCGTCCCGGCGTGGACGAACGGTTGCGTGCAGCGCCGTTCCTGGATCCGTACGCGCAGCGCCCGGCGGTGGCCGGTCACTGGCCGGGGCATGTGCGCGTGGCCGATCTGCAGGCGCTGGCCGAGCGCGTGGTGGGCGAGCGGCACGCGCATCGCGCTTTCGTCGACCAGGCGGTGCTGCTGGAACGCGAGCTGCAGCCCACCGTGGTGGCCGACCGCGCCTGGGTACAGTTCACCGAACGCCTGCTCGCGGCCTCCATCGGCGCCGCCTCCGCGCGCCTGGTGCTGACCAGCCTGTTGCGCGGTTCGGGCATGGAACTGGGCGAAGTGGTGGCAGTGCTGGACGAAGCCGGCCAGGAGCTGCGCTTCAATCGCGAGATCTTGTCCACCACGCTGGAAAACATCAGCGCCGCGGTCAGCGTGGTCGACCCGGACATGCGCCTGACCGCCTGGAACCGGCGTTATCAGCAGTTGTTCGGCTATCCCGATGGCATGTTGTATGTGGGCCGGCCGGTGGCCGATCTGATCCGCTACAACGCCGAGCGCGGCGAACTGGGCGAGGGCGATATCGAAGACCAGATCGACCGGCGTATCCGGCATATGCGCGCCGGCTCGCCGCATGTGTTCGAACGCACCCGCAGCGACGGCAAGGTGATCGAGATGCGTGGCCAGGCGCTGCCGGGCGGTGGCTACGTCACCAGCTACAACGACATCACCGACTACAAGCGCGCCGAACGCGCGTTGCTGGACGCCAACGAAAACCTGGAACAACGCGTGGCCGATCGTTCGCGCGAAGCCGAGCTGGCGCAACAATCCAAGACCCGCTTTCTGGCGGCCATCAGCCATGACGTGTTGCAGCCGCTCAACGCCGCGCGCCTGTTCGCCTCGGCCTTGCGCGAGAGCCATCAGAACAACGAAGAGCAGCGGCATCTGGCCGAACGCGTGGATGCCTCGCTGCGTGCGGCCGAAGAATTGCTCGACGGCTTGCTCGACGTCTCGCGCCTGGATGCCGGTGGATTGCGTCCCACGGTCGAGGATTTCGACGCCAGCGCGCTGATGCACGAGCTGGCCGCGCAATACGCGCCGGTGGCGGCCAGCCGTGGTCTTCAGCTACAGGTGCATGTGCGCCCGATCTGGGTGCGCAGCGACCGCCGCCTGCTGCGCCGGGTGATGCAGAACTTCCTGGCCAATGCGCTGCGCTACACGCGCCAGGGCCGCATCGTGCTGGGCATGCGCGGGCGTGGGCAGCAGGTGGAGCTGCAGGTGTGGGACACCGGCCCTGGCATTCCCGAGCACCACATGCGGCAGATCTTCGAAGAATTCCGCCGCTATCAGCAGCCCTTCGATTGGGGCGAGCAGGGTCTGGGCTTGGGTCTGTCGATTTGCCAACGCATCTCGCGCCTGCTCGACCACGACCTGAGCGCGCGTAGCCAGGTCGGCCGAGGCAGCATGTTCTCGATCCTGTTGCCGCGTGTGGCGCCGGTTCCGGTGGCACCGCTGTTGCCGGTGACGGCCGCACGTGCATCGCCCAGTGGCGATTCGCTGGCCGGCCTGCGCGTGCTGTGCGTGGATAACGACCGCGAAATTCTCGATGGCATGCGCGCGCTGCTCGGTCGCTGGCAGGTGGAGGTGATCACCGCCAGCACCGTGGACCAGGCACTGGAACGTGCGCGCGAACAGCCGGACCTGATGCTGGTGGATTACCACCTGCACGACCGCATGGATGGCCTGGACACGCTCGATGCCGTGCAAGCCGCCGCACCGGCGCCGATCGCCGGCGCCCTGCTCACGGCCGACGGCCGCGACGAACTCAAGCAGCTTGCGCGCGAACGCGGTTACCGGCTGCTGACCAAGCCGGTGAAACCGGCCTCGTTACGCGCGTTCCTGAGCGCCTACCACGATGCAAAGACACGCTGACAGGTG
>NZ_JAJIUJ010000025.1 GCF_020880415.1 Xanthomonas euvesicatoria pv. euvesicatoria | reverse complement strand
CCATCGCGGCTCCCCACCGCTGGCCGACGGCGCGCGTTGCAATGCCCACTGCTCCGTTCCACCGCAGGCGCGTGCACGGCCTGCGCTATGCATCGCGTCCGTCATGACATCTGCATCCTGCTGCGCACCTGGAAGGTCGTCGGATGCGAATCGTGCGCGATCAGAACACATACTTGGCGGTCAACAGGCTGGTCATACCGGAATCGACGATGTCGGAAATCGCATCGGTGTCATGGCCAACGTGCGCCCAGTAGCTGTGCTGTTTGGTGAGGTTGGCCACCGACAGATCCACGCGCAGGTGATCGTTCGGTGCATAGCCCAGATGCAGGTCCACGCGGGTGATCGGCTTGATCCACAGGTTGTCCCAATTTGCGCCCTGGTTGAGATAGTCGTACACCGACACGTATTCGCCGGAGTAGTGATAGCTCAGGTTGACCGACCACGGCCCCTTTTCGTAGAACAGCTCCGCATTGGCGAGCAGGTTCGGCGCGTTCTGGATACGTTCGTGTGCGAAGCCTTCTTCTCCCAGGTCCACGCGCGTGGTCTGGCGGGTGATGTTGGCACCGATGCCGAAGCCGTCCAGCGGTGCGGGCAGGCCCTGGAAGGTTTGCCGCACGGCCGCTTCCATGCCCAGCACGCGACCGTCGCCACCGTTTTGAGGACGCACGAAGCGGATATTGCCGCTTTCGCTTTCGCCGGCATTGGCGGCGTTCGAACCGCTTTCATAGATGTAATCGGTGAGGCGCTTGTAATAGCCGGCCAGCATGGCGTGGCCGCCGCTGTCGTTCTGCCATTCGCCCGACAGGTCCACGTTGAGCGACTTGATCGGTTTCAGATCCGGGTTGCCTTCGGTGATGGTGGTCTGGCCATCGCTGGAGATGTCGGTGGAGCGGCCGCCGCCCAGCTGCACGAAGGCCGGGCGCGTGTAGCTGGTCCACACCGAGCCGCGATACACCGCGCCATCGCCATCGGGCCGGTAATTGACGAACACGCTGGGCAAGGCGACGTTGTAGCGCGTGTGGTTGTTGGCGAATGCGCCGACCTGCTCGGCACCGTTGATGGCGGCCGGCTGCGCCCAGAACGTGTTGGTGATGGCGGTATGTTCGAAGCGCACGCCCGGCAGGATTTCCCAATTGCCGGCGCGCAAGGTGGCCATTGCATAGGCAGCGCTCACCGCTTCGGTCGCGCGCATGGTGTTGCAGTTGAGATTGTTGATGGCCAACTGGCCGCAACTGTCGAAACTGGCAGGGGTGAGCGTGCGTGCGATCAGGTCATTGAGCGCTGCATTGCTCAGGCGCACGGTGGGAAACGCGTATTGGCCTGGATAGACCGCATCATAGCGCTGCGCGATCAGGCCGGTATCGCGCAACAAGGTGCCGTCGGTGTACTTGGCATTGGTCCAATCGCGATCGGTGAAGCTGCGCGAGCTGTCGACATACTTCACGCCAAAGGCAATGCGGCTGAGTAGCCCCGCATCGAAGTCATAGGCCACGTCGAACTTGCCGCCGCCCTTGTCCTGGCCGCTGTATTGCTTGGAAATCTGCCCGGTACGTCGCGCATACAGGCTACCCACGTCCGAGGCCTGCGCCTGCATGGCCGGGGTGAGCAAGGGAACCGGGAAACCGTCGCCGTCGTAGCTGATGAAACGGTTGGCGCCATAGGCAAAGTTGGTCGAACTGTACTGGTCGTTGCGCGCGGAGATTTCCACGTGATCCGGCCGGTCGTTATTGCCGGTGCCGTAGAAGATGTTGGGCGCGAACGTCCAATGGCCGAGCTGCTTTTCTGCGCCGAACTGCACGGTGGCAAGGTCGGCCTCTTCCGGGTTGGTTTCGTACCAGTAACGCACTGCAACGCGGTTGATCTGCGGCTGATACACGCCGCTGCTGCCGATTTGCGTGAAGCTGACATTGGCCGGCACGAACTGCGTGTAGCCGGTGTTCTGCTCGGTCTTGGCAAAGGCGTAGGTCATGCGTGCATACAGATGCAAACTGGGATCCACACGCCAGTCGAAGGCCGCGTTGCCGCCGTAGCGTCGGGTCTGCCCCTGCGAGTAGCCGATATTGATGCCGGTGCTCTGCAGGACCTCTTGCGGGTCGGCGCCTGCGGCCAGATTGCCGCTGGCGTCGGCACGTGCAAATTTCCATGCGCCATCGTTGCGTGCAGCCGAGGCAGAGGCCACTTCGCTGTTCACGAAATGGCGCTCGTCGTAATACGCACTGACCGACACACCGAACTGCCCGGCACCGCCGAAACGCGCATGCCAGTCGCCGGCTGCGCCGCTGCCCAGCCCGGAATCGCCGTAGTCGCGTGCACGGCTTTCCAGGCGTCCACTCAAGGTCACGCTGCCGCCCTGGCGATCGGGCGAATCGAATGCGCTGGGCGTGCGGTAATCGATGGTGCCGCCGATCGCATCGCCGTCCATGTCGGCGGTGGAGGTCTTGTTCAACACGATGGTCTGCAGGCCCGACGGCGGCAGCAGGCTCAATTGCAC
Source organism: Xanthomonas euvesicatoria pv. euvesicatoria (assembly GCF_020880415.1). GTDB lineage: Bacteria > Pseudomonadota > Gammaproteobacteria > Xanthomonadales > Xanthomonadaceae > Xanthomonas > Xanthomonas euvesicatoria. Next base: position 50,289 of record NZ_JAJIUJ010000025.1, on the reverse strand, counting down.
GCCGCGGCTGTACGGCATGCCTTGCGCGACGTTGATGCCGTTGATCAGGTTGACGTTGTATTCGGCATTGAGGCCGCGCACCGATGAAAACATGCCTTCGCCGCGCGCGGCGCCGTCGATGCCGCCGAAATACGACTGCCCGGTATTGATCACGTTGACGCCCGGCATCAGGCCCAGCGCTTCGGCGACGTTGTGCACGGCAGTGGTCTTGAGATCGTCGGCCGACAACACGTTGACGGTATTGGTGGCGGCCATCTGCATGTCGGTCGCGTTATAGCGCGTGGCAGCGACAGTGACCTTGTCCAGCGTGGCCATGTCGCCCTGTGCGGGCGTGGTGGACTGCGTCTCCTGGGCCGCGGCATGGCCGCACAGGGCGCACAACGACAAACACAGCGCCTGCGACAACCGCGAAGGACGCAACAGCGAGCAACGAACGATCATGATCCAATCCGATGAATGCAGCAGCGCGCCATGGACACGCGCCAAGGCTGCGCCGCCGCGAATGTGGGGAAGCGAGGCAGCCCGCGCAGGCGGAACTGCATCACACCTGCAAGCAGGCGCCGCGCATGGTGGTGATGCGGTATGTCAGTTTGGTGACCGTGGTTGCGAACATGACAAATGCGCGCAACGCATGCGCAAGTCGGCACAGTCATTGCCGTATGGAGGCAAACATTGTCGACGCTGTGCGCTGCCTGCCTGGCGCATGCATCCACCGACAGCAGGGCATGCGCGCCGGCGAGGCGATGCATGGACCCTGGATGCACGGGGCCAGGTGGTGGCGCAGACACACACCTCAATCATCTGACGGTTGCGCACGCGCCAACGGCAGGTGTTGCCGACTGCCTTCGGCCGCCCGCCAGCCTGCGATCGACGCGCATTGCGGTGGCATGCGAGGCAGTCCGCACCAGCGCGCGGTCAAGCGCTCCCCCCGCCCGTCACGCTGCGTCAGGTACGCAGGAAGATCTCCACCCGTCGATTGAGCTGCCGCCCGCCCGGATTGTCCTGGCCGTTGAGAGTATTGGGCGCCACCGGCTGCGATTCGCCATAGCCCTTTGCATTGGCCGACTGCGCGGCACCACGGGCGCGCAAGGCCGCCAGCACGGCATTGGCGCGTCGCTCGGACAGCGCCTGGTTGTAATCGTCGCTGCCCTTGGCATCGGTGTGCCCGCGCACCTGCATGTCTTTTGCCGTGACCTTGGTCAGTGCGGCGCCCAGGGTGTCGAGCACGCGCGCCGCGTCGGGGCGGATGTCGGACTTATCGAAGTCGAACAGGATGCGGTCGTTCAAGGTGATCAGGTAACCGCAGGGTGCGCCGGACGGTGCGAACTTTTGCAGCGGCGGGAAGCGGCCTGCTGGCGGCACTTTCGGTAGTGGCGGCATGCGCACTTCGCGCGGCGGTGTACCGACCGTGCCGGTGCCGTCGCCGTGGTTCTGCACCAGGCCATCGGGACCGTTCCAGGTGCCCGAGCCATCGGCGTTGATGGTGACCAGCCCGCGTGGCCCGTTCCAGGTGCCGCTGCCATCGCCACGATTGTCGACAAGCCCGCTCTTTTCGCTGTTCCAGGTTCCGGCGCCCTTGCCGTCCAGACTGATCAAGCCGGCCGGGCCGTTGTAGGTGCCGCCACCATCGGACTGCACATCGATGAGCGCCCCACCGGACCCGCCTTCGCCGATCGCATTGATGGTACCGCTGCCGTCGGCATTGACGTTGACCAGCCCGCCCTCGAAGTTGGCGGTGCCACTGCCGTCGGCCTTGAGATCGAACAGACCGCCCTCGCCATTGCGCAACAGGTTGCCGTTGGCGTCGACGCTGGTGATGCCGGCATCGGTGATCAGGGTACCGCCATCGCCGCAGCGTGCCGGGGCGACGCTGACGCCTTCGATCGGGTCGAGAATGTCCTGCAGCGATGCTTCCAGTGCACGTTGCGCGGGAGTGACGCCGACGATCTCCGGCACCACGATGGTGGGGATGGCCGGAAATTCCGGTGCGGCCTGGTCGACGGCCGCTGCAGCGTTGGAGGTGCCTGCAGGCTGCATCGGCGCAGCGCCCGTGGCACCGGCAGCAGTGGTTGCATCCTTTGGAGCTTCGCCACGCCCGCATCCGACCAACAACACCGGTACCCACAACATCGCCGACAGCTTGCGCATCGCCTCTTCCCTGTTCGAGCCTGTACGAGACCCGCCTGATAGCACGGTCGCGGTCAACATGGCGCTAAGACCGGCGGCTTTCACGCTGCATGCCGGTGCCGCCAGTGGAGCACGCGAAACGGCAGCCGCCCCACCGGCAGGCTAGCGGTCCGGCGCGTGCGAGGCCTGCTGCTCTGCCTGCAACTGCACATGCAGGATGCGACGAATTTCCAGAATGGCCTGCGGCGTTTCCTGCACGCTGTGCCAGGAGGTCACCACCAGCTCCGAGGCCGCGCCGTCCAGATGCGCGCTGCGATACGGCACCAGGCCGTCGTCGGAATCGGCCAGCGGCACCTGCGGTTTCTCGCGCCCGATGATGGTGTGGTACTGCACGTTTGGAGAGATCGGCAGATCCATCGTGGCACGCACGAACGGATCGGTGTCGCGCAGGTTGTCGATGCTGGTGGGCACCAACGCGCGGCCCTTGCGGCGGGGAGCGCCGCCCGGATCGTCGCGTTCGCTGTTGGCCAGGTCCTGCATCACATCGCCGAAGCGATCCAGCAACGCGCCCGGCAAACGGACCAGCTTGCTCACAAACCGCCCCAGCCCGCCCTCGGCCAACGGCGTACCGCGATGCGGCGCGGCGATGAAGATGGCGCGGTCCACTTGCGGCATCGGCGAAAAGTGCAGCAACGGCCACAATTTGGCGCGGATGCGCGCGCCGCGTTCGCCCTCCAGCCGGTAGTTCTGCAGCAGGGAATCCCACAATTGCTCGCCAGAGGACGACACCAGCAGCCGCCCGATCACCCCGCCCATGCTGTGCCCGACCAACACCATGTCGTGCGACGCGATCGCACTGCCGGATGGATCGAAGTGCTGCAGGCTGCGTTCCACCAGCGACTGGATTTCCGCGCGGTTGATCGCCATCGGCGCGTTGGTCGGGTAATACACCTGCCAGATCTGGTAGCGCTGGCGCAGCGTTTCATCGCCCATCACTTCATTGGCCACGTTGACCCAGGCCTCCGGGCTGCTGGCCAGACCGTGCAGCATCAGCAGCACGCGTCGGTTGGGATCGTAGGGCTGCATCAGATACAGGTGCGGACGATCGATACCGCGTGCGCTGCCCAGCATCGACCGCAGCGACTGGTCCGCAAATCCGGATTTGGCCAGCCACAATCCATACGCAGCAGTGAAGTTGCCTGCCAGCGGCACGCGTTGGCCATGCAGCACCACTTCGTTCTGGCGATACGGGTCGTACGGCACCAAGGTGACCAGGTGGCTGCGCAACACCTCAGCAAGCGTCTCGCCCTCGAAACGCAGCAAGATCGTTGCAGGCGCGTACGGCATTTCGCTGAACGTCGGTAACGGGCGATCGGGCGCCGCACCCGCCGCGACGGCCTGCTGCAATGCCAGCCCGGCGGGGTCGCCAACCACTTGCGGGTCCACTTCCGCGACCAGCTCGGCGCCGAATCCATCGCGCCGGTAGGTGCTGCGCAGGCCATTGAAGCGCAGCGCCGAGGCGGCGAAGATCGCACGTGGCGTATTGCCGTCGCCCGGCAGCCGGTAGGCGGACAGATCGACGTCGAGCTGCCAGCGCCCGACCGTGGTGGATGCCGGAGTGGTTTCGCCGGCTTGCTGCGATCGTGCGAACAGGCGCTCCACCACCTGCTGCACGGCGTAATTGTAGTAATCGCGCACCTGCGACTGGCGATTCTCGAACGCCCGCGCACTGGGTGCACGCGCGGTGAAGAACAGGTACGCATACGCATGCCGCGCGGCCTCCAACCAGGCCTCCACCGCGGCATCGCTCATCGTGGTGGGGTTGCGCCCGCTCAGCGCGATGGCACGCGCGGTCCACAGTTCTGCCTGCGTGGCCAAGCGCCGCTCATCGCCGATACCGGCCTCGCTGGTGAGCTGCTGCAGGCACGGCAGCGGCGCAGCGCGGCAGGCCTTGGGTTGCAGGCCGGCAACCTGCAAGGTTTCGCTGCCGGACTGACTCAATTCACCGGTGCTCAGCACATCGCCACGCGTTTGCGCGATGTAGTCGCCGCTGTTGCGCGACTGCACCGTCACCATGGCGCAGCCGCTCAACCACACAGTTGCCAGCACTCCCGCCAGGAATGCAGCGGCACGCGCTCGGGGCATGCGCGGCCTCATCGCGGCGTGGTCGCGGTTGCGCCTGGCGCCGGCGCCAGCGGCATGCCGGCACGGATGCGCGCAGAAAAATCCGCGGCCTTGTCGGCGGAGATCGCACGCGCGGTGAAATGCCCGCGCTGCTTCAAGGTGGCGAAGGGATAACCGGGCATCAGGCCGTGATGGTCGTAGGCGTATTGGTCGACATAGCCGGACAGCAGCAGGCGATGATCCAGCGGCAGTGTGGGCTGCAGTTGCCGCACCAGCGCGAACACAATGGTGGTGCAGTTGCTGGTAAGCGTGTTGTAGAACGCCGGCTTGCGATCGAGTTCGTTGGCCAGTTCCACATATCCCATGAACATGCGGCGCAGCCCGGCCTTGGGAATCGCCAGGCGATACAGGTACATGTCTTCGCCACGCACGTTGGTGCGCACGCGCAGGATGTCGCGTTCGTCGGCGGCGACCAGGGTTTCTTCGAAACTGCGAAAGAATCCGCCCAACGCGGAAAACGCTTCGCCACGTTCCTTGCGGATTTCCAGCGAGAACACCACGTGCGAACCATCGTCGAAGCCGAACGACACCAGCGTGTGCGCGATCGCCGGGCCCATCCAGTACGAGAGCGCAAGATCTGCGCTGACCAGGCGGTTCAGATCGTATTGGCGCGTCTCCCAACGCGGCACATAGTCGGTCTCGCTGCGCCAATCGAAGTTGCGCACGTTGTGCAGGGTGACGATGTCGCCGTGCACCTGCGGCTGCAGACGCTGGGCGACATCGTCGGCCCAGTCGCGGTCCTGGCTGGGCTGCATCAGCCACCACGACACCGCCAGCACCACGAACGCGGCGCTGAAGATGCCCACCAGGGCCCAGTTCTCGCGGCCACGACGTACCCCCCACAACGCTGCCACCGCCATCGCGCACCACGAGGCCACCCACCCGGCGCGTACGAGGGCGTTGCCAGCCAGTGCGTAGTAGATCGCCAGGCCGCCCCATCCGGCGGCCAGCACCAGCGCAGTGCGCAGGGCCCAGCGACCGATGCGGGCGCGTGTGGCCGGTGTCATCGCGTGCCGCCTTCGGGTACCCGCATGCCCAGCGCATGCATCAACAGATCGGCCGAGCGATGCGCAAGCCGCTTGCGTTCGGCCTCATCGTTGCCGCGCAGACAGCTGCCCAGCATGTCGATCACCAACAGCACCTGTTCCTCGTCGACATCGGCACGGCACAGCCCGGCGTCGCGGGCGCGATGGACGAACGGCAGGAAGATGCCGACCACCCGCCGATCTGCCGCCTCCACCGCCGGATGCGCGCGTTCGATCGAGCGCCAGAAATCCACCAGCGGTGAAGACTGGGCAATGTGCTCGGCGACATCGTGCAGCAGCACCGCCAGGCCATCCGGACGGTCGGCGAGGTCGGCGGCAAGGCGCTCCAGCCCATCCAGGCCACGCACCATCAATGCAGTCATCAGTGCCAGCCGGTCGGGGAAATTGCGATACAGCGTGGCGCGCCCCAGACCGGCGCGCTCCACCACCAGCTCCAGCGGGGCATTGACGCCGTGTTCGCTGAACACCTCGTCGGCGGCATCGAGAATCTGCCGGCGGCGCAGCGCGGCATCGGGGCGGGACGTCATCATGCCGACATTATCGGACAGATTTGTCCGGTTACGCCAGAGTCCGCTTGCCGTTCGTGCGCGCTCTCCGACCAACGGCGTGATTGCCGTTGGCTTGCGGTGGTCTGTTCCCTACCCGCCCCTGCAGCCGGCCATGCAATCAGCCGGTGTTCTGCACGCCCTGCGAGACGCCGTTGACGCAGGCCACCAGCGCACGCAGCAGCGCTTCGTCTTCGCCATCGGTGGCGCGCCAGCGTTGCAGCAGATCCACCTGCAGCACGCTGATCGGGTCGATGTAGGGATTGCGCAGACGGATCGACAACGCCAGCCGCGGGTCGTGCTGCAACAGCGACTGTTGTTGCAGCAGCGCCTTCACCCAGGCCTTGGTCAAGGCAAGTTCGTCGCGAATCAGCGGGAAAAACCGCGTGTGCAGGTCGCCGGACAAGCGCGAGAACAACTCGGCGATATTCAGGTCGCCCTTGGACAACACCATGGCGATGTCGTCCAGAAAGGTGCGGAAGAACGGCCAGTCCTGCGCCATTTCGCGCAAGGTGTCTTCATGCCCGGCATCCACCGCCGCCTGCAGGCCGCTGCCCACGCCGTACCAGCCGGGAATCACCGCACGCGCCTGGCTCCACGCAAACACCCAGGGAATCGCACGCAGGTTGGACAAGGCCGCGTCCTGGCCCAGCCGCCGCGACGGACGCGAGCCCAGCGTCATGCGCTCGATCACATCGATCGGCGTGGCCAGGCGGAAGTACTGCATGAACTCCGGCGCGCCGACGAAGGCGCGATACGCAACCGTGCTGCGTTCGGCCACCAGATCCATCACCGGGCGCCAATGCGCCTCGCGCGGCTCGGGCGCACGCGGGCGCAGGCTCGAGAGCAGCACCGCGCCGGTCATCTGCTCCAGCGAGCGCAACGCCAGAGCGCGGATGCCGTACTTGCGGTGGATCACCTCGCCCTGCTCGGTGACGCGCAGGCGGCCATCCACGCTGCCGCGCGGTGCGGCATCCAGCGCGCGGCTGGTCTTGCCACCGCCGCGCGCGATCGAGCCGCCACGGCCGTGGAAGAAGGTCAGCCGCACGCCCAATTCGGCGGCCGCTTCCAGCAACTCGACCTGCGCGCGTTGCAGGCCCCAGCGCGAGGCGGCGATGCCACCGTCCTTGCCGCTGTCCGAATAGCCCAGCATCACCATCTGCGTATCGCCGCGCGCGGCCAGATGCTGGCGATACACCGGGTCGGCCAGCAGGTCCTGCACGGTGCCGGTGCCGCCGCGCAGATCGTCCACGGTTTCGAACAGCGGCACGATATCCAGCGGCACCGCGCCGGCATCGTCGACCAAGCCGCCACGCCGGGCCAGTGCCAGCACGGTCAACACGTCGGCGCGGTTATGCGCCATCGAGATGATGTAGCTGCCCAATGCATCGGCGCCATGGCGGGTGCGCGCATCGGCAAGCGCGGCGAATACCGCATCCAACCGTGCATTGCCTTCATCGTCCACGCGCGGCAAAGGTTCCTGCCCTGCGGCATACGGGCCGAGCACGGCAGCGCGCTGGGTGGCATCCTGCGCATCCCAATCGGTCTGGCCCAGGGCATCGGCCACCGCGCGCGCATGCACGCTCGATTCCTGGCGCACGTCCAGCCGCGCCAGATGGAAACCGAAGCTGCGCACGCGCCACAGCAGACGCCGCACCGCGAACCACCCGGCATGCAGGCCCTTGTTGGCCTGCAGGCTGTCCAGGATCAATTGCAGGTCGTGCTCGAGCTCCGAAGGTGCGCTGTAAGCGCCCTCGGCATCGTCCAGTGTGGCCTGCAGGCGCGCGCGCATCAGGTCGTTGAGCAGGCGGTACGGCATGTCGCCATGGCGCGGGCGCGAACGCGCGGCCGCGTCGGGGAGCAGCGCGCGGTAGCGCTCCAGCTGTGCGGTGAGTTCGGCGCTCACCTGCACCAGCGTGGTCGATTGACTGAGCAGGCTGGCCAACTGCCAGAGTTCTTTCTGATAGCGGTCCAGCACCGCGCGCCGCTGCGCGTCCAGCGTCCCGGCGATGGTCTTGGCATCCACATTGGGATTGCCGTCCATGTCGCCGCCCACCCAGGTGCCGAAGCGCAGCAAACGCGGCAATGCCGGCACGCTGCCGTAGGTTTCTTCGATGGCGTGTTCCAGCGTTTCGTACATTACCGGGATGACGCGATAGAGCACCTGGGTGAGGTAGAAGCCCACGTGCTCGCGCTCGTCGTCCACGGTGGGGCGCACCGGCGAGGAATCGGCAGTCTGCCACGACGCGGTCAGGGCCATGCGGAAGCGCGCGGCGTCGCTGGCGCGTTCGTTGGGCGTGCGCATGCCGTCCAGGTTGTCGACCAGGCTGGCGACCATCAGCTGTTCTTTTTCCAGCAGCGCGCGCCGCACCGCCTCGGTGGGATGCGCGGTGAACACCGGCTCCACATCGATGCGCGGCAACCATTGGCTGAGTTCGTCCAGGGTCACGCCCTGCGCCTTGAGGCGGCGCAATGCGTCATGCAGGCCATCGGGCTGCGGCGTATCGGTGCCGCTGCGCTGGTATTCGCGGCGGCGGCGGATGCGGTGCACGCGCTCGGCGATGTTGACCACCTGGAAATAGGTGCTGAACGCCCGGACCAACGCTTCGGCGTCACGCGGCTGCCGTCCGGTGAGTTGTTCGCTCAGCGTGGAAGGTGGGGCATCGCTTTCGCGCCGCGAGATGGCGGTGGTGCGCACGCGTTCGATTTCATCGAGAAATTCCGCAGACACCTGCTCGGCGAGCAGATCACCCACCAGTGCGCCGAGCCGACGCACATCGTCGCGCAAGGGAAGATCGGGGGTAGCGAACACAAGACTGCTGCGGTACTCGTTCATCGGAAACGCACACCCTCTTCAAGCGCAAAGTCGTCGAAGACTAACCCAAAAGGATTAGATGATCGCGACCGGCACGACGGTTTCAACACCAACCATCGTGTGCTGGCGCACGTGGCGATGAATCTCGTCGTGGCGCGCTCGCGCGCGATGCGCCGTTACCGATAATGCCCCATCGCGGGCAGGCCCGCTCCTACAGGATCGCGGCACCCATCTATATGCTCGGCAGCCGTTGCCGGCAGCACATCAGCCACATCCTCATCCGCTGTAGGAGCGCATCCGGGCGCGACGAAGCTTCATCGGTAACGGCGCATCGCGCGCGAGCGCGCTCCTACCGTGCCAGCGCACCATCGATCAACGCGTGCGCATAGCGCCGGTCTCCTTTACCGGCTCGCCGACATTGGTCTTCAACCACTGCTCGCTTTCGGCCAGCATCTGCATGATCGATTGCCGCGCGCGGTAAGCATGCGATTCGTTGGGCAACATCACCAGGCGCGCCGTGCCACCCAGGCCCTTGATCGCGGCGAACATGCGCTCGCTCTGGATCGGGAAGGTGCCGGTATTGTTGTCGTCCTGGCCGTGGATCAGCAGCAGCGGGTCCTTGATCTTGTCGGCGTAATTGAATGGCGACATCGCCTGGTACACCGATTGCGCCTGCCAGTAATTGCGCTCTTCGGCCTGGAAACCGAACGGGGTGAGCGTGCGGTTGTAGGCGCCGCTGCGTGCGATGCCGGCCTTGAACAGGCGCGTGTGTGCGAGCAGGTTGGCGGTCATGAAGGCACCGTAGGAATGCCCGCCGATGGCGATGTGCTCGCGGTCGGTGACGCCACGCCGCACCACTTCGTCCACCGCGGCCTGCGCATCGGCGATCAGCTGCGGCACATAGGTGTCGTTGGGTTCGGCATCGCCTTCGCCCACGATCGGCATGCTCGGGTTGTTGAGCACCACATAGCCGATCGCCAGAAACGCCTGCGGCCCCCAGTAGCTGATCGCGTTGAAACGGTACGGCGAGTCGGTGACCTGGCTGGCGGTGTCGGCGCTTTTGAATTCGCCCGGGTAGGCCCACATCAGCAACGGCCGTGGCCCGTCGCGCTTGGGGTCGTAACCGGGCGGCAGCAAGAGCGTGGCGGTGAGGTCCACGCCGTCGGCGCGCCTGTAGCGGATCTGCTCCTTCTGCACGCCGCGCAATTGCGGCAGCGGGTGCGCGAAGTGCGTCAACGCGCGCGCCGCGGCGCCATCGCCCAACGACTGCACGACATAGTTGGCCGGTTCTTCCGGCGATTCGCGGCTGAGCAGCAGTTGCGTGGCCTGCGCGTCCAGCAAGGCCAGCGGCGCCGAATAGGTCGGCGCCTGCGAATGGAACAGCCGCGTGGCCTGCTTGCTGCGCAGATCGAATCGATCGACGAACGGGCGGTCGCCCTCCGGCGAAGCACCTTTGCCGAACAAGAACAGGCTGTTGCCATCGCTGCTGGTCTGCAGCAGCGGGCGGCCCTTGCCGTCGGCCACCGTCGCCGGCGTGCCCGGGTCCTTGTAGCGGTCCTGCGAGGAGCGGTCCCACAACAGTTCGGGCGCGCGTTGCGGTTGATCCGGTGCGATGCGCCATTGCTTGGTGCGGCGGGTCTTCCACCAGCTTTCGCTCAAGATCGCCAGATCGCCGCGGCCCCACTGGATGCCTTCGAATCGGCTGCCCAATTGCGCCAGCGTGACCGGCGCGCGGTTGAACGGCGCGGCCTGCATCCGCACCGCGTCGCGGACCTTGCTCTCGCGTGCCGGGTCGCCACCGTCCTGCGCTTCGGCCCACACCAGCGTGGCCGGTGCATCGTGCCGCCAGGCGATGTCGCGCACGCCGGTCGGCACCGCATCGTTTCCGGTCGGCAGACCTTCCACCAATGGCAGCTGCGCGATCTGACGCACCGGTTTGCCCTGCAGGTCCAGCACCTGGATGCGGCGCGGGAAGTTGTCCACCGGCACCAGATACGAAAACGGCCGCTCGCTGCGTTCGCTCAGGATGTAACGGCCATCCGGCGACACCGACAGGTTGAGATAGATGCCTGGCGTGGAGACCGGGCGCACCTGCCCGGCCACCGTGACGATGATCGGCTGGCCGGTGGCGTAGTACTCGAACACGCGCGCATCGGCTTCGTTGCGCAGCAGGTCCTGATACGTGGGCAGCGAGCGCACCCCGGCAGCCGCACTGGTCTGCTGGGTCGCCGGGCCGGTCGGGGTCGCATCGCGGGTCGGCGGTGCGCCCTGCCCTGCAACCTGTTGCTGCAACAGCAAACCACTGCCATCGGGCAACCAACGCAAGTCGTCGTTGACGCTGGTGTTCAAGCCGGCCAGCAGCCGCCGCGCCTGCCCGGCCGCCACGTCCACCAGCCACAGTTCGTTGGCGCCGCTGGCGGCATCTTCGCGGCGGAATGCCAGATGGCGTTGGTCGGGCGACCAGCTCAGATCGGCCAGCGACAACGGGGAGGGCAATCCGGCGATCTGCCGCTCGCTGCCGTCGACCACCGACAGCAGCCACAGCTTGCTGGCGAACGAAAAGCGGCTGGCCGCAAAGGTCTTCGGATGGATGCGCAGGCCGGCCAGCTTCAGTTCCGGCTGGGCCACCTCGGCGATGTCCGGCAGTGCGGGCATTTGCAGCATCGCAGCCAGATCGCGCTTGGGCGAGAGCTGCAGCAGCGGCGCACGCGGGGCATCCACCACCGCCTGCAGCGCCTTGGACGGCAGTTGGTAACTGCTGCCTGGCGCAGGGCCTGGTGGAGCGACTGCCGCGTTGGTCGCTGTTGGGTTAGCCGCCCCGGCCATCACCGGTGCGCTCAATGCCAGCACCCCTGCCAACGCCCATGTGTGCTGCCGCCAGCCTTGCGCATGCCGTTTCGCCCGCATCGTCCGTCCCCGCTGATGATCGACTCCGGACCATAGCAGCCGCCTGTCGGCCGCTCCCCTGCCGTTGGTAGGGGGTCGGCCGCAATTCATGCCGCGCGAGGGTGCTGCCGATATAATCGGGCCCTCTCGTCGAGGGGCGCTGCGACCGGTAGAGCGGACTGATCCGCTCACTGCACCACAGGTGCAGGTACACGGCCAGGCTCGACCAGCAGTTACCGTTCAACGGCGCCCGGCATTGCAGACATTCGTTTGCCTACCGGAGCCATTGCATGAACGCTGTCACAAAGATCACCCCGCACACCGACTACAAGATTGCCGACATCTCCCTGGCCGATTGGGGCCGCAAGGAGCTGGACATCGCCGAGCACGAAATGCCGGGCCTGATGTCGATCCGCCGCAAGCATGCGCAGACCAAGCCGCTGAAGGACGTCCGCATCACCGGCTCGCTGCACATGACCATCCAGACCGCCGTGCTGATCGAAACGCTCAAGGACATCGGCGCCGATGTGCGCTGGGCCTCGTGCAACATCTTCTCCACCCAGGACCACGCCGCCGCTGCGATCGCCGCGACCGGCACCCCCGTGTTCGCCTGGAAGGGCGAGACGCTGGAAGAGTACTGGGACTGCACCCTGGACGCGCTGACCTTCACCCTGCCCGACGGCACCCTCACCGGCCCGGAGCTGGTGGTGGACGACGGTGGCGACGTCACCCTGCTGATCCACAAGGGCTATGAGCTCGAGAACGGCAGCACCTGGGTGGACGAGCCGGCCTCCTCGCACGAAGAGGGCGTCATCAAGGCGTTGCTCAAGCGCGTGGCCGTCGAGCGCCCGGGCTACTGGGGCCGCGTGGTCAAGGACTGGAAGGGCGTCTCCGAAGAAACCACCACCGGCGTGCACCGCCTGTACCAGATCGCCGAAGCCGGCAAGCTGCTGATCCCGGCCATCAACGTCAACGACTCGGTCACCAAGAGCAAGTTCGACAACCTGTACGGCTGCCGCGAGTCGCTGGCCGATGGCCTCAAGCGCGCGATGGACGTGATGCTTGCCGGCAAGGTTGCCGTGGTCTGCGGCTACGGCGATGTCGGCAAGGGCAGCGCCGCCTCGCTGCGCGCCTATGGCGCCCGCGTGATCGTCACCGAAATCGACCCGATCTGCGCATTGCAGGCGTCGATGGAAGGCTTCGAAGTCAACACCATCGAATCCACCCTGGGCCGGGCCGACATCTATGTCACCACCACCGGCAACAAGGACATCATCACCGTCGAGCACCTGCAGGCGATGAAGGACCAGGCCATCGTCTGCAACATCGGCCACTTCGACAACGAGATCCAGGTCGATGCGCTCAAGGCGCTGAAGGACGTGCAGAAGATCAACATCAAGCCGCAGGTGGACAAGTACGTGTTCCCCAACGGCAACGCGATCTTCCTGCTGGCCGATGGCCGCCTGGTGAACCTGGGCTGCGCCACCGGCCACCCGAGCTTCGTGATGTCCAACTCGTTCGCCAACCAGACCCTGGCTCAGATCGACCTGTGGGAAAAGCGCGACACCTACGAAAAGAAGGTCTACATCCTGCCCAAGCACCTGGATGAAGAAGTTGCGCGTCTGCACCTGGAAAAGATCGGCGTGAAGCTGACCACCCTCACCAAGGACCAGGCCGATTACCTCGGCGTGCCGGTGGAAGGCCCGTTCAAGCCGGATCATTACCGCTACTGAGACGTGGGCGCACGTTCGCCCATCCTCGACAGTGTCAATCAACGGGCGCCGCAAGGCGCCCGTTGTGCTTCAAGGCCATGATCGGCACGACGTCGAAGCTGAATCTGCGCACGCGTTGCACTACGCGTTGTCGCCTGCGCTGTGGTCGGCCGAAGGTGACAGACCGCACGGCGGCCAGGACCACGACACGCCGACATTTGCTGCAGCCGCTATGACCGATCTTCGCCGATGGCACTGTCAGCCGCGTGCGCTCGCCTCGTCCGCATCCATCGCAGCAGGCTCATACACGGAGATCTGGCTACGGCTGCGCGCAGTGTAGGGCTGCCCGCTCCAATCGCCCCATCTGGCCCGCAAGCGCAAGCCGGCGATCCGTGCCATCAGATCCAGCTCGGAAGGCCAGAGGTAGCGATAGCGATCGTTGAAGACGCGGGTCGCCGACTCCCCGATCATCACGATGCGCTGCTGGATCAGCTGCCGGGCCGGATCGGCGCTGGAGCACATCAGCATCACCGGCACGTCGCCCTCGTCCAGGGCCGGCGCCTCCAACGACCTCACCTTGCCGTCCGCCAGCAAGGTCTCCGCCTGCGGCACCATCGTCTGCAGGACGAACACGCCGGACGTTGCCAGGCGCTCGCGCACCGCGCGTAGGCAACGCAATTGGTCGTCCTGCGTCAACAGATAGCCGAGCGAATACACCGAATAGATCAGGTCGAACGGCCCGGCGACCGGGACATCGACAAAATCAGCGCAGACCAGGGTCAGTCGCTCGGCACCGGGCTTGGCACGCAGCATGTCCAACATGCCAAGGGAGTTGTCGATGCCGCAGACTGCCGCACCGCCAGCCGCCAGCGGCAGCGCGATACGGCCGGTGCCGATCCCCAACTCCAGCGCCGTGCCACTGCCGACCAGTGCCGCCAATGCCTGCGCACACTGCGCTGCACTGGCAGCAGCCCAGTGGTCCCTCAGGCGATCGTAGTATTGCGACACCTGATCGTAGGCGTGCGCCGACGATGCATCCATGCCCTTCTCCGCGAAAGAATCGCTGGCCACCCTAAGCAACCATCCCGGTCGTCGCATGCGCCGCCGACGCAACATCGCCGGTGGCGAGCCAATGCGCGCACTCGGCGCCAAGCTCGGCGACAACACGCTGGCGATAGGCCGCATCGACTGCCGGTGCCAGTCGGTCACGCCACCGCCCATTGAGACCTTGATTGAAGAAGGCTCGGCCGCCGTCGCGCCAGAAACCGGCGCCCTGTGGAACGTAGCGCGCCGCGTGCGCGCGCATGTAGTCCAGACTGCAGTGCGCCAGCACGCGCTCGCAGTACTGGGCATCCAGCGGGATATCCAGGAATGCGGCAATGCGCCGCACTTGCGCAGGCAGGTCATGCAGCAACGCGGCGTAATGCACCAGCAGCACGTTGTCGTAATCGCGCAGCGCCCACCAGGAACGCACGCCCTCCCAGAACGGCCACAGCGGCGCACCATCGGCGCGCATCCAGTTCTGGAAATAGTCCTCCACCGAGCACGTGGGCGGCGGCATGACCTTCAATTTACCGTTGCTGGAGGGCTCCGCATCCAGACGCGCCTGTGCATCCGCGCTGACTGCCCGCTGATGGTCGTACAGGCTCCAGACGATGTCGCGCGCATCGCGGCCGACGTAGAGATAGCGGGCGCGTTCGGATAGCACCAGCGCATCGGCGGGCAGATGGGTTTTCACGAAGCGGCGATGGCGTTGCTCGGCGAGCAGCCGCTGCTTGGTGGCCTTGTCCGGATACACCGAGTCGAACCAGGGCGACAGCCGCGAGACCTCGATCTCCTCGGCGCCGCCGAAGATCAGTTGCGCGACGATCTGCTGCACCCAGGTCGTCCCTGCCTTGGCATAGCTGGCGATGACGACATCGTCGTCGCGAAAGGCGAAGTCGTTCCAGACTGTCGAGTCGAAAAAGCGATTGGAATATTCGCGCTGCTTGGAGGGCATGCCCACATCGGCGTCCTGTCGGTTGTCATCGCATCGGGCTCATCGGATATGCACGCGTGAACACTTCGCAACCGCATGATCCGCATCCGCGCCTGGCTCCAAGTCCCGGCAAGACGGCATAACGTCTGCCGCACATCCGCACACTGCACTTGCAGCACATCGGTAACCTGCGGCAGCGCGCATCGCCGTCGCCGACGATTCGCGTGCATGCGGGCCATCCGGCAAAGCCTGCCCGGGCATTGCAGTCACTGCGTGTAGATATACGCCACCTTGCGCGGACCAAACATTTTTAGAATCTTCGAAAACACGAGTGACAGCATGGCTTTGGCAGTTTTCATCACGCACACCTCTTCTGGAAGTTTCAGAAATGGCGAACTCTGACACTCGCCTTATTCAGGCTAGCAATAGTCATATGGCCAATCAACATTATGGTTGGTACTTTTTTTTTAAAATCAAATTATCGGGCATGTGTCGCAGAATAAGCCACGCAATTTGCGTTTATCCGAACAGATCTTCGCGCAGGTACTCCAGATATTCGCGCACATGTCGCTCGCGTGCGGCAACGTCGTCCGGCAGACGCAAGCCGCGCGTAAACCAACGCAGCCGCGGCCGTGCGTGCAAGTGTGGGTAAGGCTTGTGCGGCAGCGGTACGCCGAGGAAGCTGCATAGTGGCGCCCAGCCTTGCCGAGCCGAAAATACCAGCAGGCGTTCGGCTGGCACCGTATCGATCACCGCCTGATTCCAGCGATTGAAGTAGTCGACCATGAAGGCGCGGTCCTGACTGCGCCCGCCCATCTGCTGCTTCAAGAACGTACTGAATGTTTCGCCTTCGGGGCCGACGAAGGTGCTCTTTCTGCCCGGCATCAGGATGGTCTGGGTCACCGACTCGAACCAGCTGTCGGGATCGCGCACTGTCAGGACGACCTTGGCCTGCGGATATACCTCAATCAATTGCCGCCAGTAATAGCAACCAGGATGGTCGGTGCTCGAACGGTAGCCGGCGAAGATGGTCGACCAGTCTGCGGCACCGCGTTCGGCGGCATTCCACAGCGGCAGTGCCGTACGCATGTTCGCGGCGACCTCCGTGGCGTGATAACACGGTCCAAATCCCAAATGTTCCAGCGCGAACTTCAGCGACAGCGTCCCGGTTCGGCCTAGGCCAGCACCAAGCACTTCTAACGACATGGCGATTCTCCGATCCGTTACACGCAGGGCGGCAACCTAGCACGCAGCCATGGCGTACGTCCCGGGATTGGCAGTCAGGATGGATGTGGCAACTACACGCGCCATGCGCGATTTAATTGGCGGACAAGAACGCGGATCGCAACGACGCGCTCACCCGCGCCAATTGGCATTGCGCTCCCAGAACGCCGCGCTACGCCGATACGCCTCGCGGTCCAGCGGCGTGCCCGAGCCGCCCTCTTCCACACCCAGGGCATTGCGCAACATGGTGATCGGTGCCATCGGAATCTCGTCCGGCTCTGCGGTGTACAGACAACCCACCACACCCCAGTCTGCCTCGATGGGCGTGCCTTCTTTGGCCAACTGCTTACGGCTGTAGAGGATGGGCAGCAGATAGGCGGCCACCGGTGGCTCGACACCTTCGAACCACCGCACCAGCACGGCCAATTCCTGCGTGCTGCGTGCCTCGTAGCCGGAACGCAGCAGGTGCCGGTTGTCTTCGGTAATGGGAATGGTGAGGCAACGGGTCGAGGTCCAGTTGCGGTGCACATGCAATTGGCAAAACGGCGCATAGCCCTCGATCACGCGTAGCGGCGCCTCGTCGTTGAGCCGCTGGATGAACTGCTCCGGCGTGCAGTCCTGGATGGCATTGCGACGCCCATCGCGCGGAAACAAGCGGGTGCGGGCGAACTGGGTCAGGACGATCGACATGAGTGGGGTATGCGGCGACAAAGAGCGCCAGGGTAGCGCGCAGGCGTTCGCACGACTACGTTGATCAGCATCAGCCGACCGCGCGGCGATCGGACTGGCCCGAGTGCCTGGCCTGGTTCCCGACAGTCACCGAACATGCACCGACAGCATGCAGCGACGTCGCGCCTGCGGCGGAGCGGGAACCGTCCGGCAATCACCCAACGCGGCCGTTCGCCGGCGCTACCAGATCAAATCGTCCGGCACCTTGAACTGGCTGTAGTACTCGTCATCGCTGTCGGCCGCAGCCGGCGCGCTGTTGCGTCCGTGGTCCAGCACCACCGCATCGGCATCGCGGCTGTAAACCTTGTCGGCGGCCGCACGCGGAATCAGCTCGAAACCATCACCGTACCGCACGATCACCAGCGCGCCGCTGGCCAACTGGCTGCGCAGCGTCGTGTTGACCAGCACGCTGCGGATCACGCTGCCGTCGTTGAAGCGGTAGTCGATCTCGCCTTCGCGCTTGACCTTGTTGGTCTCCACGATCTGCCGTACCTGCGCGAGCACTTCCTGCTGGCGCACCTGCACGTTGCGCTCTTGGGCCAGCGCACGATCGCGCTCGGCACGCTCGGCCTGCAGGCGCGCCGCATCGACCTTGTCCGTCGCCGCCGGCTGCACCGCCGCGCCCTTGGCATGGCGCTGTTTGACCTGTTCGCGCGCAACCTTGTCCACCTGGGCTTTTTTCACCAGGCCGGCCTTGAGCAGCTGTTCTTGCAATGGATTGCGCATCGGGAGGCCGGGCAGTGGACTGGCGACTAGTTTAACGCGGCCAGCACCGGCCCATCGTCGTGGCCGGGCCGAGCCGTTGGGATCGCCTGCAATCCAGATTGCAGCCATGCCGCTGCCAGGCGCAGCCAGCCGCAGGTTCGGGCTTATCGCCGCTGCGGCGGGCGATCGCTGCTCGGCGCGATGCGGATGCGGCATGCAAGCCGCGAATCGGCACCTCAGGCCTTGCCGCACGAGGGCAGCGCAGCGTGCAACGATGACGTGCACACTGCCGGCGGCGAACAGCGAAGCAGCTGATCTGTGTCACCCGCGACGGTCTAGCGAGATTGCGCCGGCCACGTTGCACGCGCAGCATGGTAAGGATGAGCATTGCCTATCGCCAAGCCTTGATGTGACAAGGCAAGTGCAGGCGAGATTGCAACGGCCGTGTGGTTCCCTGATTTTTGCGACCAATCGCGCCGTTGGCGCCCAACCCGGCGCCCAGATTGCTGGCCCGCTGCATTGAATACGTATGCACAACCCCCATGCTGCGCCGCGATGCGCGCTTAGCATCACCGCGCGCTGCACGCCGTGCGCGCTTTACGGAACAGGGGCCGGAAGCCTTGATGCGGGCATCGCGCACTGCGCGTCGGCCTGCGCTTACCACTGGAGATCGATCCGATGCGCAACACGCCTGCTCATGCCCCACCTTCCCTGATACAACGCGGTGCACGTCTCTTGCTGACCGCATTGGCCCTGCTGCTGACCACCGCCAACGCGCAGGCCGATGTCATCCTGCATGCCTTCAACTGGCCATATGCCACCGTCGAAGCGCGCGCCAAGCAGATTGCCGATGCAGGCTATCGCAAGGTGCTGGTCGCCCCCGCGTACCGCTCCGAAGGAAGTGCCTGGTGGGCGCGCTATCAACCCCAGGACATCCGCCTGATCGACAACCCGCTCGGCGACACCGCTGCATTCAAGAAGATGGTCCAGGCGCTGGCCAACAACGGCGTGGAAACCTATGCCGACATCGTGTTCAACCACATGGCCAACGAAGCGGCCACGCGTTCAGACCTCAATTACCCGGGCAGCGTGGTGCTGTCGCAGTACGCTGCAGACCCCGGCCGTTACGATCGTTGCGCCTGTTCGGCACGCTGCAGTCAAACTTCCTCAGCGCCAGCGATTTCGGCCCGGCGCAATGCATCAGCAACTACAACGACGCCTACCAAGTGCGTAATTACCGCATTTGCGGCGGCGGCAGCGATCCAGGCCTGCCGGATCTCGTGGGCAACGACTGGGTGGTGCAGCAACAGCGCGCCTATCTGCAGGCGCTCAAGAGCATTGGCGTGACCGGCTTCCGGGTGGATGCGGCCAAGCACATGACCTTCGACCATCTCAACCGCGTCTTCGATGCCGGCATCCGCTCGGGTGTGTATGTCTTCGGTGAAGTGATTACCGGCGGCGGTACTGGCAATGGCGATTACGACCAGTTCCTGGCGCCGTATCTGCAATCCACGCCGCATGCAGCCTACGACTTTCCGTTGTTCAATGCGGTGCGCAATGCGTTCGCGATCGGCGCCAGC
The DNA here is from genome assembly GCF_020880415.1 of Xanthomonas euvesicatoria pv. euvesicatoria. GTDB lineage: Bacteria > Pseudomonadota > Gammaproteobacteria > Xanthomonadales > Xanthomonadaceae > Xanthomonas > Xanthomonas euvesicatoria. Next base: position 30,758 of record NZ_JAJIUJ010000025.1, on the reverse strand, counting down.
ATGCAGCAGCTGGTGGACCCCGCCGCGTCCGGACAGGCATTGCCGGGCAATCGCGCCGTGACCTTTGCAGTGACCCACGACATTCCCAACAACGCCGGCTTCCGCTACGCGATTCTCGACCCGGTGGATGAGACGCTGGCCTACGCATACCTGATCGGTCGCAACGGCGGCATGCCGATGATCTATACCGACAACAACGAAAGCGGCGACAACCGCTGGGTCAACGCCTATCTCCGCGAAGACCTGCGCCGCATGATCGGCTTCCATAACGGCGTGCAGGGCACCGACATGCAGGTCTTGTCGTCCAGCTCCTGCCATATCCTGTTCCGTCGCGGCAGCCTAGGCATCGTGGGCATCAATAAGTGCGGCAACCCGGTCACCACCACGGTGGGAATGAACAACAGCGTGTTGTACTGGAATGCCGACTACGTGGACGCGTTGGGCTCGGGCAACGTGGTGCGCATTTCCAGCAGCTCGTACACCTTTACCCTGCCGGCGCGCGGGGCGCGCATGTGGCGCCGCTGAGCAGCCACCACAGCATGGCCTTGACACTACGTTGCAGTGCTCCCATCGTTTGAAATGGTGACTGCGACGTTGGCGTGCGACGTTGCACGCCAACGCCGCAGGGCGATCAAGGCGAAGCCCCCGACGCAGCCGGCGTATGGGGGCTTCGTTGTCTTTACGTGCTGGCGCCGATCGACTGCACCAGGATGCCGCGGGGTGCAGTACACGCCCACTCGCATCGATGAACCGCCAACACGCCTTGCAGTCGGCCCGTTTCCTGCGCACCGCGCACCGCGGTGGGCGGACGACCGTGTGCCCCGAACCCGCTTCCATCGATCGCAGTCGGCCGCAGGACCGCTGGCATTGACCAGCGGTGTTCACCGTTGGCGAGCGGCAGAACGACTTACCAGGCGAACGCTGCGGTGACCTGGCGTGCGCCGAGCATGAACGCATCTGCCACGTGCACGAACGGTGCAATATCCACTTCCGATTGGCCCGCGCGCACCAGCTGCACGAAGCGCCCGTACAAGCCGTCGTATTCGCTGGACGCTGGCAGCGCCTTAAGTTGCCCATCGATGCTCAACTTGGCCCCGCCTTCGCTGAGCATGAGCAGGCCCGCGGTGGTTTCCACTTCGATGTCCCAGCGCTGGTGGCCGGTCTGCAGGAAATCGAATTCGGCCGTTACCGGGAGTCCTGCGGTGTCGACGAATGCGAGCCTGGCATACAGCGGCGCCTGGCGGTTTTCCGGGGTATGCAGCTCGGCGTCGCGCAGCGCCAAGCTGCGCGGCAGCAGATGGGTCACGATGGAGAGCGCATTGATGCCGGGGTCGAACACCCCCATGCCGCCAGGTTCCAGAATCCAGTCCTGGCCCGGATGCCAGTGGCGAATGTCTTCCTTCCAGGTGATGTGCGCGCGCACGAGTTGCTTGTCGGCCAACCATGCACGGGCAGGCTCGACACCGGCTGCGCAACGCGAATGCCAGCTGGTGAACAGGCTACGTTGCGTACGCTGCGCCACGTCCTGCAGGTCATGAATTTCGGCGAGCGTTGCGGCCGGCGGCTTCTCCAGAAACACATGGCGGCCGGCCATCAACGCGGCCTGCGCCAATGCGTGCCGTCCGACCGGTGGCGTGCACAAGGCCACCGCTTCGATCTGCGGCTGGGCGGCAAATGCGTCTTCCAGGGTCTGATAGGCGGGCACACCGTCCACCGTGCCATGCCGGCTCACGGTGGCCACCAGCTGCACATCGTCGCGCGCGGCGATGGTCGGCACGTGCTGGTCGCGGGCGATCTTGCCGATCCCGACAAGGGCGATACGCAATGCGTCTGGATGCTTCATCGAAACCTTCGTGCTGGTAGGGTGGCCACCGATGCGAACGCCTGCACGCACACTGCCTGGCCAATGCTGCAGCGGCGCGATGCGGAGAGCGCACGCGACGGCGCAGTGTACGGTCAGCGTGCAGCCCACTGCGAGACATCGCTCCTGCTTGTTTTGCTATACCTGTATGCCAGCCGCTGCCTACCGGGCCTGCTCAGTTGCGCCACGAAGGCAATGCGCGACGGCTGCAGACGTTGTCGGCGCGGCGGTTGGAATTGGCGGTGCTCGACCAACGCCACTAGCGTCTTTTGCAGCATGCGATTGACGCCGGCGCGCGTGCAGACCAGCATCGCCGCCGGCACGCCGCTGTGCCGTCGCCATCGACGGCTGCACCGATGTTGCAGCACGTTTCGCTGGGCGTTCGTACGATCGAGATATCCGCCGAATTTTTCGACGCAACGCTGGGTGCGCCTGGCTATGTGCGGGTGTGGTCCGATCTGGAGCCAGGCACGCTCGACCAGGCGGTCGGCGATGGCAGGCCCGGTGACGACGATTGCCTGGCGTTGAAACAACGCCAGGCAACGCAATGTGCCCCGGGGGTCGGATTCCATCTGGCATTTGCCGCTACCGACGCGTCCGCCGTGGACGCGTTTCACCGAGCCGCGCTACGGCACGGCGGTCACTGCAATGGCGCACCCGGCTTGCGACCGGATTATGGCGATGACTATTACGCCGCGTTCGTCGATGACCCGGACGGCCACCACATCGAAGCGGTGGTCGACTGTACGCCGCCACGGTAACCAGCACCGCCGCTACGCAACGTTGGAATATCGGTTAAGGCGCAGCGACAGCGAGCTCGCCATGCGCAGTGAAGGTTATGGCGCTGCCTGCGTCAGGAAGCGGTCGAAGTCGCCGATGTTCATGCTGCCCCAGCCCGACGCGAAGTCCCAACCGTAGCTCGCGTTGTATCCATCGCGATACAGGCCATTGCTGCCGACCACCACGTCATGGGCGCGCTGCGTATCGTGACGCTGGCTCGCGTACTGATAGATCTGCGGCGCAACGAAGCCCAGAGTGGGATGCGACTGCAACAGCCGGGCGATATAGCCGGCGAAGGTCGGGGTGGCGGCACTGGTCCCCCACACATACCAGGCAGCCTCGTTCCCTTGCGCATCGGTGCCGCGGATCTGCGCACTGCTGTAGAACGAGCCATTGAAGCTGACGTCGGGCACAGCGCGGTAGCCGGAGGCCGTCTGCCCCGGCAGCAGGGTGCGCTGCCACTGCGGCGCATAGGCAATCTTGCTGAGGCCGCCCTGGCTGAGGTGGCGGCCGACACCGGCATTCCAGACGCGCTCGGAGGCGTAGCTGCCGGGGTTGCCGCCCTGGGTCAGCAACTCGGTGGCGCCCACCGCAATCGCGTAGCGGTGCGAAGCCGGCCAACCGACCTGGCGCAGGTCCGGGCGCCCCGCCAGCGTGTCGTAATAAGGCGCGTTGGCGCGTGCGCTCAGCGGCAGGTAGATGCCGTCGTCGCCGCTGCAGATCAGGAAGTTCTGCCCCTGACGCACCGCCTTGGTCAGGCTGGCGTCCATGGCCTGGAAGACCGCGTCGTTGACCTGGATTTCCTGCCCATAGATCGACATGCTGACCACGCGGGCCAGGTTGTCGTCGGCCGCGCGCGCCATGCCATCGATCATGCTCTTCCAGGAAAAGTCCGGGATGTTGTAGATGATCAGGCGCTTCAACCCGCCGGCGCTGCCGACCAGCAACTGGGTATCCATGTCCCACTCGACTTCCGAATCCTTGCTGGCGGCATCGGACTGGTAACCCGGCGCGCTAGGGTCGCCCACCGTCACCACCGTGACCGGGGTGTGCAGGCCGTGCAGGTCCTGGAAGCTCTGCAGCCGCGCGAGGGTATTTTCCAGATTGCCGGCGGCAATGACCGCACCGACGATATCGCTGGCCGGTGCCAGCGTATCGGCGCCGTACGCGCTATTGAGCTCTTCGATGCTGTGGCGCACGACTTCTGCGCCGCCGCCGCTGTTGGCGGCCGTCACGGCGCTGCTGTTCAACAACGATGTGCGCGCGGCGCTCAGCGGCGCCCCGTGCGGGGTGACCTTGGCGCCGGCCGTGCCGTCCAGGCCAACCACACCTTGCACCACCGCCTGCAAGCCGGCCGGCACTGCGACCGTGCCCTGCGCAGCGGAAACGCCGAGGCGGCCATCGGCACTCACTGCACGCAGCGGGGTGCCAAGGGCAGCCTGCAATGCCGCCGCTGTCGCGCGAACCTGCAGCAGGCGGCCATCGATGGCCGGGCGTACATCGGTGATGCCATACCGGCTCAGATAGGCCTTGACCTGTGCGATATCGCGGGTGGAAGCAGCCGATGCGCGTGCCAGTTGGCCGCGCAACAGCGGATCGCCGCCATCGCGGGTCAACCACTGCTCCACCGTCGCTTGTTGCTGACGCATGGTCACCTGCGGCTTGAGCACCAATCCCACCTGCAGGATGCGTTGCGGCGCCAGCGCGCCACCGACGGCGGGTTGCGCAGGTGCCTGTTCGGCTGCCTGCGCGACACCGGTCATACCCAGCGCGACGGCGCAAGCCAGGACGGCCTGAGAGAAAGAGCGCGTCATCATTCGTGTGCCGCCATTGATCGTGAGTTAACAGGCTGCGGATTCTCACGAGGCGGCAGTGGTTTCAGGCGCAACAGTGCGAACTCTGTGTGCGTAAAACGATGCGGCCGCGAACTGACACGCGAACCTCGTGCCGAGGTAGCTGTGCGATTGCGCGGTGGCGGGGCCGGCGCTTGTCGATCGCCGGGCGCACGGCGCCTGCAGCCGCTGGCGCCGAGCTGGTTGAGTCCAGTGGCTACGTGCTACATCTCCAGCACCACCTTGCCCAGGTGACTGCCCTGCTCCAGGTAACGATGCGCCGCAGCCGCTTCGCTCAGCGGGAAGCACTTGTCGAGCAGTACGCGCAGCTTGCCCTGCTCGATCCATGGCCACACCACCCGCTCCACTTCGGCGGCCAGCCGGGCTTTTTCGTCTGCATTGCGCGGGCGTAGCGTCGAGCCGGTAATGACCGCCTGCTTGCGCATCAGCACCGGAATCGGCACCTCGATGGTGGCGCCGGCCTGCGAGGCGATGTAGACGATGCGTCCGCGCGGGTTGAGCGCTTCCAGGGTGTCGGCGAAGACCGCAGCGCCCACCATGTCGAGCGCAACATCCACGCCGCCGTGCGCCTTGGCCACCTCGACAAACGACGCAGTGGTGGAATCGATCGCCACATCGGCGCCCAACTCGCGCGCCTGTGCCGCCTTGCTGGCCGAGCGCGCGGTGGCCAGCACGTGCGCGCCCGCCGCCTTGGCCATCTGGATCGCCGTAACGCCGATGCCCGAGGTCGCACCATGCAACAGCAGCCATTGGCCTGCCGCGAGCCGGCCGTGTTCGAACAGATTGGCATAGGCAGTGAAGATGGTTTCCGGTAACGCGGCGGCGTGCACCAGATCCATGCCGGCGGGAATGGGCAGTACGTGACGCGCATCGACGGCGGCGTATTGCGCGTAGCCACCGCCAGCCAGCAGCGCGCACACGCGCTCGCCCACCTTCCAGCGACCAGCCGGCTCGACGATTTCGCCGGCGATTTCCAGCCCCAGCGTTTCCGGCGCGCCAGGTGGCGGCGGGTAGTGCCCGGTGCGTTGCAGCAGATCCGGGCGATTGATGCCGGCGGCATGCACGCGGATCAGCACCTGCCCCGGTGCCGGACGCGGGCGCGGTTGTTCGGTGGCGTACAGCGCCTCGGCGTCGCCCTTGCCATCGCGGATGGCGATGGCGGTCATCGTGGTATCGCTCATGAAAGCGCTCCATGGAAAGTGCGCCCAGTGTAGGCGTGCAGGCGTCAACGCCCGGCGCAGATGCACCCACGGTTTCCAGCAGGCATTGCCACGGCAGCGGCAAGCCAGCGATGGTGGGTCTTCGACAACGCCGCGGTGCTGCGTAATGTTCGTTGGACAAGCGGTCTTCGCCAACCTCTTCCTGCATGTCGCATTGCAGCCCAATGCAACCAAACGCTTGCGCTCACCGAATGCACCGCAAGTTCAAGCAGGCAAGCGGCGTGCGATTGCAACAACCCAGCCCCAGAACCGGATGCGATTGCCCGCAAGCAACCCCAACCAGGCAGATGCTGCGCGGCCGCCCGCATCACGGTATCCCGGCCTATGCTGGTGCCTTGCTGACCACCAGGAGTCGCCATGCAACTGCCATGCAATACGCGCGTCATCGCCGTCTGCGTGTTCGCACTGGCCGCGAGCACGCAGGTCAGCGCGGCGCAGGTGCGCATTGCGCAGGAAGCAGACGGCTACCGCCTGTTGGTGGATGGCGCTCCCTTCGTGATCAAGGGTGCCGGCCTGGGCAATGGCAGCATGGAAACGCTGGCCGCACGCGGCGGCAACGCGTTGCGCACCTGGCGCGTGGATCCGGACCCGCAACGCCAGCGCGCCCTGCTCGATCGCGCACAAGGCAACGGCCTGAAAGTGGCGGTCGGCATCGAGGTCGGCAACCAGCGACATGGCTTCGATTACGACGATGCAACGGCAGTGAAACAGCAACTGCAACGCATCCTTGCGCAGGTACGGCAATCGGCGGCGCATCCGGCGGTGCTAATGTGGGTGGTCGGTAACGAGCTCAATCTGGATTACACCAATCCCAAGGTCTGGAATGCGGTCGGCGAGATCGCCGAGGCGATCCATGCCATCGACCCGGATCATCCGGTCACCACCACGCTGGCCGGTTTCGACAAGCAACTCATCGACCAACTCAAGACGCGCGCGCCGGCACTGGACCTGATCGCCGTGCAGCTCTACGGCGATATCGCAGCGCTCCCGCAAAAGCTGCACGAGAGCGGTTGGCGCGGCCCTTACGTGGTCACCGAATGGGGCCCCACCGGGCACTGGGAATCGCCGACCACCTCGTGGGGCGCACCGATCGAAGACGACAGCACGCGCAAGGCGCTATTGCTGGAACAGCGCTACCGCAGCGACATCGCCAGCGACACCCGCCAGGGGCTGGGCTCGTTCGTGTTCCTGTGGGGCGACAAGCAGGAGCGCACGCCCACCTGGTATGGCCTGTTCTTGTCTTCGGGCGAGGCCACGCCCAGCGTGGACACATTGCAATTGCTGTGGACCGGCCAATGGCCAGCCACCCGGGCGCCAACGGTAGCGGCGCTCACGCTGGCTGGCCAACGCGCCACCGACAGCGTGAGCCTTCGCCCGGGCCAGGCCGTGACCGCACGCATTCGTGCCAGCGGCGCATCCGTACTGCGCTACGACTGGCACGTTCGCAGCGAAAGCACCGCGCGCAGCATCGGGGGCGACCCCGAGACGTTGCCACCGCTGGTCGATGCCGCCATTGCGCCGAACCGCGTTCCCGGTGGTCGCAACGGCGCACGCGCTACGGGCGAGGAGGTGCGCCTGATCGCACCACCGCCGGGCAATTACCGCTTGTTTGTGGAAGTGCGCGATGACGCCGGCCGCGCCGGCTATGCCAACCTGCCATTCCGCGTGCTGCCGCCCTCACCGGCCCTGCGACAGGGCGCATCGGAACCGTCGCAACCTGATATGCATTCATCGCGATGAAGCGATATTATCGCCAGACGATCAGCCGGAACCGCCGCGATGACGCATCTCAGTTTCGAGTTCTACCCGCCCAAGACCGATGATCAGCGCGCGCAACTGGACCGCACTGCAGCCAGGTTGAAAGGCTACGCGCCGGAGTACGTGTCGTGCACCTTCGGCGCCGGCGGCTCCACGCTCAGCTACACCTCCGAAACGGTACGCCACCTCAAGCAGAAGCATGGCTTCGAAGCGGCGCCGCACCTGTCCTGCGTCGGCGGCAGCCGGCAGGAAATCCGCGAGCTGCTCAAGCTGTATCGCGCCATCGGTTGCACCCGCATCGTTGCGCTGCGTGGCGACCTGCCGTCGGGCATGGGCCATCCCGGGGACCTGCGTTACGCCTCGGACCTGATCGCCTTCATCCGCGCCGAGCACGGCGCCGCGTTCCGGATCGAGGTCGGCGCCTATCCGGAAACCCATCCGCAGGCGGCCGACGCGCTCAGCGACCTGCGCTATTTCAAGGCCAAGGTCGATGCCGGCGCCGATGCGGCCATTACCCAGTATTTCTACAACGCCGATGCCTACTTTCATTTCCGCGACGCAGTGCAGCGGATGGGCGTGGAGATACCGATCATTCCCGGCATCATGCCGATCTCCAATTTCTCGCAGCTGCGGCGGTTTTCCGAGCAATGCGGCGCAGAGATTCCACGCTGGATCGGCAAGAAGATGCAGTCCTACGGCGACGACGCCGACGCAGTGCGCGCCTTCGGCGCAGAGGTCGTGGCGGCCTTGTGCCAGCGCCTGATCGCAGGTGGCGCGCCGGCATTGCATTTCTACACCCTCAATCTGGCCAAGCCGACCACGCAGGTGTTGCAGCTGCTCGGACGCTGAGCACCTGCTTCGCATTCCAGTCGTCGCCCTCGCACACCCGCGCGCATGTATGTCGCCAGCTCACGCTTACCCGGCTACGCTGCGCCGATGCATCGCCTTCTGCCCCTGTTGTTCTTGCTCTGCGCCTGTCCCGCCGCGCGCGTGCAGGCGCAGGAAATCCATCGCTGCGTCGCGCCGGACGGGCAAACCCTGTTCACCGACCGGCGCTGCGAAGACGTCGGCGCGGCCAGCCGCGCACTGCCTGCCATCCGCCCGCAGGGCAATACCGGCCTGTATCGCTACGGCTGCCCGCGGCGGCTGAGCGAACTGGTGTCGTTGCTGCAATTGGCGGTGGACAGCCGCGACGTCAACCGCCTGTCCAGCCTGTACCTGTGGAGCGGTCAATCCGATGCCGCCGCCAATCAGGTGCTGAGCCGGCTGGAAGCCATCGTGCAGCGCCCGTTGCTGGATATCGTGCCGATGTATCCGCACAGCGACACCCCCACCTGGGACGCCGACACCACCGCGCCTACGCCGTCGCTGGATGGCAGCGCCATCGACGCGCCACTGCCTACCCCGCCCAGCCGCCCGCGCCCCTGGGGACTGCGGCTGGAACAGAACCTCGCCAGCGGCACGCCGGCGCGCAGCGTGCTGCGGCTACGCAGGCAATATAACTGCTTCTGGGTGACGTTCTAGCCGCGCAGGCGTGGCATCCGGCGGCGCGGGATCACCGCAGGACCGCTGCACGTCGCAACAGGGGTCGAGGGCATTGCGCTGACGGTTCGGCCGTCAGATGCTGCGGTGCGCTCATTGCGGCCAGAGCGCGCGGATCGCCGCGATACCCTGCGCACCATGCGAGCGCGCCTGACGCACATCTTCGCCCTGCATGCCGCCGAGCGCGTAGATCGGCAGCCAGACCTGTTCGCGCAAGGTCTCGAAACCGTCCCAGCCGATCGGTGTGGCGCCCGGATGCGACGCGGTCGCCTGCACCGGCCCCAGCACCGCGAAGTCGCAGCCGATCCGTTGGGCGTGGCGCAGGTCGTCCAAGCCATGGCACGACGCAGCCACGAGTCGGTCTGCAGGCAGCGGGCGTTCCTGCAGACCGGCCAGCTGCTCCGATCCCAGATGCACGCCGATACCCAGATCCGCAGCCAGCGCGATATCGCGATTGAGCAACAGTTGCGCGCGCGCGCGACCACGCAGGCGCATCACCTGCTGCAACAACGCCTGCCAACGCGCCGGCGCAAGCTGCCGCGCACGCAGCTGGATCCGGGTGATCCCGTTGTGCAATGCGAGCTCCAGGCCCTCCAGCCAGCGCGCCTCGTCCTCCGGCTCGGGCGTGATCAGGTAACGGTCGGGCTGCCGTAGCGCGCCTACCACCGGCACGTCGGCCGGCGGCATCGAATAGCGGGCCAGCTTGTCTGCCGCCACCCAGGTCATGGCCTGGCCTTCGCGGCCGCGCGGGCTGCCTTTCCAGCTCGTGATATGACGCACTTCCAGGCGCAGCCGCTTGTCCGGATAGAGCTGCGGCACTTCCATCACCCAATCGCCCACCTGCGCCTCGATGCCGAGCTCTTCGTTGAGCTCGCGCACCAACGCTTGTTCGGAGGTCTCGCCAGGCTCGCGCTTGCCGCCCGGAAATTCCCACAGGCCAGGCATGTCGCGCGTTTCGGTGCGGCGGGTCAGCAGGATGCGCCCGCGGGGGTCGGTGATCACGCCGGCAACGACGTGAATGGATCGAAGAGAATCAGGCATGGCGGCAAGAGTGCCGCGAGTGAGCGGTACAGCGCAATGAGGCCGGGATCGGAGATTCGGGATTTGCTAACGCAGGCGTTGCACAGGCATTGCCAATCCCCAATCCCAAATCTCCGCCTCAGAGCAACAGATCAACGCCGCACTTACCGCTTAACCTCGTAGCCCGCAAAGCATCGCGATAATTCCGAAAGCAAAGCCCCCCTTGGTAAGGGGGCGCGCCGAAGGCGCAGGGGATCGGGAGCAGCGCCGTGAGCCCGCTATCGGCAACGCGGATAGCGGGTGAGCAGCCCGCAAAGCGGGCTGCTCCACGGTCAACTCAGCCTCAGCTGAGTTGACCGTGGCAGTGCTTGTACTTCTTGCCGCTGCCGCACGGGCATGGGTCGTTGCGGCCCACCTTGGGTTCGTCGCGGGTGACCTGCGACACCGGCACAGGCGCGTTGCCGCCCTGCATCTGCTCCACTTCCTCCTCGGCGCCGTAGCCACCCACATCCTGGTGCTGGAATTGCGAGGCCATCAAGCGCGCCTGCGCCTGGAGACGTTCCTGCTCTTCCAGTTCGGCCACTTCTTCTTCGCTGCGAATGCGCACGCGCGCCAGCAGATTGATCACCTCGCGCTTGACGTTCTCCAGCATCTCGGAGAACAGCTCGAAGGCTTCCTTCTTGTATTCCTGCTTGGGCTGCTTCTGCGCGTAACCGCGCAGGTAGATGCCCTGGCGCAGGTAATCCATCTTGGCCAGATGCTCCTTCCAGCCCTGGTCGAGCACGGTCAGCATCACGTGCTTTTCCAGCGCGCGCATGGTATCCGCGCCGATCGCAGCTTCCTTCTCGGCGAAGTGCGCATCCACCGCTGTCTGCACCTTGGCGGCGATCTGCTCGGCGTCGATTTCTTCCTGCGCACGCACCATGTCGGTCAGCGACAAGGTCATGCCCAGCTCCGACTCCAGCGTGGCTTCCAGGCCCTTCAGATCCCACTGTTCGTCGACCGAATTGGGCGGCACGAAGCGTGCGACCAGGTCGTAGATCACATCGCCGCGAATTCCGTCGACGTTGTCCTTGACCGACTCGGCGTCCAGCAATTCGTCGCGCTGGGCATAGATCACCTTGCGCTGATCGTTGTTGACGTCGTCGAAATCCAGCAGGTTCTTGCGGATGTCGAAGTTGTGCGCTTCCACCTTGCGCTGCGCCTTTTCGATCTGCCGGCTGACCAGGCGGTCTTCGATGACGTCGTCTTCCTTCATGCCCATCATGCGCATCGCCTTCTGGACCCAGTCCGAGGCGAAGATGCGCATCAGGTTGTCTTCCAGCGACAGATAGAAGCGCGACGAACCCGGGTCGCCCTGACGACCGGCACGGCCACGCAGCTGGTTGTCGATACGCCGCGACTCGTGGCGTTCGGTACCGATGATGTGCAGGCCGCCGGCCGCCTTGACCGCGTCATGACGACGCTGCCATTCGGTCTTGATCTTGAAGCGCGCATCTTCGCTGGCGTCTTCGCCGAGGGCGTGATACTCCGATTCCAACGAGCCGCCCAGCACGATATCGGTACCGCGACCGGCCATATTGGTGGCGATGGTCACCGCGCCCGGCTGGCCGGCGTTGGCCACGATGGTCGCTTCGCGCTCGTGCTGCTTGGCGTTGAGCACTTCGTGCTTGACCCCGGCCTTGCGCAGGTGCTCGGACAGCATCTCCGAGGTCTCGATCGAGGTGGTTCCCACCAGCACCGGCTGGCCGCGCTTGGCGCAATCTTCGATGTCGGCCAGCACCGCGTTGAACTTGCCCTTGCGGTTGAGGAACACCTGGTCCGGATGGTCCTTGCGCACGGTCGGGCGGTTGGTCGGAATCACCACCACTTCCAGGCCGTAGATGCTCTGGAATTCGTAGGCTTCGGTATCGGCCGTACCGGTCATGCCGGACAGCTTCTTGTACATGCGGAACAGGTTCTGGAAGGTGATGCTGGCCAGGGTCTGGTTCTCGCGCTGGACCGGCACGCCTTCCTTCGCTTCGACCGCCTGGTGCAGGCCATCCGACCAGCGACGCCCGGACAGCGTGCGGCCGGTGAATTCGTCCACGATCACCACTTCGCCATCGCGCACGATGTAATCCACATCGCGCTGATAGATGGCATGCGCGCGCAGCGCCGCGTTGAGGTGATGCACAACGCTCAGGTTCTGCGCGGCATACAGCCCGTCTTCGGCGTTTTCCAGGATGCCGGCCTGCAACAGCAACTCTTCGGCGTGGCCCATGCCCGCCTCGGACAGATGCACCTGCTTGCCCTTTTCGTCGATCCAGAAATCGCCTTCGCCTTCTTCGCTTTCCTGCCTGGTCAGCTGCGGCACGATGCGATTGACGCGGATGTACAGCTCCGGCGATTCGTCGGCCGGGCCGGAGATGATCAGCGGGGTGCGCGCTTCGTCGATCAGGATCGAGTCGACTTCGTCGACGATCGCGTAATGCAGGTTGCGCTGGTAACGGTCGGCGCGCGACAGCGCCATGTTGTCGCGCAGGTAATCGAAGCCGAATTCGTTGTTGGTGCCGTAGGTGATGTCGGCGCCGTAGGCCTCGCGCTTGTCGCTATGCGGCATGCCCGGGTACACCACGCCCACGCTCAGGCCCAGCCAGTTGTACAGCTTGCCCATCTGCGCGGCGTCGCGGCGCGCCAGGTAGTCGTTGACCGTGACCACGTGCACGCCCTCGCCCTGCAGCGCATTGAGGTACACCGGCAGCGTGGCCACCAGGGTCTTGCCTTCGCCGGTGCGCATCTCGGCGATCTTGCCCAGGTGCAACACCATCCCGCCGATCAGCTGCACATCGTAATGGCGCATGCCCAGCACGCGTCGGCTGGCCTCGCGGCATACCGCGAAGGCTTCGGGAAGAATCTTGTCCAGGGACTCGCCGGCGGCAAGCCGCTGCTTGAACTCCGGAGTCTTGGCTTGCAGCTCGGCGTCGGAGAGCTTCTCGATCGTCGGCTCCAGCGCATTGATCTGGGTGACGAGGCGGTTGAGCTGGCGCAGCTGGCGTTCGTTACGACTGCCAAAGACACGGGTAAGCAGACTGTTGATCATTGAAGAAACCGGTTGAAAAGGAACGGTTTGACCGACGCCGGTCCCCACAGACCCGACCGCCGTAAACGAAACAGGGCGCACTGCGCCCTGTCGATGGCAACACCCTATTGTAGCTTGGGGCGGGCCTTCACGAATCAAGCGCGGCCCGCGCCCCCGTCAACCGCGCCCCTGACGTCCCACCGGCGTGGCTTCGCCCAGGAATTTGCGCGGGTTGACCACGCGCCCATCCGCCCAGACCTCGAAATGCACGTGTGCACCGGTGGAGCGGCCGCTGGAACCGGCACGCGCGACCTGCTGGCCGGCGCGCACCAGATCGCCCACCTTCACCACCAGGCGCGAGTTGTGCGCGTAGCGGGTCACATAGCCATTGCCGTGATCCACTTCGACCACGTTGCCGTAACCGCCGCGTACGCCGGCGTAGCTGACCACGCCATCGGCCACCGACAGCACCGGGTCGCCCACGTTGGCATGGAAGTCCACGCCCTTGTGGAAGGCCGAACCACCGTCGAACGGATCGGCGCGGCCGCCGAAACCGGAGGTGATGTAGGTGTTGCGGATCGGCATCCGCGAGGGCACCGAATTCTGCTCCAGCTGATGATCGAACATCAGCGAGGCCAACACGTTCAATTGCTGGCCGGAGGCGGAGAACTGCTGCTCCACTTGCCCGAGCGTCTCCTTGAGGTCTTTCACCGGCATGTCGCTGACCGGCTCATCGCCGCCACCGACGCCGACCGGCTCGTCGAAGTCGAATTCGCCGTCCTTCAACTTGCCCATTTCGGTCAGGCGCTCGCCCAACGCGTTGAGGCGGGTGGCCTGCGCCTGCAGCTCGCCCAGCCGGGCGGCCAGTGCATTGACCTGCGCCTGCGAGGCGCGCTGCGCCTGGGCCAGCTCGGCCTGTTGCTGCGCAACCTTGGCCTGCAGCGCCGAATTGGTCACCATGCCGGTGGCGGTGCTGGCACCGACGCCGATCAACATGCCCAGGCCCAATACCGCGCCAAGCACCACCATCGGTCGATCCGCTGCAAAGTCCTGGAACTGTCGGGCCACACGCTGCGCCCGGGTCTGCCGCGATTTGATTACAACTTTTTTCAACGCCATATGAGTGTCATGTCCAAGCCCAAGTCCAACGCACGCAACCCTTCCACTCCACAACCGGCCATCGAGGCCGCGCTGGGGGAAAAGGCTGGCGACCCCTTGCGCCGAGCCTTGTGGCTCGATGCGCTGGACCGGCAGTTGCGCCCCCTGTTACCACCTCATCTGGCGACCCGTTGCCGGTTGGCCAATGTCCGAGGCGAACAGCTCGTTTTTCTGGTGGATTCGCCGGTCTGGCATGCCAAGGTGCGGCTTGCCGAAACCCAAATCCTGGATGCCGCCCGATCCGTCGGACTGAAGGCCACCGCGGTGACCGTCAAGACCGCAACCGTGCCGCTGCATTCCCCAACGCAGCAGAACCGCGACCGTCCCAAACCTGTATCCGAGGCGACGCACAAAGGCTTGCGCGACGCGTTGGCTTCCCTGCAGGACGTGTTACCGACCAAACGGTGAAGCCATGCCGCCCATCCGGAGCGGCCGCCAGTGCGTGAAAGCGTTGCGAAGACCGCACACGACCCGACGCATCCTAGCGGGCATGTGGCCCGCAGGAGTTAGAGAAGTCTTAAATAAATGTTAAGAACGGGCCTGAAATTCGAGCGCGTTCACACTTTGAACGCCAACCAGGGCATTCCCTGACATCACGCGTAGACGGGGCTGGCGTAGGTGACCGGTGGTTGTTCGGTGCCTTCCGGGAAGCTGACCCATTCCCAGGCGGCCTGGTCGGCCAGGAGCGCACGCACCAGTTTGTTGTTGAGGGCGTGGCCGGACTTGAAGCCTTCGTAGGCGCCGAGGATGGCGCCGCCAGCCAGATACAGGTCGCCGATGGCGTCCAGGATCTTGTGCCGCACGAATTCGTTGGTGTAGCGCAGGCCGTCTTCGTTGAGCACGCGGAACTCGTCCAGCACGATGGCGTTGTCCATCGAACCGCCCAGGCCCAGATTGCGCTCGCGCATGTACTCCAGATCGCGCATGAAACCGAAGGTGCGCGCGCGCGAAATTTCCTTGACGTACGCCGAGGTGGAGAACTCGATTTCCTGGCGCGACTGCTTGGCCGGAATCATCGGGTGATTGAATTCGATGGTGAAGCCGAGCTTGTAGCCCTCGTAGGGCTCAAAACGCGCCACCTTGTCGCCGTCGCGCACTTCTACCGTCTGCTTGATCCGGATGAAGCGCTTGGGCTTGCTCTGTTCGACGATGCCTGCCGACTGCAGCAGGAACACGAACGGGCCGGACGAGCCATCCATGATCGGCAACTCGGCCGAAGACAGCTCGACGATGACGTTGTCCACACCCAGGCCCGCCAATGCGGACATCAGATGTTCGACGGTCTGGATCTTGGCGCCGTTGCAGGTCAGCCCGGTGCACAGCGTGGTCTCGGTGACCAGTTCGGCATCTGCGGGGACTTCGACGACCGGTTCCAGGTCCACCCGTCGGAACACCACGCCATGATCGACCGGAGCCGGCCGTAACGTCATGTACACCTTGTCGCCGCTGTGCAGGCCGACGCCGGTGGCGCGAATGGTGTTCTTGAGAGTGCGCTGCTGGGTCATATGCGAAGTCTGGATGAACAATGCAGACAGACGCTGAACCGACTGTCTAATCCGCTGAGATTATCCGAATTTTAACAAGTCGCGCGTGACGGCAACGGTAATCAGTCAGTCACGCGATAACAAAAGCTGCCGGATCGGCACCGATCCGGCAGGAATGACATGACATGGCAGTACAACCCGAAGCGGGCCCCGGGCGGACGGGCTACGTCACCGTAGCAACGCAGCCGACGATCCTCAGTCGGCCTGGCGGCGCAGGAACGCCGGGATATCCAGATAATCGTTGGGCAGGTCCGCCGCCGGCGTCGAGGAGCCGCCGCCGTTGTGGCTGCCGCTGCCGACCGAGTCGCTGCTCGGACGGCGCAGGCCCAGCCCCATGCTGCCACCGACGGCCTTGGACACCGCATCGCCGCTGGTGGTGTCGAAGTCGCCGAATTCCGGCTGGCCGGTGGTGGCGTTGCGCACCAGCTTGATCGGCGCGCGCTGGTCCGGACGCTGGGCCTGGCGGGCAACCGCGCGGTTCAGGCCGGTGGCCACCACGGTCACGCGCACTTCGTCCTGCATGTCCGGGTCGAGCACGGTACCGACGACCACGGTGGCATCTTCCGACGCGAACGCTTCGATGGTGCGGCCGATCTCGTCGAACTCGGACATGGTGAAGTCCGGGCCGGCGGTGATGTTGACCAGGATGCCGTTGGCACCGGCCAGGTTCACGTCGTCCAGCAGCGGGTTCTGGATGGCGGCTTCGGCAGCGGCCTGCGCGCGATCGTCGCCGCGTGCCGAACCGGTGCCCATCATGGCCAGGCCCATTTCCGACATCACGGTGCGCACGTCGGCGAAGTCGACGTTGATCAGGCCCGGGCGCACGATCAGGTCGGCGATACCCTGCACGGCGCCCTGCAGCACGTCGTTGGCAGCGCGGAACGCCTGGATCATGGTGGCGTTGCGGCCCAGCACGGTGATCAGCTTTTCATTGGGAATGGTGATCAGCGAATCGCAATGCTGGCTCAGTTCCTCGATGCCCTTCAGCGCCACCTGCATGCGGCGACGGCCTTCGAACGGAAACGGCTTGGTGACCACGGCCACGGTCAGGATGCCCATTTCCTTGGCCAGCTGCGCAACGACCGGTGCTGCACCGGTACCGGTGCCGCCGCCCATGCCGGCGGTGATGAAGACCATGTCCGCACCCTGCAGCGCGTCCATGATGCGCTCGCGATCTTCCAGCGCGGCCTGACGGCCGACTTCCGGATTCGCGCCTGCGCCCAGGCCCTTGGTGACGTTGGTGCCGAGCTGCAGCTGCAGCTTGGCGCCGCAGTTCTTGATGGCCTGCGAGTCGGTATTGGCGGTGATGAATTCCACGCCGTCGACGTTGGTGTTGACCATGTGCGCAACGGCATTGCCACCGCCGCCGCCGACGCCAACCACCTTGATGACCGCGTTGGGAGCCATTTTTTCAATCAGTTCGAAATGTGCCATGTCAGTGTCCTCTTGAGCCGGGATTCGGGAATGGGGATTGGGGATTCGCACAAGCGAGGGTCCCTGCCCACTCCGCACCACGGCGAGTGTTGTTGTTTGAAAGTCGGGATTCGTGTGCCGGGGCCGTAGATTCGCTGTTGCGCTCCACGGCTCGTGTCACCTACTCCTCGACGCAATGCCTGCAAATAATTTTATCGCCTACCTGCTCGCCGCTCTCTACTTAATCTTCGCAACCGCCGCCGCTTTGCCTTTCGCTCTTGCTCTTGCTCTTGCTCTTTCCAATCCCGAATCCCAACTCCCGAATCCCGGCACTTCAAAATTCCCCGCGATACCAATTCTTCAATTTCTTGAACAAGCTGCCCGCGCGCCCGGTCGGAATCGATGGCCGGCGCGGGTGTTCGATCTGGCTGCCCATCAGCAGCAGGCCCACGCCGGAGGCGTGTACCGGGTTGCCGACGACTTCGCCCAGGCCGGTGACGTGCTGCGGAATGCCCACGCGCACCGGCATCTGCAACATTTCTTCGGCCAGTTCCACCACGCCTTCCATCTTCGAGGCACCGCCGGTAAGCACCATGCCGGCGCGCACCATTTCTTCGAAGCCCGAACGACGCAGTTCGGCCTGCACCATCTCGAAGATTTCCTCGTAACGGCCCTGCACCGCCTGCGCGAGTGCGTGGCGCGGCATGCGGCGCGGCGGGCGGTCGCCCACCGACGGCACCTGGATGCTTTCTTCGGCGGTGGCCAGCTGTGCCAGCGCGCAGGCGTAACGCACCTTGATCTGCTCGGCTTCCGGCGTCGGCGTGCGCAGCATGTGCGCAATGTCGTTGGTGACATGGTCACCGGCGATCGGCAACGAAGCGGTGTGGCAGATCGCGCCTTGCACGTACACCGCCAGATCGGTGGTACCGGCGCCGATGTCCACCAGCACCACGCCAAGCTCGCGTTCGTCGGCGGTCAGCACTGCGACCGACGACGCCAGCGACGACAGCACCAGATCGTCGACCTGCAGGCCGCACTTCTGTACGCACTTGGTGATGTTGGCGGCTGCCGACTGCGCGCACACCACCAGGTGCGCATGCACCTCCAGGCGCACGCCGGTCATGCCGACCGGGTTGCGGATGCCTTCCTGCGAATCGTCCAGCACGTACTCGCGCGGAATCGCATGCAGGATGCGCTGGTCGGCCGGAATGGCCACCGCCTTGGCGGCATCGAGCACGCGCTCCAGATCGCTCCAGGTCACTTCGCCATCGCGGATCGGAACGATGCCGGGCGAGTTCTTGCACTGCACGTGGTTGCCGGAAATCGAGGCATACACCGAGCGGATCTCGCAGCCGGCCATCAGCTCGGCCTCTTCCACCGCACGCTGGATCGACTGCACGGTGGATTCGATGTCCACCACCACGCCGCGCTTGAGACCGCGCGATTCATGCGAACCGATGCCGATCACTTCGATCGGATTGCCGGGCGAGTATTCGCCGACCAGCGCAACGACCTTGGAGGTGCCGATGTCCAGTCCAACGATGAGGGATTTGTCGCCTTTGCGATTCATGTCTTAAAGCCGGGATTCGAGATTCGGGATACGGGATTGGGAAAACGCGGAACTGCCTGGGCGACGGGAGGTGCGGAAGGTGCTGCGCGATGCCGGGGCTGCGCTTTTTCCAATCCCGAATCTCCACTCTCCAATCGCTGCCGTTCGACGGTAAATCCGTTGGTGTAGCGCAGGTCGGCTCGGGCGATCGGGCGCTGTGGATCGGACAGCTGCGGCAGCACGCGGGCGAAGCGCTGCAGCCGTGCGCGTGCATCGTCGCGGCCGACCACGATCTGCACGCCATTGCTCAGCCCCAGCGACCAGCTGCCGCGCGCGTCCATTTCAAGACGCTCCACATCCAGCCCGGTCGGTGCGAACAGGGCGCGCGATTCGTTGTACAGCGCCACCACGTCCTGGGTCTTGCTGTCCGGCCCACCGAGCTGCGGCAACTTGAAATCCTTCAACAGCGGCGGGGTGCGAAACAGCCGGCCCTGCTCGGACAGCATGCGGTCGGTACCCCAGCGCGCGAACGGCTTGTGCTCGGTCACGTGCACTTCCAGCACATCCGGCCAGCGCTTGCGCACCTGCGCACTTTCCACCCACGGCAACCGCGCAATGGCGTCCTGTGCCTGCTGCAGTTTCACCGCGAAAAAGCCGGCACGCGCATACGGCAACACCACCGCACGCAACTCTTCGGCCGGCACCCGCTTGAAGTCGCCGGACACGCGCAACTTCGCCAATGGCCAGCGCTCGGCACCGACCCAGCCATTGAGCACGGCCACCACCGGCAGCGCGACCAACGCCAGCGCGAGCAACCAGGCCAGGATGCGCAGGGTGGCGTTCATTGGTGTGCTCCGCACACGGGATTCGGCATTGGGGATTGGAGATTCGTCACGGCAGCAGCAACAGCAAAGGCGCGCATGGCGTCGCTGTTGGCCAATCCCGAATCCCGAATCCCCAATCCCCGCGTCACAGCGTCTGCTCCAGCACGCGCCAGACCAGTTCTTCGAAATCGATGCCGAGCTGGCGGGCGGCCTTGGGCACCAGCGAATGGCTGGTCATGCCGGGAGCGGTGTTCACTTCGAGCAGATACAGCTGGCCGCTGCTGCCATCGCGCATCACGTCCACGCGACCCCAGCCACGGCAGCCGGCAGCCCGGAAGGCGTCCAGCGCGAGTTGGCGAATCTGCGTTTCGGCCTCGCCTTCCAGGCCAGGGCACAGGTACTGGGTGTCCTCGGCGATGTACTTGGCGTTGTAGTCGTACCACTGGCCCTTGGGCACGATGCGGATGGACGGCAACGCGGTGTCGCCGAGCACGGCC
This sequence comes from Xanthomonas euvesicatoria pv. euvesicatoria, assembly GCF_020880415.1. Lineage (GTDB taxonomy): Bacteria > Pseudomonadota > Gammaproteobacteria > Xanthomonadales > Xanthomonadaceae > Xanthomonas > Xanthomonas euvesicatoria. The sequence goes on along the minus strand of NZ_JAJIUJ010000025.1, from coordinate 10,678 downwards.
ACGGTGAGTTCGTCGCCTTCGATCAATTGCTCCATCAACAGCGCACCGTCGTAGCGCGCCGCCAGGGTCACTGCTTCTTCGAGCTGCGCCTGGTCGAACACGCGGCTGACGCCGACGCTGGATCCTTCGTTTGCCGGCTTGACGATGACCGGCAACCCGATCTGCTGTGCAGCGGCATGGATTGCCTCTGCGCTGGCGCCAGCAGCCAACCGCGCGTAGCGCGGCGTCGACAGGCCCAGCGACAGCCACACCTGTTTGGTACGGATCTTGTCCATGCTCAGCGCCGAGCCAAGCACGTCCGAGCCGGTATAGGGCACGCCGAAGGCTTCCATCAGGCCTTGCACGATGCCGTCTTCGCCGCCGCCGTTATGTCCGTGCAGCACGTTGAACACGCGATCGAACTGCTGCGCGACCAATGCCTTGGCCAACGCCGGAATGCCATCCACCGGCTGCGCATCGACGCCGCGCGCGCGCAGCGCTTCCAGCACGTTGCTGCCGGAATTCAACGACACCTCGCGCTCGGACGAGGTGCCGCCGAGCAGTACGGCGACGCGTCCAAAGGCTGCCGGATCGCTGGTGCGAACGTTGCCGACCAACGCGCTCATGCCTGCTCTCCGACAAACCCGTTGCTGATGATGTGCTGGGCCACGTAACCGATATCGCCGGCGCCCATCATCAACAGCAGGTCGCCGTCCTGCAGGACGTCCGGCAACACTTCGGCAAGCCCGGCGATCTGGCCGACGACCACCGGCTCGCTGCGGCCGCGCGCACGGATGGCGCGTGCCAATGCACGCGAATCGGCGCCCGGGATCGGCGCTTCGCCGGCCGGGTAGACCTCGCTCAGCACCAATGCGTCGACCGTGCTGAGTACCGCGGCAAAGGCGTCGAACTGGTCGCGGGTGCGGCTATAGCGGTGCGGCTGGAAGGCGACGACCAGACGCTTGTCCGGCCAGCCGCCACGCGCGGCGGCGAACACCGCTTCGAGTTCGCGCGGGTGATGGCCGTAATCGTCGACCACGCGCACACGTGCGCCGCTGCTGGTGGTGACTTCGCCCAGATCGTTGAACCGACGGCCGATGCCGGCAAAGTTTTCCAGCGCGCGCGCAATGGTGTCCGGCGCCACGCCGAGCTGCCAGCCGATTGCGGCAGCCGCCAGCGCATTGAGCACGTTGTGACGACCTGGCAGTGCGAGCGTCACCGGCGTGGTGGTGCCTTCGGGCAGGCGCAGCGTGAAGCGCATCCGTGGCCCGTCCTGCACGACATCTTCGGCGCGCACGTCGGCATTTTCGCTCATGCCGTAGCTCATCACGTGGCGCGGCGTCTTGCCGGCCAGTGCAGCCACTTCCGGGTCGTCGATGCACAGCAACGCCAGGCCGTAGAACGGCAGGCGCTGCAGGAATTCGGCGAATGCGGCCTGTACGCGGGCAAAATCGTTGCCGTAGTTTTCCAGGTGATCCGCATCGATGTTGGTGATCACCGCCATCAACGGATTCAGGCGCAGGAAGCTGCCATCGCTCTCGTCGGCCTCGGCGACCAGCCATTGGCCGCCACCGAGCTTTGCGTTGGCACCGGCAGCCAGCAGCTGGCCACCGATGACGAACGTCGGGTCTAACCCGCCTTCGCTCAACACTGCAGCCGCCAGGCTGGTGGTGGTGGTCTTGCCATGCGTGCCGGCCACCGCAATGCCGCGACGGAAACGCATCAGCTCGGCCAGCATCGCCGCGCGCGGCATGATCGGAATGCGCTGGCTGCGCGCTTCCATCAACTCGGGGTTGTCTTCGCGGATGGCGCTGGACACCACCACGCAATCGGTACCCAGCACGTTGGCCGCCGAATGGCCGCGCATCACGCGCGCACCCAGCTTGGCCAGCCGGCGCGTGGCCGCGTTGTCGGCGTTGTCCGAGCCGGAAACTTCATAGCCCAGCGTCAGCATCACCTCGGCAATGCCGCTCATGCCGGTACCGCCGATGCCGACGAAATGCACGCGCGGGAACGCCCGCACCAAATCGCCACTGTCTTGCAGACGGCGGATCACGGGGCACCTCCTGCGGAGGCGCCGGGATTGGGGAGTCGGGATTGGGGATTGGTGGCGATCAACTGCGCCGAACGGTCGCCATTTACGGATGTCTGCATGCTGCCCTGTTTGTGCGTTTGCTTGTTGCGAATCCCCAATCCCGCTCGCTCTTGGACAGCCGGAGGCTGGCCATCTCCACTCCCGGCCTCTTGAAGAATGATGTCGGCGATGCGCTCGGCGGCGTCCGGCTTGGCTAGGGTGCGTGCGGCGTTGGCCATCGAGAGGCGACGAGTCGGGTCGGCGAGCAACGTCTGCAATACCTGCTGCAAGCGCACTGCCAGGCTGTCGTCCTGCTTGAGCAGCACGGCGGCGTCGGCGCCGACCAGGTATTCGGCATTGCGGGTTTGATGGTCGTCGACAGCGGCGGCGAACGGCACCAGTACGCTGCCGACACCGGCGGCGCACAGTTCGGCCAGGGTGGATGCGCCGGCGCGGCACACCACCAGATCTGCCCAGGCATAGGCCGCAGCCATGTCGGCGATGAAGGGTTCGACGCTGGCGTTGACGCCTGCCTGCAGGTAGGCCGCTTCGGCTTCGGCGCGCAGCTTCTCGCCGCACTGATGGCGCAACTCGACCTCCGGGTGACCCAGTGCAGCCAGCGCTGTCGGCACCGCCTGATTCAACGCGCGCGCGCCCTGGCTGCCGCCCAGCACCAGCACGCGTACCGGGCCGGTGCGACCCACCAAGCGATCGGCCGGCGCCGGCAATGCAGCGATTTCTGCACGCACCGGGTTGCCTACCGCTTCTTCGCCAGCAAAGCTGCCCGGAAACCCGGTCAGCACGCGGCGCGCGAAACGCGACAACACCTTGTTGGTCATGCCGGGGGCGCGATTCTGTTCGTGCACCAGCAACGGCGCACCGAGCAGGCGCGCGGCCAGGCCGCCCGGGCCAGCTGCAAAGCCGCCAAAGCTGATCACCGCACGCGGACGGCGCTTGCGCAGCACGAAGCCGGCAGCGCGCACCGCGCGCATGACCCGCACCGGCGCACCGAGCAGCTTCACCACGCCCTTGCCGCGCAAGCCGCTGATGGCCAGCGTATCGATAGGAATATCGTGCTGCGGCACCAGGCGGGTTTCCATGGCGTCATCGGCGCCCAGCCAGGTCACCGGCACGCCGCGCGCGCGCAGCACCTTGGCCACGGCCAGGCCGGGGAAGATGTGCCCGCCGGTGCCGCCAGCCAGAATCATGACCGGCCGCATCATCGCAGACGACGGTGCGGGCATTTTTTGCGCGGCATGGGCAGAAACGCTCACGCAATCCTCCCGAAGGTCGGTTCCACACGCGGGTGCATGCGGCTGGTGCCGCGCAGGATGGCCGACGCCGGCGCTACGTAGGCGGCGGCAACCGGGGGAGCGGCCGGCGCGGGTGCAGCGCCAGTGTCGCGCTGCGGCTTGTGCGCAGGCGCGTACGCCGGCGGCACCGAATCGACCACCGGCTCGGCCGGCTCAGCTGGCGAGGCGGCCGCGCCCTGCGGAGACAACTTGCTGCGCAGGCGCTCGGCGCGATCGGCTTCGTAGGACACCCGCAGCAGCACACCCATCGCAAGACAGGTCATCAGCACCGATGAGCCGCCTGACGAAATCAGCGGCAGGGTCAGCCCCTTGGTCGGCAGGATGCCCAGGTTGACGCCGATCGACACGAAGCTCTGCATCGCGATCCACAGGCCGATGCCGAAGGCGATATAGCCGGAGAAATGCCGCTTCATTTCCACGCAGCGCATGCCCAGCCAGAAGGCGCGACCGACCAGCAGCGCGTAGAGCCCGATCACGCCGCACACGCCCACAAAGCCCAGCTCCTCGGCGATCACCGAGAAGATGAAGTCGGTATGCGATTCGGGTAGGTAGTTGAGCTTCTGCACCGAAGCGCCCAGGCCCACGCCGGTCCACTGGCCGCGGCCGATGGCCATCAGGGCGTTGGACAGCTGGTAACCGGAGCCCAGCTGATCCACCCACGGGTCCATGAAGGAGGTCACGCGCCGCATGCGGTACGGCTCGAAGATCACCAATGCCACCAGGGCCGGCAGCAGCAGCAGGATCGGCAGGATGATGCGCCCGATCGGCGCACCGCCCAGCACGAGCATGCAGGCGGTCACGCTCAGCAGCAGCATCGAGGAGCCGAAGTCCGGCTGCAGCAGCAACAGGCCGACCAAGAAGCCGACCACAAATACCGGTTTGAGCATCGCCTGCCAGGTCGCGTTGACCTCGTCGCGGAACCGCACCAGATAGCTCGCAAGCCAGATGATGTAGAACACCTTCACCGATTCGACCACCTGGAACCGCGACACGCCCAGGTTGATCCAGCGCTTGGCGCCATTAACGGTGCTGCCCAGACCAGGCACGAACACCACCACGAGCAGCACAAAGCAGGCCAGCAACAGCATCTGGTTGTGCTGTTCGATGGTCTTGAGCTCGGTGCGCATCGCCCAGAACGCCAGCGCGATGCCACCACCCAGGAACAGCAGGTGGCGGGTCAGGTAGTAGAACGGGCTGGCTTCCAGTTCGATCGAGCTGGACGCCACCATCACCACGCCCAGCGAGGCGAGCGTGACTGCCGCCCCGAGCAGCCACGGGTCGTAGCGGCCGCCGATGGCGTCCAGTCGTGTGGCCTGGCGGGACATGTCGTTCATCAGCGCACCTTCAACGTGGCGAGGCCGATCAGCACCAGCACCACCGAAATGATCCAGAAGCGCACGATCACGCGCGGCTCCGGCCAACCCTTGAGCTCGAAATGGTGGTGGATCGGCGCCATGCGGAACACGCGCTTGCCGGTCAGCTTGAAGCTGACCACCTGGATCATCACCGACAGCGTTTCGATCACGAACACGCCGCCCATGATCACCAGCACCATCTCCTGACGCACGATCACCGCGATGGTGCCGAGCACTGCGCCCAGCGACAGCGCGCCGATGTCGCCCATGAACACCATTGCCGGGTAGGTGTTGAACCACAGAAAGCCCAGCCCTGCCCCGGCAATCGCCGAGCAGATGATGATCAGCTCGCCGGCGCCGGGAATCAGCGGGATTTTCAGGTATTCGGCAAACACCACGTTGCCCGAGGCATACGCGAACACGCCCAGCGCGCAGGCCACCAGCACGGTCGGCATGATGGCCAAACCATCCAGGCCGTCGGTGAGGTTCACTGCATTGGAGAAGCCCACGATCCAGAAGTAGGCGATCACCACGAAGCTCACCCCGGCCAGCGGCAGCGCGATCGACTTGAACATCGGGATGTAGAACGTGATCGCCGCCGGCACGTCGGCGGTGTAGTACAGGAACAAGCCGGCGGCCAGACCGAAGATCGACTGCAGCAGATACTTCCAGCGCGACTTCAGGCCATTGGGATCGCGTTTGACGATCTTGATCCAGTCGTCGTACCAGCCGATCGCACCGAAGCAGATCATCACTGCCAGCACCAACCACACGTAGCGGTTGCGCAGATCGCCCCACAGCAGCACCGACAAGGTGACGGTGAGCAGGATCAGCGAACCGCCCATGGTCGGCGTGCCGGCCTTGGAAAAATGCGTTTGCGGGCCGTCCTGGCGGATCGGCTGGCCGCCCTTGAACTGGGCGAGCTTGCGGATCACCGCCGGGCCCATCCACAACGACAGGAACAGCGCGGTCAGCGCAGCCAGGATGCCGCGGAAGGTCAGATAGTTGAACAGCCCGAACAGGCTCTCCAGTTGCTGCAGCCAACGGGCCAACTCAAGCAGCATGGGATGCGTCCTCCGCCGATGCGAGCAGCGCGGTGACGACGCGGTCCATCGCGCTACCGCGCGAGCCCTTGATCAGGATCGTGATGGAGGCGACGCCCGGAAGCGCGTTGGTGGATGGCGATTGCTGTTGGTGAATCACTGCATGTTCCTGCGTATTTCCTGATCCGTGCTGCGGCACTTGCTGTCGCTGGCTGGTGGCATCGACCAGATCCGCCTGCAAGGCGTCGATCAACTCGGCGTGCGTGGCGAACACGCGGGCGCCTTCGCCGAATGCCTGCGCTGCGGCAGCGCTCAGTTCGCCCAGCGCATACAGCCGCTGCAGCTTGGCCGCGCGTGCGCGACGCCCCGCGGCGGCATGTAGTGCCACGCCTTCGGCGCCGAGTTCGCGCATGTCGCCCAGCACCAGCCAGCCTTCGCCCGGTGCGGCGGCCAAGGCATCGATGGCCGCATCCAGCGAGCCCGGGTTGGCGTTGTAGCTGTCGTCGATCAGGACCGCACCATTGGGCAAGGTCTGCGCGATCTGCCGGCCGGCCACCGCGCGTGCCTGCGCCAGACCGTCGGCGATCACCGGCAAGGCGATGCCGGCACCGAGTGCAAGCCCGGTTGCCGCCAATGCGTTGAGCACGTTGTGGCGACCAGGCAGCGGCAGCGCAATCTGCGCCTCGCCCTGCGGCGTGACCAGGGTGAACTGCGCGCCGCCGGTGTGCAGACGCAGTTGACGCGCAGTGATCTCGGCACTGGCCTGCAAGCCGTAGCGCAACACGCGACGTCCCTGCACCGGCTGGCTCTGCAACTGCTGTTCGAACCACATGCCGAAAGCGTCGTCGGCATTGATCACCGCCACGCCATCGGCGGGCAGCGCGGCGTAGATGGCGCCCTTGGTCCGTGCGACGCCAAGCAAGCTGCCCAGACGTTCCAGATGGGCGGGCGCGATGTTGTTGACCAATGCCACATGCGGCTGCGCAATCTCGGTGAGATAGGCAATATCGCCCGGCTTGCCGGCGCCCATTTCGTAGATCGCAAAGTCCGCATCGTCGGGCGCGGCGATCACTGCCAGCGGCAAACCGATCTCGTTGTTGCGGTTGCCCGGCGTGGCGTACACGGTGGTGCCATCCACGCGCCCGGCTTCCTGCAGGATCGACAGCAGCAGCGCCTTGACGCTGGTCTTGCCGTTGGAGCCAGTCAGCGCAAGCACACGCGTGGCGCGGTCGCGCTGCATGCCGGCGGCGATGCGCGCCAACGCCAGCTCGGTGTTGTCCACCACCACCTGCGGCACGCTCAGCGCCGGCAGCAGGCGATCGACCAGCACACCGCTGGCACCGCGCGCGACCGCCTCGGTGGCGAAATCGTGCCCATCAAAGCGTTCGCCGCGCAGCGCCACATACAGGCTGCCGTCGGCAAGCGTGCGGGTGTCGTTACCGACCGCATCGATCATGGTGTCGTCGCCGTGCAGCTCGCCGCCCGCCCAATGTGCGATCAACGACAGTGGCGTGAGCTTCATGGCCGCACTCCCAACACGGTGCGCGGCAGCAGCGCCTGCGCCGCCACGAGGGCGTCGTCGAAGGCGTGCCGCACACCGGCAATTTCCTGATACGGCTCGTGGCCCTTGCCGGCGATCAACACGATGTCCGATGGGCTGGCCATGCCGATGGCCTGATGGATCGCAGCGGCGCGGTCGCGCTGCACGATGGCGGCATCCGGTCGCGCGAAGCCGCGCAGGATATCGGCCACGATCGCATCGCCGTCTTCGCCACGCGGGTTGTCGTCGGTCACGATCGCCACGTCGGCCTTGAGCTCGGCAATCGCCGCCATCTGCGGGCGCTTGCCGGTGTCGCGTTCGCCACCGCAGCCGAATACGCAGATCAGGCGGTCCTGCGCATGCGAACGCAGGCTGCTCAATGCCTGTTCCAGCGCATCGGGCGTGTGTGCGTAATCGACCACCACCAACGGTGCGCCATGTGCGCCGCCGAGGCGGTTCATGCGGCCATGGATGGGCTGCAACTGGCCGAGCACACTGGCGATCTGCGCAGGCGCAAACTCCATCGCCCACAACGCGCCGGCCACGGCCAGCAGGTTGTCCACGTTGAAACGGCCCAGCAGCGGCGAATGCACCGGATGCACTTGGCCCTGGACATTCAACGCAAAGTTGATGCCGTTGTGGTCCAGCTGCAGTGCCTGCGCGCTCACGCTGGCGTCGGCATGCGCGCGCGAGCTCACACCGATCGCGCGCAGCGCGGGATCGAGCGCAGCGAACAGCGTGCGGCCGAAGCCATCGTCCAGGTTCACCACGGCCGCTTTCAACCCCGCGCGGGTGAACAGCTTGGCTTTCGCCGCGCCGTATTGCGCCATGTCGCCGTGGTAATCGAGATGGTCACGGGTGAGATTGGTGAACACTGCCACGTCGAAATGCACCGCATCCACGCGGCCCTGATCGAGCGCGTGCGAGCTGACTTCCATTGCCACGGCCTGCGCACCCTCATCGCGCAACTGCGCCAACAGGGCGTGCGTGGGCAGCACCAGCGGGGTGGTGAAACCGGTCGGCACGGCCGCGCCATACAGACCGACGCCCAGCGTGCCGAGCGTGCCGGTGGGCGTACCGAGCAGCGTCAAGGCCTGCGCCAGCAGCTGCACGGTGGAGGTCTTGCCGTTGGTACCGGTGACGCCGACCATGCGCATCGCCTGCGATGGCCGGCCATGAAATTGATCGGCCATCACGCCAAGGCGCGCGCGCAAGCCAGGCACGGCAATCGCATCGGCCGGGACCGGCAGACCGTCGGGAGCCGGCGGCTCGAACAACACCGCCGCCGCGCCATTGGCGCGCGCCTGTTCGACAAAGCCCAGACCATGCGCACCGAAACCGGCGATCGCCACGAATGCATCGCCCGGGCGCACGGCGCGGCTATCCATCACCAACCCGGACACCTGCACGTCGTGCGTCAATGCCACATCCGGCAGCAACTGCGAAAGCGCCATGGAGCGGCTCACTGGCGGCTCTCCTGCAACGGCGCGGGCTGTGCTGGCGCGGCAGCCGGCGCAGGCGCCAGTGCGGTCGGAATGCCGGCAGAGACTTCATCCACCGGGTCCGGCACCAGGGCCGGATCCGGATCGGCCGATTGCGGCTTGACCACCGGCTGGCCGGTCTTGCCGGCCGCCTGTGCGGCCAGCCACGACTGGATATCGTCCGGCGGCACGTCCATCAAGCGCAGCGCGCCTTCCATCACGCGATGGAAGACCGGCGCCGATACCAGACCACCGTAATACACCTTGCCTTGCGGATCGTTGATCACGATGACGGTGGCAAAGCGCGGGCGCGTGGCCGGCACCAGGCCGGCGAACAGGGCGTTGTAATGCCCGCGCTCGTAGCCGTTGGCGCCATTCTTGCGCGCCGTGCCGGTCTTGCCGGCCACGTGGTAGCCCAGAATCGCCGCGCCCTTGGCACCGCCCTGGGTCACCACGGTCTCCATCATGTCGATGACCTGGCGCGCCACTTCCGGCGTGATCACCTGACGGGTTTCGTTGTGCTGGCCACGCACGAAGGTCGGCGGAGTGAGCTTGCCGCCGTTGCCCAGCGTGGCGTACGCCTGGGCAATCTGCAGCGGCGTCACCGACAGGCCGTAACCGTAGGACATCGTGGTCTTGGACGGGCCGCTCCAGCGCGCCGGCTGCAGCACCACGCCGGCCGATTCGCCGGGGAACCCGCTATGCGGCGCGCTGCCGTAACCGAAGTTGCGGATCGAGTGGTAGAAGGTCTGGTCGGGCACCTTGGCCGCGATCTTGGCCGCGCCGATGTTCGAACTGCGGGTGATCACGCCGGTGACGTTGAGCACACCGTTGTTGCGCGGCACATCGCGAATGGTGAAACGCCCCACCGACATGTAGCCGGGGTTGGTATCGATGACGGTGTCCTTGGTCACCACGCCGGCCGTCAGCGCGGTGGCCACGGTCAGCGGCTTCATCGTCGAACCCGGCTCGACCAGATCGGTGACCGCACGGTTGCGGCGCGCCGACGGATTGATGCCGGTGACCGAATTGGGGTTGTAGGTAGGCAGGTTGACCATCGCCAGCACTTCGCCGGTGGCCACGTCCATCACCACCATCGAACCGCCGGCCGCGTTGTTTTCGACCAGTGCGTTGCGCAGCTCCTTGTAGGCCAGGAACTGGATGCGGCGGTCGATGCTCAGCGTCAGATCCTTGCCCGGTTGCGCCGGACGCACCAGGTCCACGCTTTCCACGATGGCGCCGCGCGCATCGCGCACCACTTTCTTGGAACCGGGCTTGCCGCGCAGCCATTCGTCGAATGCCAGCTCCAGGCCTTCCTGGCCGCGGTCGTCGATGTTGGTGAAGCCCAGCACATGGGCCATCGCCTCGCCTTGCGGATAGAAGCGGCGGAACTCGCGCTGCGAGAACACGCCAGGAATCTTCAGATCGACAATCGCATGCGCCTTGTCCGGATTGATCCGGCGCTGCAGGTACATGAATTCCTTGCCGGCCTTCTGTGCCAGCTTGGCGTTCAACTCGTCCAGCGGCTGCCCGAGCGCTTTTGCCAGCTCGGGAATGCGGTCCGGGTTGCGCAGCAGTTCCTGCGGATTGACCCAGATCGATTCCACCGGCGTGGACACCGCCAGCGGCTCGCCGTTGCGGTCGGTGATCATGCCGCGCGAGGTGGCGATGGGCAGTTCGCGCAGGTAACGCGCTTCGCCCTGACGCTGGTAAAAATCGCGATTGACCAGTTGCACATAAGCCGCGCGGCCGATCAGCGTCACCGAGCACAGGCCAAGCGCGATACCGACCAGGGTCAGGCGACCACGGAGGTTGAAATTGCTACGGGGGCGGTTGCGGCCGGTTTTCATGGCGCACCTCCGTGTGCGCCACCCTGCGGGCAGCTGCGCTGTG
>NZ_JAJIUJ010000024.1 GCF_020880415.1 Xanthomonas euvesicatoria pv. euvesicatoria | reverse complement strand
TGCGTGGCATAATTCCCGGCTGTTCCGCCCCGGCGGTACCTGAATAGCGAGCGGGCCCATGGGCCCGCTGGCACCAAACTAGGATGCACTGAATGAATCTGCTCGATTTCCTGATCCCCGCTGCCCAGGCGCAGGCCGCTGGCGGCGCGCCGGCACCCGGCCCGATGGGAGGCCTGTCTACCTTCGCGCTGCCGATCATCCTGATCGCCGTGATGTACTTCCTGATGATCCGCCCGCAGATGAAGCGTCAGAAAGAACACAAGGCGCTGCTGGACAAGCTGGCGCGCGGCGATGAAGTGATCACCTCCGGCGGCGTTGCGGGTGTGATCACCGACATCGGCGACAACTTCATCAGCGTGGAAGTGGCCGATAACGTGCGTATCCGCGTGCAGAAGAGCGCCGTGGGCCATGTGCTGCCGAAGGGCACGCTGAAGTCGGCGAGCTAAACGCGTCTTGCAACGGCTGCGCCGCTATCAGGCAGGCGCAGTCGTCAGGTGGAACCGGAGGTTGTGACCCACCGGTTCCGCCGTACCGCCCGTATCCATCTGAAGACCATTGGCGACGTTGTACCGGTCGCTTGAAGTCGTTCTCACTGCTAGGCGCGGCGCCGGGATGGTGCCACGCGGGACTGTCGCAATGCTCGAATTTCCTCGCTGGAAGTACTTCCTGATCCTGCTGGTACTGGCCGTCAGCGCGCTGTATGCGTTGCCCAACGTGTACCAGAAGGACCCGTCCGTGCAGATCACCGCCAGCCGCGGTGCGCAGCTCGACGACGCATTGCGCAGCCGCATCGACGGTGAGCTCAAGAGCGCCGGCATCACCCAGAAGGCGATCACAAAAGAAGGCGACAGCCTGATGGTGCGGTTGCCTTCGCTGCAGGCGCAGACACGCGCCAACGACGTGTTGCGTCAGCAGCTGGGCGAGAACTACACCGTGGCGCTGAACCTGGCCTCCACCGTGCCGGACTGGCTGGCCAAGCTGGGCGGCCGGCCGATGGTGCTGGGTCTGGACCTGGTGGGCGGCGTGCACTTCGCCATGCAGGTCGACCAGAAGGCCGCGCTGGAAAAGCGCCTGGACGGGTTTGCCGAAGACATCCGCACCACCTTGCGCGATGCGCGTATCCCGTATCGCTCGGTGGAACGTCGCGCTGACAACAGTATCCAGGTCAACCTGGGCGAGGGCGCCAATGCCGACGCCGCGCGCGTGACGCTGGCCAAGGCGCAGCCGACCCTGACCTACGACGTCAGCGGCCAGAACATCGCCGTGAAGGTGCCGGAGGCCGAGCTCAAGCAGATCGCCAGCGGTGCGATCGAGCAGAACCTCACCACCTTGCGCAACCGCGTCAACGCACTGGGCGTGTCCGAGCCGACCATCCAGCGCCAGGGCGAGGACCGCATCGTGGTCGAACTGCCCGGTCTGCAGGACACCGCCGAAGCCAAGCGCCTGATCGGTGCCACCGCCTCGCTGGAATTCCGCGCCGTGGTCGACGGTAATGCCGACGATGCCGTGCGCAGCGGCAACATTCCGCCGGAGGCCAAGGTCTATCGCCTGCGCGACAGCAACGCGCCGGTGTTGTTGAACAAGCGCGCGCTGGTGACCGGCGACCAGATGGTCAGCGCATCGGTCAGCACCGACCAGAACGGCATGCCGGCAGTGGCGGTGACGCTCAACAACGTCGCCGGCCAGCGCATGTTCGACTACACCAGCGCCAACGTCGGCAAGCTGATGTCGGTGGTCTACATCGAGCGCATTCCCACCGTGACCATGGTCGACGGCAAGGAAGTGCGCAGCGTACGGGTCAAGGAAGAAGCCTTGTCGCCGACCCGCATTGCCGGCGTGTTCGGCAAGAACTTCCAGACCACCGGTCTGGAAAAGACCGAAGCCGAGAACCTGGCCAAGCTGCTGAAATCCGGCTCGCTGGCCGCACCGATGGATTTCGTCGAGGAATACGTGATCGGCCCGAGCCTGGGTGCGGAGAACGTGGAGCGCGGCGTCACGGCGGTGGTCTACTCGTTCCTGTTTACGCTGGTGTTCTTCACCATCTACTACCGCGTGTTCGGCGCGATCACCTCGGTGGCGCTGCTGTTCAACCTGCTGATCGTAGTGGCGGTGATGTCGCTGTTCGGTGCCACCATGACATTGCCGGGCTTTGCTGGCCTGGCGCTATCGGTCGGTCTGTCGGTGGACGCCAACGTGCTGATCAACGAGCGTATCCGCGAAGAGTTGCGCCTGGGCGTACCGGCCAAGTCGGCGATTGCGGCCGGTTACGAAAAGGCCGGTGGCACCATCCTCGATGCCAACCTCACTGGGCTGATCGTGGCAGTGGCCCTGTATGCGTTCGGTACCGGCCCGCTGAAGGGCTTCGCGCTGACCATGATGATCGGTATTTTCGCCTCGATGTTCACCGCGATCACGGTCTCGCGTGCGCTGGCGGTGTTGATCTACGGCAGCCGCAAGAAGCTGAAGTCTGTCGCTATTTAATGCGAGTCCCTCGCAAGAGCCCGTCTGTAATGCGAGTCCCTCGCGAGAGCCCGCACATCCATGTGCGGACTGCTTAGGAAGATCTTTCAATGAAAATTTTTCCGCTTCATCTGATTCCCAACGACACCAAGATCGATTTCATGAGCTGGCGCAAGCCGGTGCTGATTTTGATGCTGGTGCTGGCAGTCGCCTCGGTCGGCATCATCGTCGGCAAGGGTTTCAACTACGCGCTGGAATTCACCGGCGGCACGCTGGTACAGACCTCGTTCCAGAAGACCGTGGACGTGGATCAGGTGCGCGAAAGGCTGTCCAAGGCCGGCTTCGAAAACGCCCAGGTGCAGAACGCCCGCGGCGGTAATGAAGTCATGATTCGCCTGCAGCCGCATGGCCAGAACAACAATCGCGACGATGCCGCTCGCACCGTTGCCGAAGATGTGCGCAAGGCGGTGACCAGCGATGAGAATCCGGCCACCGTGCAGCCTGGCGAATTCGTCGGCCCGCAGGTCGGCAAGGATCTGGCCTTGAACGGCGTGTATGCCACGGTGTTCATGCTGGTGGGCTTTTTGATCTACATCGCGTTCCGCTTCGAGTGGAAGTTCGCGGTGGTCGCCAGCCTGACCGCGTTGTTCGATCTGCTGGTCACCGTGGCCTTCGTGTCGCTGACCGGCCGCGAGTTCGACCTGACCGTGCTGGCCGGCCTGCTGTCGGTGATGGGCTTTGCGATCAACGACATCATCGTGGTGTTCGACCGCGTGCGCGAAAACTTCCGTGCCCTGCGCGTGGAGCCGCTGGAAGTGCTCAACCGCTCGATCAACCAGACGCTGTCGCGCACGGTGATCACCGCGGTGATGTTCTTCCTGTCGGCACTGGCGTTGTACATCTACGGCGGCGAATCGATGGAAGGCCTGGCCGAGACGCACATGATTGGTGCGGTGATCGTGGTGATCTCCTCGGTGATCGTGGCCGTGCCGATGCTGAGCATCGGGCCGTTCGCGGTGACCAAGCAGGACCTGCTGCCCAAGGCCAAGGATGTGGAGGCGCTGGCGCGCCGTCCTTGATGGGTTGGCAAGCGGTGTGACGAGAAACCGCGCATCGCGCGGTTTTTTCGTTTCTGGCGTTGGGCGTCGTGACTGCACGGTTATGCGCTGTGACGCCACGGCTCAAGATCGTGAACACTAGGGATTGCGTCGGAGAGGTGATGCCGATCGATACGCAGTACGTTGCGGGAGAGGGCCGCTGGCCAGGATGAAACGGCGTGTCCAACTGAGATGCGCCTGCACGGTGCGCAGGCTGTAGCGCCGAACGCGCAAACGGCCGCGCACTTGATCGAGCAACTGCATCGACGGACGTGCTGTTACACCGTTGTTCTTGGGGGGGTATTTCATACGCCGTGTCCTTGCTGGATAAAACTAGAAACCGCGCAAAGGTAGAGTCCGTTTACCGTCGCGTAATCTCGTGATCGCGGCTAGGATTTCCCATTCACAAAGCGCCAGCGATCGAAGATACTCCGTGCAACACCGCAGTTCGGCAGTCCAATAGTAGTTAGGCAGAGGGAGAAGCTTCATGGGGGTCTTAGATAAGACAGCGCACACCTTGACGTGCTCATGTGGCGTCATCGAGTCGCAGTCTATCGTTGAATATGGCTCTGCTTATGGCAGTGGTGGCTGGCAATCTGGCAAACCGTTTCAGCGCTTTGACGTACTTTGGGGGCCGAACAGTCAATCTACCGGTCCCACGATCGCGTCTGCGACCTGCAATTCTTGTGGCAAAGCGCCGACGACTTCGATCTCGTAGCACGTATGGAATTGCTGCTAACAACTCATTCAACCCGAAGTTGCTTCGCAACTCGGCTTAATTCAAGCATTAGGCCGCAGGAGATGGTTATGTCGCAGTCCTTAAAATCTGTTCTTCAACGCCTCGAGCAGATCATCACGCCGCCCACGTCGTACACCAATGGCACAGTTGTCTTGTATCCGGATGCAACAGAATCCGGCCCTGTTGCCGACCTCAAACGCGATATATGGGGGAAGTGTGTCGCTGTCTTAGACACCGGCAAAGCTTGGCTCTCCCGAAAGCAACCACTGGGCTTAAGGCACTTG
>NZ_JAJIUJ010000023.1 GCF_020880415.1 Xanthomonas euvesicatoria pv. euvesicatoria | reverse complement strand
TCAGCAGCGCTGCCAGTCGCGCGCAAGGTCGCAGTGAGGTGCTGCGGCAGCAGGCAGAGACTGACACCGCCAAGTAACGCGCCCAGGATTGCGTAGCCCACTGCCGCCAGCCAGGGCGAGGGCCTGCGCTCGAACGACTCGGCGACAGAGTGCAGGCCAAGTTCGATCAGCAGCTCGGCCAAGGCCTGCAGCAGCACCTCGGCCACCAACTGAAGCATTCCTTCGAGCATCGCCGCGTCCCTGCATCCGGATAGCGTCAGCCGCCACCACTTTTAAAGAGCGATCCCCTCGCGCGCTGCGATGGTATGCACATCCTTATCGCCACGCCCGGACAGATTGCACAACACCAGCGCATCCCTGGGCAGCTCGCGCGCAAGCTTGATCGACTGCGCCACCGCATGGCTGGACTCGAGCGCGGCAAGAATGCCTTCGGTATGCGCCAGCAGATGGAAGGCGGCCATCGCCTCGTCGTCGGTAATGCCCTGGTACACCGCGCGACCGCTGTCGGACAGGAACGAATGCTCCGGGCCCACACCCGGGTAATCCAGGCCGGCGGAAATCGAATGGGTCTCGGTGATCTGGCCGTCATCGTCGCAGATCACGTAGGTGCGGTTGCCGTGCAGCACGCCCGGGCGACCTGCGGCGATGGAGGCGGCGTGGCGGCCGGTGGCGATGCCATCGCCGGCCGCTTCGGCGCCATAGATCTTGACGCCCGGATCATTGAGGAAGGCATGGAACAAACCGATCGCATTGCTGCCGCCACCCACGCAGGCACTGATCGCATCCGGCAGCCGACCATAGTCCTGCAGCATCTGTTCGCGCGCCTCGCGACCGACAATCGCATTGAAGTCGCGCACCATGCGCGGGTATGGGTCCGGGCCAGCCACGGTGCCGATGATGTAGAAGGTGTCGCGCACGTTGGTCACCCAGTCGCGCATGGCTTCGTTGAGCGCGTCCTTGAGCGTGGCCGAGCCGGAAGTCACCGGGATCACCGTGGCGCCGAGCAGCTTCATGCGGTAGACGTTGATCTTTTGCCGCTCGATGTCGGTGGCGCCCATGTAGACCACGCATTCCAGGCCCAGGCGTGCCGCCACGGTGGCACTGGCGACGCCGTGCTGGCCGGCGCCGGTCTCGGCGATGATGCGGGTCTTGCCCATGCGGCTGGCCAACAGCGCCTGGCCGATGGTGTTGTTGATCTTGTGCGCGCCGGTGTGGTTCAGGTCTTCGCGCTTGAGCAGGATCTGCGCCCCACCCACTTCACGGCTGAGCCGCTCGGCGTGGTAGATCGGGCTGGGCCGGCCGACGTAATGCTTGAGGTCCTTGTCGTATTCGGCAATGAAACTCGGGTCCTGCCGTGCCTGATCGTAGGCGGCGGACAATTCCTGCAGCGGGCCGATCAAGGTTTCGGCGACGAAACGGCCACCGAACTTGCCGAAGTGACCGGCAGCATCCGGATAGGCGTAAAAGTCACTGATGGGCTGGGCCGACATGGAATCCTCTGCAGCGATGCGTCATACGAGAGGCATCACTTTAGCGCAGCCGCGGTGCGCAATAAATCGATAAGATTGCCGCAACCTGTGAGCTGGAATCACATATGAGTGCCTTGCTTCCTCCACTGGCGGCGCTGCGTGCGTTCGAAGCTGCCGCGCGCCTGCAGAGCCTCAGCCGTGCTGCGCAGGAATTGCACGTCACCCATGGCGCCATCAGCCGGCACGTGCGTTCGCTGGAACAGGCGTTGGGCGCCGCGCTGTTTGCACGCCAGGGCCGCGGCCTGGTGCTGACCGCGGCGGGCGTTCGGCTTCGCGATGCCACCGGCGAAGGCTTTGGCGTGATTGGTCAGGCCTGGGCGGCATTACAACGCCCGACCGCCGAAGCGCCGCTGGTGCTGGGGTGTTCGGGCAGCTTGCTGGCGCGCTGGGTGATTCCGCGCCTGGGACTGCTGCAGCAAGAGCTGCCTGACGTGCGCCTGCATCTGTCGGCCAGCGAACAGCCACCTGGCCCGGACCTGGACGGCCTGGATGCCGCCCTGCTGCTGGACACCCCGCCCTGGCCCAGCGAGTGGCAGGTGCACACCCTCGGCGTGGAGTGGATTGGGCCGGTGCTGAGTCCTCAGCTCGCATCGACCTTGCAGATCGAGGGGAGCAACCCGGCCGCGCTCGGCGATCACGCGCTGCTGCACACCCGCTCGCGCCCGCAAGCCTGGCCGGAATGGGCCCAGGCGCACGGGCTGGCACCCGAGGGGCTGCGCTTCGGCACCGAATTCGAACACCTGGTGTATCTGCTGGAAGCCGCTGCTGCTGGTCTTGGGATCGCGATTGCGCCGCAGCCGTTGGTCGCCGCGGACCTGGCAGCCGGGCGCCTGCTGGCGCCATGGGGCTTCACCGCCACGCACGGCCGCTGGGTCTTATGCGCGGCCAAGCGCAACCCCGATCCACGCATCGAGCGGCTGGCCGGCTGGCTAGGCAAAGCGCTGGCGACAGACCAGCACACCTCTTCAACCCTGCAGGCAGCGGAGAACTGAGCAGCCATCGCGCGCGATCACCACATGAGCACTTCGCCAGCTGCTGGCGCATCGCGAACACGTGCAAGCGAAAAGGCGCAAGGATCAGGCGACTGTCCAGTGGATCCTGACGCAGCGGTGTTGCAGGCAAGAAGCAGCGCTTGAGATGCCTCGGCATAGCCGCTGCCACGAATCCCGAACCCCAATCACCCTCACGACATGTCGTGACAATCCGCCCGCCGCACTTCCTCGACGAACTTGCGCATCTTGTGGCCGTCCTTGATGCCGGGCGCCAACTCCACGCCACTGGAAACGTCCACGCCCCAAGGCAACGTGGCCACGATGGCGTCGAACACGTTGTCGGCGTTGATGCCACCGGCCAGCAGAAACGGACGGTGCAAGCCGGTGGGCAAGCGCGACCAGTCGAAGGTCTTGCCGGTGCCGCCGCCCGCGCCGGGCGCATGGCTGTCGAACAGAAAGCCAGCGGTATTGGGATACGACAACTGCAGCGTGCGCGCGTTGGCGTCCTCGCCATTCACGCCGCTGCTGCCCATCGGCACCGCCTTGAGATACGGCAGGTTGAAGCTACGGCAGAACGCGTCGTCTTCCTCGCCATGGAACTGCAACAAGGTCGGGCGCACGGTGCGCACCACTTCGCGCACTTCTTCCTTGGAATTGTTGCGGAACAACGCCACCACATCGACCATCGGCGCAGTGGCCTGGCGCATCGCGCGCGCCTCGGCCGGCGCCACGCGCCGGGGGCTGCCATGCGCAAAGATGAAACCTACCGCGTCCACACCCAGCTCGCCGGCCAGCCGGATATCGCCGGCGCGGGTCATGCCACAAAACTTGATACGGGTGCGGTACAGCGATCGATTCATTGGGTCACCTCAGCAGGCAGATGCCACTCTGCAGGATACAGAGGTCCGATAAATACCAGACCTTGTGGCGGCGCTGTCGGGCCGGCCACAGTGCGGTCGCGTCCGGCGAGCAACGTCGCGATCCAGTCGGCCGGCTGCTCGCCGGTACCGACCAAAATCAGCGAACCCACAATATTCCGCACCATGTGATGAAGGAATGCATTGGCCTGGACCTGCACCTCCACCACCTCGCCGATACGCTGCACGTGGATGGCCTGCAGGTGACGGCGCGCGTGCAAGGCCTGACATTGCACGCTGCGGAACGCGCTGAAATCGTTCTCGCCCAATAAGGCCTGCGCCGCCGCATGCATGGCATCGGCATCGAGCGGGCGACGCTCCCAGCTCAGGGTCTGCCGATACAGGGCTGGGCGAATCTGCCGATTGAGCAGGCGATAGCGGTAACGACGCGCGCGTGCGGAAAAGCGCGCGTGGAAGTCATCGGCTGCCGGCACGCACCAGCGCACGGCGATCGACGGCGGCAGGCGCGCAGTGGTGCCCAGCATCCAGCCACGCGGCTCGCGGCGTGCGTCGCTATCGAAATGCACCACCTGGCATTCGCCATGCACGCCCGCGTCGGTGCGCCCGGCGCAGACCACCTGCACCGGCGCATCGGCGACCGACGACAAGGCCGCCTGCAGGCTGGCCTGCACGCTCGGCCCGCCATGCTCGCCCAACTGCTGCCAGCCCTGGAACTCGCTGCCGTCGTATTCCACGCCCAGCGCGTAACGCATCGGTACCTGCCCTATGAGTGAATCGATGAAATCGGCGCGCCGGTCATGCCGCCGCCATCGCAGGCGATTGCCAGCACAGCCCCGTCGCTGCAAAAAAGGTGAAGTGTACGAGCCGCATTGGCTGGTGCCGAGCCGCGGGACGCGCGTGCGACCAGCGCGCAGTCAGTCGTCGGACGCGACGCTGCGCTCGGACCACACGGCCAACGTGGTGCCGCCGGGCTCGCGGAAATGAAACCGGCTCCGCCCGGAAAGCCGAAGACCGGCTTGACGATCACCCCGCCTGCGCCACGCACGCGCTCGATCACCGGGGCCAACGCGTCGGCATACAACACCACAAGCGGACCACCCCCGTCCGGCGCCGGCGCGGCTGCACGGTAGAAGCCGCCGTCCAGGCGTCCATCGTTGAGGGCCAGGTAATCCGGACCGTAGGCCTGGAATTGCCAACCGAACACCGCTTCGAAGAACGCACGGCTGGCATCCGGATCGATGGAGGCGAACTCCACATAGTCGATCCGGCGCTCGCGTGCGTCACTTTCCTGCGCGGCAAGGCGATCGATCGCCGGGCTCATGCCAGGCGTTCCAGCAGCTCGGCGGCTTCGGCGCGCGTGGCGTCGTCGCCGGTGGCGGCAACTTCCAGCAGCAGGCCGCGCGCGGTGTCCTTGTCGCCCAGGTCCATGTAAGCCACCGCCAGTTCCAGGCGATCGCGCCCGGCCGAGGCGACGTCCCGGCTGGCCGAGGGGCTGGGCGCAGCGCTCGGCGCCGCAGGCGGACGCTCGAAATCCAGGCTGTCTTGCGTGGCCACCGCTACCGGGGAAGCGGTAGACGGGACATCACCGATCGTGGGCGCGACATCTGCGTGACTCGCTTCCACGGCCTCGGACGCCGGGTGCGGCGGAGCCTGCGCCGCGTCGACGGGGGCGCTGTCCTGCGGCGGCGTTGCCACCACCGGCGGTGCGGCTCTCAGCGCACGCCAATCGTCGCTGTTGACCGCCATGGGCGCAGCAGCCGGCTCGGACGGCAGCGGCTCGCGACGCAGCACGTCCGACAATGGTTGCTGCGCGTCATGGGCGCGCTCTTCGTCGCGCAGATCGGCCTGCTCGAATTCGGTCTCGTGCACCACATCGGGCTCGCTGGGCTCAGTGGCTTGCGTCGCCTCTTGCGGCTCGGCGGCCTGCACCGGCGCGCCAGGCAGGACGAAGTCGAACTGCCGACGCGGCAACGGCGGCAGCGGCGAGGGTTTGCGACGGCGCGCGGCCAGCCACGCCACCACGGCCGCGACGATCAACACCAGCCCGCCGATCAACCACAGCGGAAAACCGCCACCCTGTTGTGCGGCCGCCGGGGTTTCCGACAGGCGCTTCTGTGCAGCCGCCAGGTCGCTGTCCTTCATGGCGATCAGCGCTTGCTGTTGCTGCTTGAGCTTTTCCAGATCCGCCACGCGGGTCCGCAGGTCCTGCAATTCCGCATCGCGGGTGGCGATGTCTTCCTTGGCCTGTTGCAACTGTTGATTGGCCGCCATCTCGCCCTCGCCTTCGGCACTGGTGCCGGACGTGACGCCGGCCTTGTTGGTCTGACTCGCCACTGCAGGGGCGATTTCGAGCCGCGCGCCGTTGCCAGCCGCTGCGGCAGGTGTGGCGGGCGGCGGCGTTGCGGCAGCGGCGGCGCCGGCCTCGGCCGGTTGCGGCACCGCCGATCGCGCCTGCCGCCACTTGGCGGCCTGCTCGCGCACCATGACCGCCGCTTCGGCCGCACCGACCTGGGCAAGCGCGTCTTCCTGCGGCGTGCGCAGCACCGCGCCCTGCTTCAGGCGATTGATGTTGCCGTTGATGAAGGCGTCCGGATTGGTGCGCAGCAACGCCAGCATGGTCTGGTCCAGCGAGTGCCCGCTGGAACGCGCCACCGCCGCGGCGATCTCCGACAAGGTCTGGCCCGCGCGCACGGCCGGCAACGTGTCGCCGGCCTGCGTCGCAGACGCAGCAGACGCACTGCCAGTTGCACGCGCAGCCGGTTCGGCCCTGGCGTTGTCCTGCGCGGCGGGCGCGGCGACCGGCGCCGGCTCGCGTGCAATCGCATTGCTGGAACCGGCACGCGGCGCTTCGATGGCCGGCTCGGCGATGGCGGCCGCGGTGTTGGGCGCATCGACCAAGGCGGAATATTCGCGCACCAGCCGGCCCTGGCCCCACTCCACCTCGATCAGGAAGTTGATCGCCGGCTGGTCCACCGCCTGGCTGCTGGTCACGCGGATCACCGCACGCCCGCGTGCGTCCTGCGCGAACTGGAACTGCAGATTGCTGACCAGCCCTTGCGGGCGCTCCAGGCCGACGCGCGCAAACGTGGTGGCCGATGCCAATGCCACGCGCGCGTTGTCGAGTTCGCCCGGCTCGTTGGAGATGACCGGAATCTCGGCCACCAGCGGTTGCCCGGGCTTGGACAGCACCCGGATATCGCCCAGTCCCAACGCCATTGCAGCGCCGCTGCAGGCCATCAGCAGCAACGCACCTATCCCTTGTATCGGACGCATCGCGCCCACGCCCCTATGTTTCATGGGCATCAATATAGCCGCTGGATGAGCGAAAAAGTCGGCGCCGTGATGCAGAGCGCTGTGCCAGCGACACTGCCGCAGTGCGGCATGCATGCGTGGCCAATGCAAACCGGCAAGTGCTGATGGGCGCTCTCACTGCGCGAGGTCTCAAGCGCGCAACGGCCTGTCGGCAGATTGCGTGGTGCAAAGTCACGCGCTGCGGGATGCCATGACATGGCGCCAATGGCGTGTCGCCTGAGCAGGCAACGGAGTGTGTGCAAGCGGCTGGCGACAGGTCTGCGCACTGCAAGCTGCAAGGTCCTCCAATGCCACATGAGGCGATACGCGCACGTGCGCATGCCCGCAGGCACGCGGTGGACAGCGCGCCTGCAGGTGGAATTCGGTTGAGGTGGAATTCGGTTGAGAATCGAGCCGACGTTCCATGTGTCGGTGCGCACCCTGCCGGAGCGCTTGCGCGCGGTGCGCCTCTCTGGGAAGCATCACCGCGCGCCGGCATGCTCCAGCACGTGCACGGCGGTTGAGAGCGCCAACCGCACGTCGCGAGCCGTCCCCATGCAGGCGCGAACGGCGCGCTCAGCATCGCAGTGGCCGGGTGACGCCTGCTGCACCAGGCGCCGGCCGCGCGCACGCATGGCGGCTGCGCGGTCGTCTTTGTCGTGCTGCTTAGCCTTCCTGTGCGACCAGTTCGGCCAGCTGCACGGCGTTGAGCGCAGCGCCCTTGCGGATATTGTCGGAGACGATCCACAAGTTCAGGCCGCGCGGATGCGAAAAGTCTTCACGGATGCGGCCGACGAACACCGCATCCTTGCCGGAAGCATGCGTGACCGGCGTCGGGTAGCCGCCGGGCTTGCGCTCGTCCACCACTTCCACGCCAGGCGACGCTGCCAGCAGCGCGCGCGCCTGCTCCACGGTGATCTTGTCGCGGGTCTCGATCGCCACCGCTTCGGAATGGCCGTAGAACACCGGCACGCGCACCGCGGTGGGGTTCACCTGGATGCTGTCGTCGCCGAGGATCTTGCGGGTCTCCCAGACCAGCTTCATCTCTTCCTTGGTGTAGCCGTTGTCCTGGAAGTCGTCGATGTGCGGGATCAGGTTGAAGGCGATCTGCACCGGGAACCGCTGCGGGTCGATGTCCTGAAAGCTCAACAACTCGCTGGTCTGCTTGCCCAGTTCTTCCATCGCCGAACGCCCGCCGCCGGAGACCGACTGGTAGGTCGCCACGTTGATACGCTCGATGCCGTACTGGCGGTGGATCGGGCCCAGTGCCACCAGCATTTGCATGGTCGAGCAATTGGGATTGGCGATGATGCCGCGCGGGCGCTGCTTGAGCGCTTCCGGGTTGACCTCGGACACCACCAGCGGCACGTCGTCGTCATAGCGGAAGGCCGAGGAGTTATCGATCACCACCGCACCGGCCGCGGCGAACTTGGGGCCGTATTCCTTGGACACGCTGCCGCCGGCGGAGAACAGCGCGATGTCCACGCCGGCGGGGTCGAACTCGGCCAGGTCCAGCACATCGACCTTGCCGCCATTGAACTCCACCTGCCCGCCCGCCGAGCGCGACGACGCCAGCGCGTACAGGGTGGCGACCGGGAAGTTGCGCTCGGCCAGTATGCTCAGCATGGTCTCGCCGACAGCGCCGGTGGCGCCCACGACGGCGACGTTGAAACGACGGTTTTCGTTGCTCATGAGTTTGTCTTTATCGAAAGGGGAAATGAGGAAGCACTGCGCGCTGGGTTCGGGGAACCTCCAACGCTGGCCGCGGAGGTTCCCTATCGTTTGGTCGAAATGCTGCCGGTGACGCCGGTTTCTTTCGCATCCACGCCGGTGCCGCCACGTTTGGCAGCGGCAACTGCATCGGCGTTGAGCGCGCTCGGCGGGTTGCCGGCATGCGGGCCCTTGCCCAGCGCAGCGATCAGGTTGTCCACCGCCAGTTGCACCATCGCGCGGCGCGTGGCCAGGCTGGCGCTGCCGATGTGCGGGGTGAGCACCACGTTGTTCAGCGCCAGCAGCTCCGGACGCACATGCGGCTCGCCTTCGTAGACATCCAGGCCGGCACCGGCCAGGCGGCCGTTGGCCAGCGCATCGGCCAATG
The DNA here is from genome assembly GCF_020880415.1 of Xanthomonas euvesicatoria pv. euvesicatoria. Lineage (GTDB taxonomy): Bacteria > Pseudomonadota > Gammaproteobacteria > Xanthomonadales > Xanthomonadaceae > Xanthomonas > Xanthomonas euvesicatoria. The sequence goes on along the minus strand of NZ_JAJIUJ010000023.1, from coordinate 149,923 downwards.
CCAGCTCATCGACGATGCCACCGCGGGCGATGTTCACCAGCGTGGCGGTGGCGCGCATCTTGCCCAACGCCGCGGCATCGATGATGTGGTGAGAGTCCCTGGTGTACGGCAATACCAGCACCAGGTGATCGGACTGCGCCAGCAACGTCTCGAAATCCACATACCGTGCGCCCAGCGCCTGTTCGGTAGCGGCCGGCAACGGGCTGCGGTTGTGGTACAGCACGCGCATGCCGAAACCGTGCGCACCGCGCCGGGCGATGCCTTGGCCAATGCGTCCCATGCCCAGGATGCCGAGCGTGCTGCCGTGGATATCGGCGCCGAGCATGGTCTTGAACGACCATTGCCCCCACTGCCCGTCGCGCAGCCAGCGCTCGGATTCGGTGATGCGGCGCGCGGTGGCCATCAGCAACGCAAAGCCGAGATCGGCCGTGGTTTCGGTAAGCACGTCCGGCGTGTTGCTGGCCAGGATGCCGGCCGCGCTCAAGGCGTCGATGTCGAGATTGTTGTAGCCCACGCCGACATTGGCGATGGCGCGCAGCTGCGGCGCGGCGGCGATTTCGGCCGCGCCGATGCGCTCGTTGAGGGTGATCAGGGCGCCGTCCAACGGTGCCAGTTGCGCGGCCAGCTCGGCCGGCGAATATGCGCTGACGCGCTGCGTGGTGGTCAGCTCGAAATGCTCGCCCAGCTGCGCGACGACATCGTCGAACAGCGGCTGGCTCACCCACACCCTGGGACGACGTCCGTCAGACATCGACCTGACCGGGAATGCGCGGCGACACCTCGCCCACATCGCCGCACTGGGCACGATGGCGCAACGCCTGGTCCATCAGCACCAGCGCCATCATCGCCTCGGCGATCGGGGTGGCGCGGATGCCCACGCACGGGTCGTGCCGGCCGGTGGTGATGACATCGACCACGCTGCCATCGGCATCCACCGTCGCGCCGGGCAGGCGCAGGCTGGAAGTGGGCTTGAGCACCATCGAAGCAGTGACCGCCTGGCCAGTGGAAATACCGCCCAGGATGCCGCCGGCATGGTTGCTGAGAAAGCCTTCCGGGGTGATCAGGTCGCGGTGTTCGGTACCCTTCTGCGCCGCGCTGGCGAAGCCGTCGCCGATCTCCACGCCCTTGACCGCATTGATGCTCATCAACGCCGCCGCAAGTTCGGCATCGAGCTTGCCGTAGATCGGCTCGCCCCAGCCTGCCGGAACGCCGCCGGCCACCACGTCCACGCGCGCACCGACCGAGTCGCCGGATTTGCGCAGCGCGTCCATGTAGGTTTCCAGCTCCGGCACCTGCGCCGCATGCGGCCAGAAGAACGGGTTGTCTTCCACCGCATCCCAATCGAAACCAGCGGGACGGATCTGGCCCAGCTGCGACAGGAAACCGCGCACCAGCACGCCATAGCGCTGCTTGAGCCACTTCTTGGCGATCACGCCGGCGGCCACGCGCATGGTGGTTTCGCGCGCCGACGAACGCCCGCCGCCGCGAGGATCGCGAATGCCGTACTTCTGCCAGTAGGTGTAATCGGCATGGCCGGGACGGAACTGCTGGGCGATGTTGCTGTAGTCCTTGCTGCGCTGATCGGTATTGCGGATCAGCAAGCCGATCGGCGTGCCGGTGGTACGGCCTTCGTACACGCCGGACAGGATCTCGATCTCGTCGGCCTCGCGGCGCGCCGAGGTGTGCCGGCTCTTGCCGCTAGCGCGGCGCTGCAGATCGTGGGTGAACTCTTCCGGCGCGAGCTCCAGGCCGGGAGGGCAGCCGTCGACGACGCAACCGATCGCCGGCCCGTGCGACTCGCCGAAGGTGGTGACAGTGAACAGCTTGCCGAACGAATTGGCACTCATGCGCGCAGGCTCATCGCTGCGCGGCCAGCTCGGCGATGCGGGCACCGTGGGCGATCAATTCGCGGCATTCCACGGCGAAGATGCCCATCTGCCCGACCTTGAACTCGACCCAGGCCAGATCCACTTCCGGCAGCAGCTTGACCAGGTGCTGCTCGGACTCGCCCACTTCGCAGATCAGCAAGCCGTCTTCGCTCAGGTGCTGCGGCGCATCGCGCAGGATCTTCAACACCAGGTCCAGGCCATCGTCGCCGGCGCGCAGGCCGAGTTCGGGCTCGTAGGAATACTCCTGCGGCAGCGCGTCGGTTTCCTCGTTGGTGACGTACGGCGGGTTGGTGACGATCAGGTCGTACTGGCGACCGCCCAGACCGTTGAACAGGTCCGACTTGAGCAAGGTGACATTGTCGGCATGCAGGCGCGCCTTGTTTTCTGCGGCCAGCGCCAGCGCATCGTCGCTGATGTCCACGCCGTCCACATCCCACTGCGGGTTGTAGTGGCCCATCGCGATGGCGATGCAGCCCGAACCGGTGCACAGGTCCAGCGCGCGGGTCACTTCGCGCCCGCCCAGCCAGGGCTCGAAGCCGGCTTCGATCAATTCGGCGATCGGCGAACGCGGCACCAGGGCGCGCGCATCGCTCTTGAAACTCAGGCCTGCAAACCAGGCCTCGCCGGTGAGGTAAGCGGCCGGCACGCGCTCGGTGATGCGGCGCTCGAACAGACCAAGCACCTGCTCTTTTTCCGAGCGCAGCAAGCGCGCCTGGCCGTAGGCCGGGCCCAGATCGTGCGGCAGATGCAGGCTGTGCAGGACCAGCTGGGTGGCTTCGTCCAACGCATTGTCGTAGCTGTGGCCGAAGGTCAGACCGGCTGCGTTGAAACGGCTGGTGCCGTAGCGGATCAGGTCGATGATGGTGTGCAGTTCGTCGGCCGCGGCGGCAGTCATGGCAACAACTAAAGAGGAATCGGCCCCCGATTATAGAGGTCGGATCGGTATCATGAGCGTCCGTTGCACTGGAAACCGCCATGTTCAATCGCAATACCGGCATCGTGCTGCTGGTGGCCCTGGCCGCTGGCCTGGGGATGTTGCTGGGCCAGAAGTTCCTTGGCGGCGCGCCCAGTTCGCCATGGCCGCCCACCAAGACCATCACCTTTTATCCGCAGCCGCGCCCGCTGCCGCAATTCAGCCTGCGCCAGTCCGACGGCACCCAGCTGGTGCCCGGCGAACTCAAGGGGCATTGGACGCTGGTGTTTCTGGGCTTCACGTTCTGCCCCGATGTCTGCCCCACCACCTTGACCGATCTGGCAGTGGCGCAACAGCAATGGGAAAGCATTCCCGATGGCCTGCGCCCGCGCGTGCTGTTCGTGTCGGTGGACCCGCAGCGCGATCCGCCCGCGCGCCTGGGCGAGTACGCACATGCCTTCCACAAGGACACCCTGGCCGCCACGGCGGACGTGCCGGCGTTGGAGCGCTTCGCCACCGCGCTGGGCTTCGTGTTCCAGAAGGTCCCGGGCAAAGGCTATGCGCAAAATCCCAACGACTACAGCATGGACCACTCCGCCGGCATTGCCGTGCTCGATCCGCAAGGCCGCCTGGCCGGGCTGATCCGCCCCCCGCTCGATCCGAAGGCGATTGCCGCCGACCTCCAACAGCTGACCAAGGTAACCGCTCCGTGAGTCTTGTCACTTCCCTGACCTACGTGCTGCCGCACCGGTTGCTGTCCTCGCTGGCGCGCGCGCTGGCCTACTCGGATAGACCCGCCACCAAGCAGTGGTTGATCGACACGGTCACACGCAAGTTCGGCGTGGACCTGAGCGAGGCACAGGAGCCGGATCCGCGCGCCTATCCCACCTTCAATGCGTTCTTTACCCGCGCCTTGAAGCCCGGCGCACGCGTGCCGGATGCCGACCCGGCTGCGTTGCTGATGCCCGCCGACGGCCGCATCAGCCAGCTCGGCCCGATCGAGAACGGCCGCATTTTCCAGGCCAAGGGGCAGTCGTTCACTGCTGCAGAATTGCTTGGCGACGAGGCCGCGGCGGCGCCGTTCAACGACGGCCTGTTCGCCACCGTGTATCTGTCGCCCAAGGACTACCACCGCGTGCATATGCCGTGGACCGGCACCCTGCGCGAGACCGTGCACGTGCCAGGGCGGCTGTTCAGCGTGGGCCCGGACGCCGTACGCAACGTGCCGCGCCTGTTCGCGCGCAACGAGCGGCTGGTCTGCCACTTCGACACCGATTTCGGCCCGATGGCCTCGGTGATGGTGGGGGCACTGCTGGTCTCCGGCGTGGAGACGGTCTGGAGCGGCGTGGAGATTCCGCGCTACGGCGACCGCATCACGCGCAAGGACTACCGCGGCAAGGGCATCGTGCTGGAGAAGTTCGCGGAGATGGCCAGGTTCAATTACGGCTCGACCGTCATCGTGTTGCTGCCGCCGGGTGTGGCCAGGCTCGATGGCAGACTAGCGGCCGAAACATCGGTTCGTCTTGGCCAGGCACTCGCGCGTCGTCAGTGAAGTGCAACGCCGCCCTCGTAGGAGCGGACCTGGCCGCGACCAGGCGTTTCCGGTGATACGCCGCCCCTACGCGCACGCCATCCTGCTCAGCCTCGGATGAAGAACATCCGGCATAAAACGGGCTGTTTGGATGGTTTGGTTGCGACCGGGTCCGCTCCCACAGCAACCAGGCTTGTCGTGCGCTCGCTGCCAACGTAGCAGCGAACCTGGCCGCGACGAGGCCTTCCCCACAAGGCCTCGCACACCAGCGCCCGGTTCAGCGATCGCACCCCGCCAACCTGATGCTCTGCCCCGGCTTGAGCGCATACGACGGCGCTTTCAAGCCGTTGGCCTTGGCCAGCTCCTTGATCTCGCATTGGTACTTCTGCGCGACGCGACCGAGCGTGTCGCCCTTGGCGATGGTGTAGCTGCGCACTTGCTTGGCCTTGGGCTTGGCCACTGCCGGCTGACCGGTGGCGACGGTGGTCGGGACGCCGGCCATCTGGCTGACATCGCCCACCGCCACGCTGGGCACGTACTCGGGCGCGCTGCTGCTGCGCACGATCGCGCTGTTGAGATCGGCGGTGATCAGGGTGCGCGCCAGATCCGCACGCGGGCCATTGACGCAGTAACGGGTGTAGAGGTTGACGATGCGGTTGGTGGCATTGATGACCGTGCCGGCCGGAATCCAGCCATCGGATTCGTAACGTGGGTTGAGATTGCGCAACGCACGCATGTAGCCGTCGCGTGTGCCCATGCTGCCTAGGCAGATGGTGAGTTCGTAGATGGTGGTCGACTTGGCCAGCTTGAGCGTGGCCGGCTGCGCATCGAGCTTGGGAAAGTCCACCCCGTATTGACGCGGGTGCAGGAAGATCCACGCCGCCGCGATCACCATTGGCACGTAGTCCTTGGTTTCGGCCGGGAACTGGTTATAGACGTCCTGGTCCCAGAAGCCGCGCCCGCCGCTCTGCGCGAACACGCGCGCGGCACGGCCTTCGCCACCGTTGTAGGCGGCCAGTGCCAGTTCGATGCTGCGGTTGAGTCCGGCCATGCGTTCGTTGAGGTAGGCGGCGCTGGCTTCGGCGGCGCTGCGTGCATCGAAGCGGGTGTCGAAGCCGGTGCCGTCCGGGCCCAGCCCGAAGCGACGTCCGGTGGCGGGCATGAACTGCATCAACCCGGCGGCACCAGCGCGCGAGCTGGCATGCACCTTGCCGTTGGATTCCTTGGCCATGATGCCGAACAGCAGCGCTTCTGGAAGGCCGCGCTTCTGCCATTCCGGCCACATCACGCCGCGCAGGTTGCTGTAGTTCTCGTAGCTGGTCAGCAGCGCCGGGCGCATATCGGTGAGCCAGCGCCGGATACCGGCCTGCACGGCCGGGTTGTACTGCACCATCTTGTCGAATTCGTGGCGCTGGTCGTTGAGCAGCGTGGCGGCACGCGCGGCCTCGGGCACGCCGTTCGACGCCGGACCCAGATGGTCCGGGTCGGCTTGCAGCAGCGTGTCGTCGTCTTCCGGATCTTCGGCGGCCGGCGCCTCGGCATCGGCGCGCGCCTTGAGCAGGCGCTTGTAGGTGGCCAACTGATTGGACACCAGGCAACCACGCTGCTTGATGCAGGCGTCGATGATGTCTTCCATGTCCTCCAGCGCAGCATCGCCTTCGGCAGTGCCCTTGGGGTCGGAGTTGTTCACCAGCACCAGCGCATCGCGATAGCGCTTTTCGGCGGCGGCCATGCGCGCATCGAGCGCGGCGGCCTTCTCCGTGTCGCGTTTGGAGATGGCGTGGGCGGCGGGGACGACAGACATCAGCGCCACCACAGCCAGGACAGGCCATGGGCGCAAACCAAAATGAGCGAGCGGCATCGTAGGCAGTACAGCGGAAAGGCAGGCAGGGTAGCTGCCGGGGCAACATCGGGGCAAGGCAGCGAGGCCACCGGGGTCAGTGGGCCGTTAGCTTGGTGGGCGCGGTCGATGCGTGCAGTACCTGCAAACCGGCGCACCGACGCGAACGATCGAGTGCGTCTGCGGCTGCCGCGCGGCGTGCGTGCGTCGCCCGTTCGACCCAGCCTGCCTGCCAGGATCTGCCGCGTTGCCGGTTGGCATTGCCCGCTGGGATTGCCCGCTAGAATCGGCCCTTTCCTACCGGATCAGCGCAATGGCCTCGTTCCTGCTCGGCAAAGGCGTCACCGACGACATCCCTGTAGTGCTGGAAGGACGCTTCGGCAACCGCCACGGGCTGGTGGCCGGCGCCACCGGGACCGGCAAGACCGTGAGCTTGATGACGCTGGCCGAAGGCTTCTCGCGGCTGGGCGTTCCGGTGTTCCTGGCGGACGTGAAAGGCGATGTCGCCGGCCTGGCCGTGGCTGGCGATGGCGCGCCCGGCGTGCTGCAGCGCGCCAACGATTTGGGCATGACCGACTACGCCCCGGCCGCCAACCCGGTGGTGTTCTGGGACCTGTATGGCCAGATGGGGCACCCGGTACGTACGACGGTCAGCGAGATGGGCCCCACCCTGCTCGCCCGGATTCTGGAACTCAACGACACCCAGTCCGGCGTACTCGACATCGTGTTCAAGCTGGCCGACGACCGCGGCTTGCTGCTGCTGGACCTGGACGACCTGCGCGCGCTGCTCGCGCTGGTGGTCGAAGAGCGCAAGGAGCTCTCCACCAGTTACGGACTGGTGTCCAGCCAATCGGTTGCCGCCATCCAGCGCGCCTTGCTGCGTTTGTCCCAGGACGGCGGCGAACAGTTCTTCGGTGAGCCTGCGCTGGAGCTGGCCGAACTGATGCGCGTCGCGCCGGATGGCCGTGGCGTGATCGGCATCCTGGCTGCCAACCAATTGGTGCTCAAGCCGAAGCTGTATTCCACCTTCCTGCTGTGGCTGCTGTCGGAACTGTTCGAACGCTTGTCCGAAGTGGGCGACCTGGAAGAACCCAAACTGGTGTTCGTCTTCGACGAGGCGCACCTGCTGTTCGACGATGCGCCGGCGGCGCTGGTGCAGCGCATCGAGCAGGTGGTGCGCCTCATTCGTTCCAAGGGCGTGGGCGTGTATTTCTGCTCGCAGTTTCCCGACGACATTCCCGACAATATCCTTGGCCAGCTCGGCAACCGCGTGCAGCACGCGTTGCGCGCCTACACGCCGCGCGACCAGAAGGCGGTCAAGACTGCCGCGCAGACCTTCGTCGGCAATCCCAAGCTCGATGTCGCCACCGCCATCTCCAGCCTGGGCACCGGCGAGGCGCTGGTGTCGCCGCTGCAGGGCAAGGGCGTGCCGGCGCCGGTACAGCAGACGTTGATCGCACCGCCGCGCTGCCGCATGGGCGCCATCAGCGAAACCGAACGCGCTCAGGTGCGCGCGGCAAGCCCGGTCGGCACCCGCTACGACACCGCGATCAACCGCGAATCGGCTGCCGAACTGCTGGCGCGCCGCGTCGAACAGGCCGCCGAACACAACGCAGCCCCACCTGCCCGCACTCGCGAAGATGACGACGCGCACGACAGCGGCTTCGGTCAGGCGGTCAAGGACGCGGTCTTCGGCACCCGCCGCCGCCAGGGCATGCTGGAAGCGATGGCCAAGCAGACCTCGCGCACGGTGGGCAACAAGATCGGGCAGCAGATCGTGCGCGGCATCTTCGGTAGCATTTTTGGCGGGAAGCGATGATCTGCTTGATCGCCGCTGCCACGTCTCGATGACACCGTCGCCGTGAAGGGCTACCGCGTGTTGGCGTGAACGGACTCCAACACGCCATGCAACTTGGCGTACTGCAACAGCATGATGGTCTTGGCATCGGCGATCTTCCCTGAGCCGATCATCGCCAGCGCTGCATCCAGTGACAGCTCCAGCACTTCGATCTCTTCGCCGTCTTCTTCGAGTCCACCGCCGCAGCTGACCTTGTCGCCGTCGACGTATTCGCCGACGAAAAAGTACAGGCGTTCGGTGACCGAGCCAGGGCTCATGAAGGCCTCGAATACCTTGCGCACGTTGTCGATCCGGTAGCCGGTTTCCTCTTCGGTTTCCTTGCGGATGCAGGTCAGCGCATCGTCCTGGTCGAGCAGGCCGGCACAGGCTTCGATCAACATGCCATCCGGGTTGCCATTTAGCAGCGTCGGCAGGCGGAACTGGCGGGTGAGCATCACCGTCTGCTTGGCGCGGCTGTACAGCAGAATGGTGGCGCCATTGCCACGATCGTAGGCCTCGCGCGACAAGGTCTGCCAGCGGCCGTCCTTGCGCTGGAAATCGAACGTGACCTTGCGCAGCACATACCAATTGTCCGAGAGCACATCGATGCTGCGGATGCGGACCTGCGGGTTGCCGGTGGCAGAGGGAATCAAGCGACACTCCTTGTGATGCAAGCGACGGCAGTGCCACGGTTGCGGCGCGCACGGTCGCTCGTAGGGCCGCGATAGTGCGGCGGGCCACCATTTTACCTGTCGCTCAGGTTGAACCTCAGGCAATCACGCACGCACCGCGTCGAAGGTCTGCCGATGCGCTTAGGGTGCTGTCTGACACTGCATGCTTCGATGTAAGGCCGGCACTGACGCACGGCCTGGCCAGCAGTATCCAGACCATGCCCGCAACATATCGCCGGTCGCTGGCGATCCGGGTTCGTCGGCTTGCCCTCCCCCAATTGCGCAGCGACACGCGGCCCCGCACAATCCCTTCACATCACACGCTTGGGGAGCGTCATGGAAGACCGTTTTCGCGCACGCAAGGTGGCCACGCAGGCTGCGCCTGCACCGTTCTGGACCCGCATTCCCGCCATCGCCACCTACCCGCTGCGTGGCTCGGCGCTGTATGCGCTGATCGCATTGACGCTGTGCAGCGCCTTGCTGGTGCTGCCGGGCATCCTGAAACTGGTGATTGCCGGTGTGCTGGGCATGGCGACCTATACCTATGCCTTCGACATTCTGCGCCACACCGCCGATGGCCAGACCGATGCGCCACGCCTGGGCTATAACAGCTTCGACAGCGCGGTACTGCGTCTGATCCTGCTGGCCGTCGCGCTGGGCATCGTGATCGGCGTAGGAGCCGTGATCGCCGGCCCGTTCGGCCTGACCATCGCCTATCTGGGCACCATGCTGCTGCTGCCTGGCATGCTGATCTCGCTGGCCATCGACGGCAGCCTGCGCCGCGCGCTCAACCCCGCCGTCTCCATCGACATGGCGCTACGGATCGGCTGGCCGTATCTGGCCGCCTACGGCCTGCTCTACGTGATCCAGGGCAGCGGCGCGGCAGCGGTCTTCTTCGCTACCAAATACCTACCGCCGCTCGTGCGCGAAGCGACGGTCATGGTGACCTCGATCTGGACGCTGTTCGCCAGCTTTCACCTGCTGGGGTATCTGGTGTACCAGTACCACGAGGAGCTGGGCTATGTGCCCAGTGGCGCGGATGCGCACGAACGCAGCGACCCGGACCAGCGCCTGCTCGACGAAGCGGAACAGTACGTGCGCGACGGGCATTCCGACGAAGCCTTTCAGGCCCTGCGTGGCGCGGTGCGCTCGCGCGCGGTGAGCCTGGCGGTGCACGAGCTGTATCAGCGCCTGTTGCGCCAACACCATCGCAACGACGAGCTGCGCGAACACACTCGCCAATACATCAATCGCCTGTTGCAGGAAAAGCAGGAACGGCGTGCACTCGCGCTGCAGCGCGAAGCGCTGGACATCGACCCCACGTTTACGCCGCTGACGCCCGAGCAGGCCAACCTGCTGGCCGAGCGCGCAAGGATGGCCGGGCAGTTCCAACTGGTCACCGATGGCCTGCTGGCCGCCATTGCTGCGTGGCCGCGCGACCCGATGCTGCCTGCCTGGTCGCTGGACGCCGGCGTGCTGCTGGCCGAGCGCTTCGGGCGCGATGATCAGGCGCGCGTCGTATTGCAGAACGCAAAGGATCGCTGCGACGACGAAGCACTACGCGCGAAGCTGGACGCGGCACTGAAAGCGGTGACGATTCAGCCGGCGTGATCGGCTGAGGATCCGTTCTGCAGCTTCCAGGCAGACAGATCCCATCAAGCTCCGAACCATGCATGTCAGCCAACGCGACCGGCCCTTGCCCGCCCGGCGCCGCGCGAGTCAAAGAGCACGCGTTGGGCAGAAACCGCTCAACCGTTTTCGAGCAAAAAGCGTGCTTTTTTGGCCTGTCCCTGCTCGGGAAACTGATCCAGCAGCTGGCGCAGCAAGCGCGTGCGCTGCGCACCGTCCTGCAGCTCACCGTGACGCAAGGCAAGCACGAACCATTGTTGGGCCAATTCATCGCGCGGCGTACTCAATTCGCTTTCCTTCAATAGACGCTCGGCATCGGCCAACAGGCCGTTACGCATGCACGCAGCGATCAGCGCCCTGCGCGCCGTCGGGCTGCAGGCAATCCTGGCCTTACTGAGTTCGGCGGCAACTGCCAGCTGGATGCGTGTCTGTTCGGCGCTATGGGTCTGCAGGGCCAGCAGCGTCTCGGCATGGCGCAGGCTGTCCTGGCTGCGCCCTGCATGACGCGCAGCGCGATAGCGCGCAAGCGCAACCTCCAGATTGTGCGGCTGCTCGCTCGCCAACTCCGCCAGCAAATGTTCGGCCTCGGCGTTTTCCATCCGGCCCAGATGGCGCTGCGCACGCTCCCAGCGATCGTCCACCGCAACCGCGTCGCCCTCCTGCATAAATTCTGGCCGAGTTTGCCGCAGCACCACTAGCAAGGCGCCCAGCAACGCACCGCTCACCAGTCCGCCGGCATGCGCCTCGAAGGCGACTGCGCCGTCGTCGCTGGATGCCAGGCTATACAACTCCCAGCCCAGCCACAGCGGCAACAGCAGGATCGCCGGGCCGCGCACGTAATTGAAGACGACGAAAAACCAATAGAAAAAACGCACCCTGCGCCCGCCCCAGACCACGCAGAACGCGCCCATCAGCGCGGCGATGGCACCGGAGGCACCCAGACCGCCACCGGGCTCGCCCCAGCGCCACCACAAGCTGGCCAGGCTGGCGCCGAATCCGCCGAGCAGATACAGCACCAGGAACCAGCCACTGCCGATCGCGCCTTCCAGCAAGGTACCCAAGGCAAGCAGGAACAGCATGTTGCCCAGCAAATGATCGAAGCTGCCGTGCAGGAACGTGGCAGTCGGCATGCGCGCTGGCGACCATTCGGAACTGCGCTGCACATGGCGCAGCGTAAATATCCTGGACAGCCGCGTGTCGTAAGGCGCACGCAATGCGCGCCACTCGCGCAGACGCGCGTCGCCGTTGAACAACGTGCCGCTGCGCAGGGCGTGTTCGAAGGCGACATCGTGCATCGTCAGGTGCGCCAGATACGCGATGCGTTGCGGTTTAGGCACGCTGTCCAATTTTGCCTGGCGTGCCGCGCGCAACTTGGCGTTGGCGGTCTGCTGCAGGTAGCGCGCATGCGCATCGGCCTCCAGCGCGCCCAAGCCGGAGTGCACGTAGTAGTGCACGGCGCTCTCGACCAGGCTGTCGTCCTTGCGCTGGTAGCCCAGGTAGACCGCCACATTGATCAGCACCAGCAGCAGCGTCACCCAGGGGATGTTCTGCCTCGACCAGGGTTTGTGCAGCGGCATGATCAGCATGACAACGTCCGTGTCTTAAGAATGGCGGAAAGCTTCGCTGTGCGGCGGCAGATGCGCAAGCACGTCATGCGCGCTAGCATCGCGGCCCCGCCGTTGGAAATTGCCTGCCCCATGAGCCGCTGGCGCCCGCCTGCCGAGAAAAGCACTGCGCTGATCACGCCCGAAGGCCATGCCCGCCTCAAGGCCGAGCTGGACGACTTGTGGCGCGTGCGGCGGCCCGAAGTAGTCCGTGCCCTTGCGGCGGCCGCCGCAGAAGGCGACCGCTCTGAAAATGCGGAATACACCTATCGCAAGAAGCAGCTCGGTGAAATCGATCGGCGTGTACGCTATCTGAGCAAGCGGCTGGAAGCGCTGCGCGTGGTGGACACCGCACCCACCGACGCGAACGCGGTGTTCTTCGGCGCACAGGTGGAACTGGAAGATGCCGACAGCGGCGAGTTGCTGCGCTACCGCATCGTCGGCCCGGACGAAACCGATGCCGGACGCGGCTGGATCAGCATCGATTCGCCGCTGGCGCGCGCACTGCTGAAAAAGCGCGTGGACGACGAATTCGACGCGCACTTGCCGGCCGGCAAGCACACGTTTGTGGTGGTGTCGGTGCAGTACGTGCCGCTGTAAGGGATATACAGCGCGCGAAGCGATTCTGGCGCGTGCATCGGCAACGGCGGTAATCGAGGCCACAGAGAACCGAACACCCAGTGCCCCAGGACTGCCGCGTGACCTGCTGATACGCTCGCGCCCCGACCACCCTCATGCGGCGATGTCATGCCCACAGGCGATGTTGGTGCGCAGCGCGTCGTGCCGGGGGCGGCTGCGCGTCGCCAGCCTCGTCGCGCTCAGGCACGCTCCTACGGCTTGGCGTGCCCACCGCGGCATGTGCGCCGACGGTTCGGCACAGTCGGGAGCGCCGACGCCATCGGCCAGCCGGCATCCTGCTGCGGCTAAACGATCTGCAGGTTCAATGTCCGCCCTGGCTGCTGCACCGCGGGGCCAGACGGCAATGCATCGCCAAACAGATCGTGCTCGTCGCTGTCGGTGATTTCCACATCGACCAGATCGCCCACCTTCAAGCCGAGCTCGCCGCCGTTCTGGATATGCACCAGCCCATCGATTTCCGGCGCATCGGCACGCGAGCGGGCCACCGCGATGTCGTCTTCGATCACATCCACCAGGCACTGCTGCACGCTGCCGATCTTGGATTCCAGGCGCAACGCAGAGATCTGCGCCTGCTTGGCCATGAAGCGCGCCAGGCGCTCGTGTTTCACTTCTTCGGGCACCTGATCCGGCAATGCGTTGGCGCTGGCGCCATCGACCGGCGAATACGCAAACGCACCGACGCGGTCCAGCTGCGCCTGATCCAGGAAGTCCAGCAAGGATTCGAATTCGGCATCGGTTTCGCCGGGGAAACCGACGATGAAGGTCGAGCGCACGGTGATCTCCGGGCACATCGCCTTCCAGCGCTGCACGCGCTCCAGGGTTTTTTCCACCGCGCCCGGGCGCTTCATCAACTTGAGGATGCGCGGGCTGGCGTGCTGGAACGGGATGTCCAGATACGGCAGCAGCCTGCCTTCGGCCATCAGCCCAATCACATCGTCCACGTGCGGATACGGGTACACGTAATGCAGGCGCGTCCACACGCCCAGCTCCGACAACCCCTCGCACAGCGCCTTCATGCGGGTCTGGTACATGCGGTCGCGCCACGGACGCTCGGCGTACTTCAGGTCCACGCCATAGGCCGAGGTGTCCTGCGACACCACCAGCAATTCCTTGACGCCACCGCGCACCAACCGCTCGGCTTCGCGCAGCACCTCATCGACCGGACGCGAGACCAGATCGCCGCGCATCGAGGGAATGATGCAGAAGCTGCACCGGTGATTGCAGCCTTCGGAAATCTTCAAGTAAGCGTAATGGCGCGGGGTCAGCTTGATGCCGTAGTCCGGCACCAGGTCCACGAACGGGTCGTGACGCGGCGGCAACGCGGCGTGCACTGCCTCCATGACGCTCTGGTAGTCCTGCGGGCCGGATACTGCCAGCACCTGCGGATACGCCTCACGAATCTGCTCCGGGCGCTTGCCCAGGCAGCCGGTGACGATGACCTTGCCGTTGGCGTTCATCGCTTCGCCGATCGCGTCCAGCGATTCGGTCACTGCCGAATCGATGAAGCCGCAGGTATTGACCACCACCACATCGGCAGCGTCGTAGCTGGGCACGATGTCGTACCCCTCCACGCGCAGCTGGGTGAGGATGCGTTCGGAATCGACGAGCGCCTTCGGGCAGCCAAGGCTGACGAAGCCGACTTTAGGGTTCAGCTGGGACATGGAAGCAGGAGCCTGGGAAGCGGAGCGGCCTGGGGCCTGAGCGGGTCAATTATAGCGGCGCGGGGGCGACGCTCTGAACCGCATGCCGCGCAAGCGGGGTCATCTTAGCGGAACCCTCACCTTCGCCCCCGCCGATCCGTTCGATAATGCGCGCCTCCCCGGACTGCAGCAGGAGTTTCCATGGGTCACTGGACCACGCTCGACACCCCCGACGGCCAGGTTGCCGCCTGGCACGCCACACCCGCTTCCAGCCCGCGCGGCGGCCTGGTGGTGATTCAAGAAATCTTCGGCGTCAACGAACATATCCGCGCAGTGGCCGACGACTACGCCGCACGCGGCTATGAGGTGCTGGCACCGGCCTTTTTCGACCTGGAAGAAAAGGACGTGCAGTTGCCGTACGACCAGCAGAGCCTGCAGCGGGGCCTGGCGCTGGCCAACGCGGTCGGCCTGGAGCGCGCCGTGGAGGTGGTGAAATCTGCCGCCACCCTGCTCACCCGCGCCGGCAAGGTCGGTACGGTGGGCTACTGCTGGGGCGGCTCCGTCGCGCTGCTGTCGGCCATTCGCCTGGGGCTGCCGTCGGTCAGCTACTACGGCGGCCGCAACACCCAGCTGCTGGACGAAACCCCCAAGGCGCCGGTGATGTTCCACTTCGGCGAGCGCGATGCCAGCATTCCGCCCGAGGCGATCCAGGCCCATCGCGAGAAGCTGCCGCAGATGGAAACCTTCGTTTACCCGGCCGGGCACGCCTTCAACCGCAGCATCGACCCCACCCACTACGACGCCGACAGTGCCGAGCGCGCACTGGAGCGCACCCTGGGCTTCTTCGCGGCGCACCTGGGATGAGCGACACCGCACCGGACAGGCCTGCGGGCGACTTCCAGCTCGACCCGCGCCTGGCGGCCGATAGTGTGTTCGTGGCCGACGGGCCGCTGTCGCAGGTGCGGCTGATGGACGACACCCGCTTCCCGTGGCTGGTGCTGGTGCCACGGGTGGCCGATGTCAGTGAATGGATCGATCTGGATGGCGGCCAGCAGCGTTTGTTGCTGGCCGAAATCAACCAGCTCTCGCAGTTGCTGCGCGCCGAACCCGGGGTGGGCAAGCTCAATATCGGCGCGCTGGGCAACATCGTGCGGCAGCTGCATGTGCATCTGGTCGGCCGCCACCCCGGCGATGCCGCCTGGCCCGGGCCCGTCTGGGGCAGCGGCAGTGCGCAGCGCTTTGCGGCCGAGGCGTTGCAGCAGCATGTCGCGGCGTGGGCGCAACGGCTACGATAGGCACCTGTCTTTCAACCAGTCTCCCGCATGAAATCCAATGTCGTCGCCGCGCTGATCCTGATCCTCGTCGGCCTGCTGTTCCTGGCCAACAACCTGGGCTGGACCAATCTCAGTATCGGTCGCTTGATCGCCACCTGGTGGCCGGCCGCACTGGTTGCGTGCGGAATTGGCATGCTGTTCGGGCGCGGGAAGTAGGTCGGGCGGGGATTCGGGAGTCGGGATTGGCGAATCGCAGCAGCGGTATCTGGCTGCTAATGGCCCTAACGACCTATCTTCTGCGGTGGCATGCAGCAGCTTCCTTCTCCCCTGGGGACATTGTCCTCCTTTATGGGGGAGAAGGTGCCCCGAAGGTTCGGATGAGGGTACGGGCGAAGCCTCGTGCATTTACCGACGGCTAGTCTGAGCTGGCACTTCCGGCCCCGCCCCACATAACCGAACACTGACAGCCCAGACCCGCGTCGCCTGCCCTGATCACGCATCACCGCACTTGAGGCACTCACTGGCGATGCAACATGACGACTGTCATCCGCAACTGTTGACTTCCGGCACCTGATTGACGGGCGCATCGAGCGCAGCATGGCCTCACACCAACCGAGGATGTCGCCATGAACTACCGTCTGATTCCTGCCCTGTTCCTGATCGTCCTGGGCGCGTTGTTTCTGCTGGACAACCTGGGATTGGCGCATATGGATGTGGGCAACCTGATCGCGACCTGGTGGCCGGTGTTCCTGATCGCCGCCGGTGTGCGCCAATTGCTGCGCTACCGCGAGAAGGCGGCTGTGACCTGCTGAAGGCCACGGCCGCGCCACCCATCAGGTCCGCGGCAGGGTCACGCCGGTCTGGCCCTGGTACTTGCCGCCGCGGTCCTTGTACGAGGTTTCGCACACTTCGTCGGACTGGAAAAACAGCATCTGCGCCACGCCTTCGTTGGCATAGATGCGCGCCGGCAGCGGCGTGGTATTGCTGAATTCCAGGGTCACGTGGCCTTCCCACTCCGGCTCCAGCGGGGTCACGTTGACGATGATGCCGCAACGTGCGTAGGTGCTCTTGCCCAGGCATACCACCAGCGTGTCGCGCGGGATGCGGAAATATTCCACCGTACGCGCCAGCGCGAAGCTGTTCGGCGGAATGATGCAGACATCCGATTCGATATCGACAAAGCTGCCGGGATCGAAGTGCTTCGGATCGACGATCGTCGAGTTGATGTTGGTAAAGACCTTGAACTCGCGCGAGCAGCGTACGTCGTACCCGTAGCTGGAAGTGCCGAAGCTGACGATGCGCTGCCCGGCAGCATCGTGCTTGACCTGGCCGGGTTCGAACGGCTCGATCATCGCGTGCTGTTCGGCCATGCGCTTGATCCAGCGGTCGCTCTTGATGCTCATGCGTGTTCCTTGAAGACGGAAGGCGGCGGGCCGAGCGGCCCGCGCGAAGACGGCGAATTCTACCAGCGGCCGGCATCGCCGGCCCGATGCGCTACAGCAGGGATGCAGAGATCGGGATGCTGGCGCGTGGGCGCTTGCCCAGTTCCTCGGCAAGCCGCGTCGCCGCCGCTAGGTAGGCCTTGGCTGCCACCGACTCTGGCGCGGCCACCACAACCGGCTGGCCGGCATCGCCTTGCTCACGGATTGCGATCTCCAGCGGCAACGACCCCAGCAACGGCACGCCGTACTGCGCCGCCATGCGCTCACCGCCGCCTTCGCCGAACAGATGCTCGCGGTGGCCGCAGTTGCCGCAGGTATGCACCGCCATGTTCTCGACGATGCCGAGCACCGGCACCTCGACCTTTTCGAACATCTTCAAGGCCTTGCGCGCGTCCAGCGTGGCGATGTCCTGCGGCGTGGTGACGATGACCGCACCGGCTACCGGAATCTTCTGCGACAGTGTCAACTGGATGTCGCCGGTGCCCGGCGGCAGGTCGATCAGCAGATAGTCCAGGTCGTCCCACAGGGTGTCGTTGAACAACTGGGTCAGCGCGGACGTCGCCATCGGCCCGCGCCAGATCATGGGGGTGTCCTGATCGACCAACAGGCCGATCGACATCGCCTCGATCCCGAATGCACGCAGCGGCTCGATCGACTTATTGTCCGGGCTGTCCGGCCGCCCGCTCAGGCCCAGCATTGCCGGCACGCTGGGGCCGTAGATATCGGCATCCAGCACGCCGACGCGCGCGCCCAACTGATGCAGCGCCAGTGCCAGATTCACCGCAGTGGTGGACTTGCCCACGCCGCCCTTGCCCGACCCCACCGCAATCACATTGCGGATGCGCGAATGCGGCGCCAACGTGCCCTGCACCGCGTGCGCGGCGATTCTGCGTTCGCCCGTCATGCGCCAACCGCCTGCGCAACCGCGCGCGTCGCCAAGAAACCACTTTTCGCCATCGTGTTCATCGCCTACCCGGTTTGTCGTGTGCTACCGCGAGCGACTCAAGCATCGCCTTGCGCCGCATCGAAGAGGGCGTGAGTGTACCGGCTCGATCAGACGCAGCCGCCTTGTTTGCCAACGCGACACAGACGCACGTGCAGCTCGCACGTGACACTTACTGACAAATTTCGCAGAGATGGACACAAGATTAAAGAATTGTTACGGTCAAAATGCGGTTCAGCTGGTGCTCAGCGAACCCAACTGTGCAAATCGAATCCCAGCAAGGAATCCGCGAAATCATGTCGAGCCGTACCTCGCAACGCACCCGTCGCCATCGCCTCAGCACTGCACTTTTCGGCGTACTAGCCGCCTCTGCGGGCAATGCTGCCGCCCAATCCGAAAATGGCGTCGCGCCTGATACGACCGATCTGGACAAGGTCACCGTCACCGGATCGCGCATTGCGCGTACCGGCTTTGTCACGCCCTCGCCCGTGACGGCCATCAGCGCCGAAGAAATCCGCGCCACCGGTGCGACCACCATCAGCGACCTGATGGCGCGTATGCCGGCACTGGCACCGAGCTACACATTAGGCAACTCCACGCGCTTCATCGGCACCGCCGGCCTGGGCCTGCTCGACCTGCGCGGCATGGGCGTGGACCGCACGCTGGTGCTGGTCAACGGGCGTCGCCACGTAGGCTCAAGCCCAGGCTCGACTGCGGTGGACGTCAACACCATTCCGGTGGAATGGGTCGAGCGCGTGGAAGTCATCACCGGCGGCGCATCGGCGGTGTATGGCGCCGACGCGGTGGCCGGCGTGGTCAACTTCATCCTCAAGAAATCCTTCACCGGTTTTGAAACGCGCGCGCAGACCGGCCTGGCCGACGAAGGCAACTACAACCGCTCATTTGCCAGCTTTTCTGTCGGTACCGATTTCGCAGGCGGTCGCGGCAACATCGCGGTGTCCGGCGAATACAGCAAACAAGATCGTTTCGGTCGCGGCAACCGCGCCATCGGCCGCGAGTATCTGGTGAGTGTGCCCAACCCCGGTTTCGACCCCACCCGTCCGCCGAGCGAAAGCAATCCGCAAAACGTGCTCAGCGGCCCCGGTGGCAATCATTCGACCTCCTACGGCGGCACCTTCAATCTGGGCACGTTCGATTTCCGTAACCCGGCCAGCTACGGCAACCGCTATGTGTTCAACGACGACGGCAGCTTCCGGCGCAACCGTTACGACGGCACCGTGGTGAGCAACACTTCGTGCGTGGATTGCGATTTTGTCGACCTCAATGCGGTGGCCGATCTGCAACCCGGCTTCGATCGTAAAAGCGTCAACACCATGGTCAACTTCGAGATCAGCGAAAACCATCGCGTGTTCTTCGAAGGCAAGTACAGCGAAACCGATTCGGAATTTTTCGGCCAACCGGCATTCGACAGCTCGCTGCGCGTGCGCCGCCAGAACCCGTACGTCAGCCCCGAGCTCGGCGCCCTGATGGATTCGCGCGGCGCCACGCAGATCCTGATGAACCGCTTCAACGTCGATGCCGGCCGCCGCGGCGAAAACATCGAACGCAAGACCTACCGCGCGGTTCTCGGCGCCGAAGGCAACCTGACCGACAACTGGACCTACGATGTGTCTGCCAATTACGGCAAGACCACGGTGGACCGCCTCAACCTCAACAACCGCATCAATGAACGCTGGCAGGCCGGCATCGACGCCGCACGCGATGCCAGCGGCAACATCGTCTGCCGCACCACGCTGGATCCGACTGCGGTCAACCCCAACACCGGCCGCGTGTACTCGGCGCTGGCACGCGAGGGCTGCGTGCCTTTCAGCGTGTTCGGCAATGGTGCGGTCACTCCGGAAGCGGCTGCATGGTTCAACACCACCGCGCGCTCGCAAGCCAAGATCCAGCAGACCGTATTCAGCGCCTCGGTGGCCAACAGCAGCCTGCTGTCGCTGCCGGCGGGCGACATCGGTTTCGCTGGCGGCGTGGAATACCGCAAGGAACAGAGCGAGGAAGTCACCGACCCATTGGCTGCGTCGGGCGCGACCTTCCTCAACGCCATCCCGAACAGTGGCGGCGACTACAGCGTCAAGGAAGTGTTCGTCGAAAGCACCATCCCGTTGCTGGCCGGCCTGCCGGGCGTGGATCGCTTGGCGCTGGACGTTGCAGGGCGCTATTCGGACTACAGCAGTATCGGCTCGACCAAGACCTGGAATGTCGGTCTTGACTGGACCATTATCCCGTCGCTGCGGTTGCGTGGCACGCTGGCACAGGCCGTGCGCGCGCCCAGCATTGGCGAGCTGTACGACTCGCAGAGCGAAAACTTCGCCACCATCAACGACCCCTGCAATTACCTGCCCACCAATATCAACCGTCCCGGCACCGCCGGCGATGTGGCGTTGCGTCAGGCCAACTGCAGCGCGCTGGGCATTCCGGTGGGCTGGATCGATACCTTTACCTCCACTCGCCCCGGCGTGAGCGGCGGTAATCCGGAATTGAAGCCGGAGCGCGCGCGCAGCCTGTCGTACGGCCTGGTGTGGCAGCCGGAGTTCTTCGAAGGGTTCGGCATGTCGATCGACTATTGGCGCATCGACTTGCGCGACGCTATCGGCGCAGTGACCGCGGAAACCAATGCCACCCGTTGCGTGGATAACCCCGGAGGCATCGGCAACAGCTTTTGCGGCTTCGTGCAGCGCGCACCATTGGGTGGCTTCACCGATCCGCAGGGGCGCATCTATCCCGAACACAGCATCATCGGGTGGCAGGCGCTCAACGAAAATCTTGCCCGTTCGCGTCGCGTGGGCGTGGATCTGGAAATGGACTACCGCTTCCAGATCGGCGGAGGCAATACCGTGCTGCGGTTCGTCGGCACCCGCCTGATCCAGTCGCGCGAATGGGTGTTCCAGGACTTCCCGGCCGAATACGACGAGTACGTGACCTACGTGACCGACCCGCGCTGGCGTGCGCAGTTCCAGACCAAGTACAACTGGAACGAGTGGCGCGCGTCGTGGGACATGAACTATGTGGACGGCAACCTGCGGGTGACACCAGAGAGCTATAACAGCAACCCTGGCTCGGCCAGCCCGATCAAGAACGGCTCGTACGTCTATCACAACTTCCAGTTCGGCTATCAATTCCCCGGCTCGAAGATCGACGTATACCTGGGCATCGACAACGCCTTCGACAAGGATCCGCCGCGCAACTACTTCGGCTCGGATTTCACCTCTGCGCTGTATGACAACGTGGGCCGGTTCTTCTACCTGGGCACGACAGTGCGATTCTGATGGCCTCACGCGTGTAGAAGAAGCCCCGCTTGTCGGGGCTTTTTTTTGCGGTTTGGCAACGCGATGGATCATCACTCGCTGCGCAGACCACCCAACAACCTTCGAACACGCCAATTACATCAGGCAATCTGTATCGAACGTAACCATTAACTCACGAGCGCCGCTCCAGGTCGTTTGCCTACGTGTGCAATACAACGCCACTTTGTGCCGAATTCCTCATTTCCGATGCGGATTTGGGTTATTTCATTAACAAATCGTGTCAGACGCTTGCACTCGGTAGCAGGCATTCATTACGTTCGGGTTAAGGCCATCTGACTCCCCGATGACCGCCCTATCCGAACTCCAGTTGAAAGGTCAGGAATGAGCAATCAGTTTCGTCGCCAAGTCCTCAACGCACCGCTCTCGCCGTCGTGCTCGGTGCATGCCTAACCAACGGCGCGGTCTACGCGCAAAGCACCACCGGCAGCATTTACGGCAGCGCCCCGTCTGAAGCCGGCAGCACGATCGTCGTGCAGAGCGACACCGGGCTCAGCCGCACCATTACGGTGGATGCCAATGGCCGCTACAACCTCGGCTCCCTGCCGGTGGGCGCCTACACCGTCACCCTGAAGCGCGGCGACCAGGTCGTCGACACCCGCAAGAACGTGCAGTTGCGCGTTGGCTCAGGCACTGAAGTGTCCTTCGCCGGCGCGGCCGCATCGGGCAGCAACGCCGATGCAACCACGCTCGGTGCGATCACCGTTACCGCCGCCAACGCACCGAAGATCGATGTCAGCTCTACCAGCTCGCGCTCGGTCATTACCTCCGAGCAGCTGGCCACCTTGCCGCTGGGGCGTAGCGCCGAAGCGATTGCGTTGCTTGCGCCGGGTGCGGTGGCTGGTAGCGGCGCGTTCAATAACGGTTCGCGCTCGGTGGTCTCTTTCGGCGGTTCCGGCGTCACCGAAATGCTTATCACATCAATGGTTTCAACGTCAGCAATCCACTGAGCAATCTGGGCGGCGTCAGCCTGCCTTACGGCGCTATCGACCAGCAGGAAACCTATACCGGTGGCTATAGCTCGCGCTACGGCCGTTCAACCGGCGGCGTGATCAGCCAGGTGGGCAAGCGCGGCACCAACGAGTGGCACTTCGGTGCACAGGCGGTGTGGGAGCCGAAGGCGCTTGCAAGTTCGCGTGGCGATGTCTGGTTCCCGAACGCTACTTTGCCCACGAATTTCGGGTACACCGATCCTACTCAACCGGGCACGCTCTATCGCAGCGGCAAGGACAATACACAGACCCGTACGGTGTATAGCGCCTACGCCGGTGGTCCGCTGATCGAAGACAAGTTGTTTATTTTTGTCGCCGGCGAAACCGATAAGACCGACGGAGTAACGACCAATGCGGTCACCGACAGCACCCAGGCGCGCAACAACTACGACTACAGCTCGCCCAAGTTCTACGGCAAGATCGATTGGAACATCAACGACAACAACATCCTGGAATATACGCGCGTTCAGAACACCGATCGCCGTTCCGGGTATTACACATCCTTCGATTACGACAGCCTTTCCGGCGGCGAAGCGACCGGGACATACCCGGATACGTTCAAGATCAAGGACACTTACGACATCTTCAAGTACACCGGCTACATTACCGATGACTTGACGCTGAGTGCCACGTGGGGGCGCAGCAAACAGGAAAACAAGCAATTCAACCAGCTGGTCTCCGACCTGCCGTTCCTGGGCAGCTTTACCAACCAGGATCCGGCGATCACTGGCGGGCAACCGATTGGCAACAACCAGACCACCAACCGCGCCAAAGCCGACGACCCGACGAACAAAACGCGCAGCCTTCGTGTAGAACTGGAATACCGTTTGGGCGACCACGACCTGACCGCTGGCGTGGACAACATGTACTTCAATGCCTACAACGAAGGCGTGCGTACTACCGGTCCCGGTTATCAGTGGATCTACGGTCGCCAAACCGATCCTACGCAAGCCATCCGACCCGGTCTGGGAGTCGGTCCTTCCGGCGGTAATGGCTACTACGCGCAGCGCCGCATCTTCACCACCACGACCAGCATGGCCGTGGAGCAGAAGGCCTATTATCTGGAAGACCGTTGGCAAGTCAGCGACAACTGGCTGGTGACGCTCGGCATCCGCAACGATAAGTTCACCAACTTCAATAGCGACCATGTTGCTTATGTTGACAGCGGCGACCAATGGGCACCGCGTGTTGGCGCCAGCTGGGACATTTTCGGCGACTCCTCGTTGAAGGTGTTCGCCAATCTGGGGCGTTACTACCTCGCGCTGCCTAACAGCGTAGCGATTCGTGGCGCGTCGGCGTCTACCTACACCGACGAATACTTCGCTTACACCGGTATCGACGCAAATGGCGAGCCCACCGGCCTGCGTTCGCTTGGCCCTGGCCCGGTGTCTTCCAACGGCGAGTACGGCCAGGCTCCCGATCCGAACTCCTTTGCTCCGACGGATCTCAAGTCGCAGTACCAGGACGAATTCTTGATCGGCTTCGAAAAGACGCTCGGCTCAAGTTGGAACTCCGGTGCCAAGTTCACCTATCGCAAACTGCAGTCGGCCATCGACGACGTCTGCGACACCGCAAAGATCGGCGACAAGCTGACCGCTCAGGGCGGCGATGCGGATGCTGTCAGCATTCCCGGCTGTGTGATGTTCAACCCCGGCCAGACCAACACCTACAATCTGCGCAATGTCGATGGTTCTGGCTACACCAGCGTGCGTATGTCCCAGTCCGATTGGGGCTTCACCGACAAAGCACGCCGTAACTATGTTGCCGTCGACCTGTTCCTGGAACACCCGTTCGATGAGAAGTGGTATGGCCGCGTCGACTACACCTGGTCGCATAGCTACGGCAACACCGAGGGGCAGGTGAAGTCGGATATCGGTCAATCCGATGTGTCCAAGACCCAGGATTGGGACGCCGCGGCTCTCATGTACTACGCCGGCGGCAGCCTGGCCAACGACCGTCGTCATCAGCTCAAGGCCTTCGGCGCCTATCAGCTGACGCCGGAATGGATGGCGTCTGCCACGTTGCGTGTCATGTCCGGAACGCCAAAATCCTGCCTTGGTTACTTCGGCACCGACGAGAGCGATCCGATCAGCTATGGCTCGGCATATCACTACTGCGGTGGTCAGCCGTCGCGTCCGGGCGATGCAGGCCGCACGCCTTGGACAACCAACTTGGATCTGGGCGTGACCTACCGTCCTAGCTTCGCCGACCACAAGCTGGCGTTGGGACTGCAGGTCTTCAACGTGCTCAACCAGCGAGACGTGCTGCGCGTGAACGGTGTCTACGAAACCGCACCCTCCACGGTGTCCAACACCTACGGGATCGGAACCGATACGTTCTCTTTCAATACGCCGCGCTTCGTTCGTCTCTCGGCATCCTACGACTTCTGATCGTCGGCAACGGAAGCGTCTAAATGGCGCTTTCGTTGCAGTGGATGTTCTTGCTCCAGGCCTCTGGTTTCAGAGGCCTTTTTTTATGCGTCGAGTGTCTTAAGGTGAGCTTTCACCCACCCAAAATCACCCGCGCCGCATTATGTCCGGGTGCACCGGTCACACCACCGCCCGGATGCGTGCCCGACCCGCACAAATACAACCCCGGCACCGCGCCGCGATAGGCACCCTGCCCCAGCAGCGGGCGCGCGCTGAAAAGTTGGTTGAGGCTGAGGGCGCCGTGAAAGATGTCGCCGCCAACCAGGCCGAAGATGCGTTCCAGATCGAGCGGGCTGAGGATCTGCCGGCCCAGGACCGATGCCGCGAATCCGGGCGCGTAGCGCTCGACCGTTGCGATCATCAGATCGGCCACCTCGTCGCGATAATCGTCCCACTGCCCGCCATCGGGCAGTTGCGGTGCCACGTGCTGGCAGAACAGGCTGGCGACATGCTGACCAGGCGGCGCAAGGGTGTCGTCCAGGGTGCTGGGAATGAGCAGTTCGACCACGGGCTCACGCGACCATCCCAACGCGCGCGCGTCATGCCAGGCGCGGTCCATGTAGTCCAGGCTCGGTGCCATGATGATGCCGGCGGTCAGGTGATCGCCGTCGCCGGGCAACGCGGTGAAGTCCGGCAGGCGCGAGAGTGCGACATTCATGCGGAAGGTGCCCGACCCGCAGCGGTAATGGGCAATACATTCGCGCGTTGTCGCAGGCACGTCGCCTGGCCGCATCAGGCGCTGATACAGCAGTTTCGGGTTGACGTTGGCCACGATCGCGCGGGCGTGGATCGTCTCACCGCCGGTCGTGACGACACCGACCGCACGCCCCTGCTCCACCAACACGCGCTCCACCACGCAGCCGGTACGGATCTGCACGCCGTACTCGCGCGCGCTGGCGGCCATGGCCTGAGTGATCGCACCCATGCCAC
Source organism: Xanthomonas euvesicatoria pv. euvesicatoria (assembly GCF_020880415.1). Taxonomy (GTDB): domain Bacteria; phylum Pseudomonadota; class Gammaproteobacteria; order Xanthomonadales; family Xanthomonadaceae; genus Xanthomonas; species Xanthomonas euvesicatoria. The sequence continues at coordinate 124,397 of NZ_JAJIUJ010000023.1, read as the reverse complement.
CGATGGCGTGGCCCCATGCCCCCTTGACCCCGTTGCTCTGCCCGAACACGTGGTGCAACAACACGTATGCGGTACCCGGCGTGTGGGGACTGGCGTAATTGCCGACAATGCCATCGAAGCCGAACAAGGCCTTGATCGGCGCGCTTTCGAACCAGCGATCCAGATATTCGGCCGCTGAAATCGTAAACAGGTCCAACAGCTCCTGGCGCAGTGTCAGCGGCAGGCCCTGCAACTGCAGCCCGAGCTTGCCTGCCCGCCATAGCTGCGGCAATGCCTGTAGCCAGCCGCCATCGGTGACATCAGGCGGTGGCTGCAAGGCCAGCGCACGCAATACGTCGGCCAACTGCTCCAACCGCGCTTCGTAGGCGGGCAATGCGGCCGCATCCCGCGCTGAAAACCTGGCAACTTCCTGTGCCGTGCGCCCTGCCCCGGCAAGCAAATAGTCACCGTTCGGCAACGGCAGAAAATTTTTGAGACGTCGCGGCACCACGTGCAGGCCATGGCGCTCCAGTGCGAGATCGGCGATGACCTTGGGTTGCAGCAACGACACCGTGTACGCCGCCACCGAATTGCGGAAACCGGGATGAAACTCCTCGGTCACCGCCGCACCGCCAACCACGTCGCGCGCTTCCAACACCAGCACCCGTTTACCAGCCTTGGCCAGATAGGCGGCGCACACCAGCCCGTTGTGGCCGGCGCCGATGATCAGTGCATCCAGGGGTTCAGAGGCGACGGGCATGCACTGGTATATAGCACCGCTCATCTGCGCCCACCATCTGTCAACGGCAGCGTATGAGCGCCTGCCCGCCGCTAACAATGCAGCACTGCGGCGGCGCGCGCAGGTGGTAGGCGAAGAGCGGCCGCTGCACAGTGCCGCTGGTGGTTGCCAGCAAGTGCCCCGCTGGGTGATTCGGGGGTGACCACGCCGACACCTCCAGCCGACAGCTGCAGGTTGTGTGACATCGACAGTACCGCCGTTGCCTGCTGGCCATGGCGGGCCGGCTCACTGGATGTTCGGTACCCCCGCGCCCCAAAAGCTGGTGCCTCGCCCGGCCCTCTACGCCCCGCACCCATGACCTTCGACACCATGCCATCCGGCTGGCGAGGCGTAGAGTGCCGGCCACGGCCCCGGCGACGGGGCTTCCCATCGATGCTTCCGGAGTCCTTTGTGATTCGTACACCTCATTTATTGACGCTGACCCTGGCCGTGGCCACCGCCCTGAGCGGTTGCAAGAAGTCCGAAGACACCGCACCTGCGACTCCTGCGGGCGACACTGCGGCCACTACCCCGGCAGCGCCCAAGACGCTGACCCTGGACCAGAGCAAGCTGCCGGCAGTGAACCAGTTCACCGCGGCCGACCTGGACCCCAACAGCAACGCCTGTACCGATCTGAACGCCTACGCCAATGCCAAGTTCCTGGCCGCCAACCCGGTGCCGAGCGACCGCACCAGCTGGGGCGCGTTCGAGATGCTCGACGAGCGCTCCAATGCGATCCAGCGGCAGTTGGTGGAACAGGCCGCAGCCGACAGCAAGGCCACCGGTGTGGAAAAGATCGTCGGCGACCTGTGGTCGACCGGCATGGACGAAGCCAAGATCAACGCGCAGGGCATCGAGCCGCTGAAGCCGGAACTGGCCGCCATCGACGCGATCAGCGACCAGGCCAAGCTGGTGGACTACCTGCGCAGCAGCGCGGCCAAGGGCAACAACGTCCTTTTCGGCTTCGGCGCCGAAGCGGACTTCAAGAAGTCCAGCCAGAACATCGCCTATGCCATGCAGGGCGGCCTGGGCCTGCCGGACCCGGAGTACTACACCAGCCCCGCCAACAAGGCCAAGCTCGAGGCCTACCAGGCGCACATTGCCAAGGTGCTGGAGCTGTCGGGCGTGGCCGCGGCCGATGCCGCCGCGCAGGCCAAGCAAGTGGTCGCGTTCGAAACCCGCCTGGCCAAGGTGTCCAAGACCAGCACCGAGCTGTCGCGCGACGCCTCGCTGGCCTACAACCCGATCTCCCCCGCCGAGGCCGACAAGCTGACCCCGAACTGGTCGTGGACCGAGTTCTTCAAGTCGCAGGGCGTGGCCACGCCGGAGATGTTCTCGCTGGCGATCCCCGCCTTCCATCAGGAAGTGAGCAAGATGATCGCCGACACCGACCCGACGATCTGGCGCGCGTACCTGCGCTTCCACACCGTCGATGGCGCTTCGCCGTTCCTGAGCCAGCCGTTCGTCGATGAGAACTTCGCGTTCTACAACAAGACCATGCGCGGCCAGAAGGAAATCAAGCCGCGTTGGAAGCGCGTGCTGGCCACCATCAACGGCCAGGCAGGCGAAGCGCTGGGCCAGCTGTACGTCAAGGTTGCCTTCCCGGCCGATTCCAAGGCCAAGATGGAAACCCTGGTGACCAATCTGCGTACCGCGCTCAAGGCCCGCATCGAAAAGCTGGACTGGATGAGCCCGGAGACCAAGACCAAGGCCATCGCCAAGTGGGAAAGCTTCACGCCCAAGATCGGCTACCCGGAAAAGTGGCGTGAGTGGAATGGCCTGAGCACCGGCCGCGACAGCTACCTGGGCAACGTGATGGCCGCGCAGGAATTCAACTACAAGTGGAACCTGTCCAAGATCGGCAAGCCGGTGGACAAGACCGAATGGAGCATGAGCCCGCAGACGGTCAACGCCTACTACAACCCGCTGCAAAACGAGATCGTGTTCCCGGCCGCCATCCTGCAGCCGCCGTTCTTCGACCCGAATGCACCGGAGGAAATGAACTACGGCGGCATCGGTGCAGTGATCGGCCATGAGATGACCCACGGTTACGACGACCAGGGCAGCCGCTTCGGCGCCGATGGCAACTTCATCCCCGATCCGGGTTGGTGGACGCAGAAGGACCTGGACGCGTTCAAGGCACGCACCGGCAAGCTGGTGGCGCAGTTCGACGGCTACCGCACGCCGGCCGGCGACAAGGTCAAGGGCGACCTGACCCTGGGCGAAAACATCGCCGACCTGGGTGGCCTGAACACCGCCTACGACGCCATGAAGGCCGCCACTGCCGGCAAGGACGACCCCAAGACCGACGGCATCACCCGCGACCAGCGCTTCTTCCTCAACTGGGCCACGGTATGGCGTCGCAACTTCACCCCGGAAGAACTGGCCGTGCGCCTGAAGACCGACCCGCATGCACCGGCGAACTTCCGCGCCATCGGCGCACCGTCGAACATGCCGGCATTCGCCGCCGCGTTCTCGTGCAAGGCGGGCGATGCGATGGTGCGTCAGGGCGACAAGCAGGTCGTGATCTGGTAATTGCGCAAGCGCGGTAAAACCACGGGCGGCCATCGAAAGATGGCCGCCTGTTTTCGTTGTGCACCCCGTATTTGCCGCAGCGTCTTTCTCCAAATCCGCCAGCCGGCACCAATAACCGAGGCAGGCCATGCTCCTGCACTGGATGATCTTTCCTGCACGCACGCGCTGCCAGACCGATGCCGACCAACGGGTAGAACGCGCATCCTGCTGCGACGCCGTCGCTGCGCTCGCCACAAGCGCAGGCTACGCAAGACCCGCAAACACCAGTTGCAATGCGGTGCGATCTGCAATCGCGCCTGCATGCAAGCCTCAACAAAACTCAACGCACGCGCCCCCTGGTGATGGGTCCGCTTATGCTCGGCGTTTATCCCAGCCGCTGGCGCCCATGTCACACACCAAGACCTCCACGCTTGCCCTTGCCCTGCTGGTCGCCCTGGCAGGCTGCCAACGCGAAGCGCAAACCAGCAGCACGCCGGAAAAAACCGCGACCTCGGCACCTGCAGCGACAGCGGCCGCGAAACCTGCGTTCGACATCGGCGAACTGGATGCAGTTACCAACGCGTGCCAGAACCTGGACGATTTCGTCAATGGCCGTTGGAAAAAAGCCAATCCCATCCCGGCCGACCGCACCAGTTGGGGGGTCTCCGACGTGCTCGTGGAGAACAGCCTGACCACCCAACGCCAGATTGCCGAAGACGCCGCAAGGCAGGCGGACACCCAAACCAATCCTGTCGCCCACAAGATCGGCATGCTGTATGCATCGGGCATGGATGAAGCGGCCATCGAAGCGGCCGGCGACCGGCCGATCAAGCCACAGCTCGACGCCATCGCCGCGCTGACCTCAGGCAAGGAGGTTGCCGATTACATCACGCATCGTTTTGCCGAAGGCGATGCGCAGGTGTTCGATTTCGGCGCACGTGCGGACTTCAAACATGCCGACAGGCAGATCGGGTTCGCGCAGGAAGGTGGACTGGGCCTGCCGACCAAGGAGTACTACGTCTCTCCCGAATACGCGCCCATTCGCGAGGCATATCTGGCTTACATCGCCAAATCCTTCGAGCTCACCGGCAGCACCGCAGACGCCGCCAAGGCACAGGCGAGCGAGGTCCTGGCGCTCGAAACACGGCTGGCCGCGGCCTCGCTCACACGCACCGAGGCGCGTGACCCCAGGAACCAGTATCACTTCGTCAGCACGGCCGAGGCCGACAAACTCACGCCGCACTTTGCATGGAGCAATTTCTTCGCCGTGCAAGGCATCGACAGCGGTGCCGGCTTTTCCCTATCGCAGCCGCGGTTCTTCGCCGAATTCGATCGTCAGCTGGCGAACGCGCCGATCGCCCAATGGCAGGCCTATCTGCGCTTCCACACCATCAACGACGCCTCCAAGCAGCTCAGCAAGGCCTTCGTCGACAACAACTTCGCGTTCTATGGCAAAACGCTGTCCGGGCAACCCGAACAGCAGCCGCGTTGGAAGCGCGTATTACGCACGGTCAATGGCGCAATGGGCGAAGGGCTGGGGCAGCTCTACGTCGCCAAGGTGTTCACGCCGGACGCCAAACAGCGTGCCAGCGACTTGGTGGACAACGTGCGTGTTGCGCTCAAGGCGCGCATCGAGAACGTCGACTGGATGAGCCCGGAAACCAAGGCCAAGGCCATCGCCAAGTGGCAAACATTCCTGCCCAAAATCGGCTATCCCGACACCTGGCGCGACTGGTCGGGGCTGGAAATCGTGCCTGGCGCGTATTACCGCAACCTGCAGGCAGCAGCGAAATTCAATTATCACTACGACATCGCCCAGATCGGTAAGCCCACCGACCGGATGCGCTGGCAGATGACCCCGCAGACGGTCAATGCGTATTACGACCCCAGCACCAATTCCATCAATTTCCCGGCTGGAATTCTGCAGCCGCCGTTCTTCGACGCCAGTGCGGACGACGCCTTGAACTACGGCGGCATCGGCGCGGTGATCGGGCACGAAGCCACGCACGGCTTCGACGATGAGGGTCGGCAGTTCGACGGCGCCGGGAACAATGTCGACTGGTGGACACCGCAGGATCGCAAGGCCTTCGAACAACGTGCCGAGCGACTGGTCAAACAGTTCGATGCCTACGTGCCGCTGCCCGACCACCCCACGGTGCATGTCAATGGCAGGCTCAGCCTGGGCGAAAACATCGCCGACCTGGGCGGTACCAACGTCGCCTACGATGCGTTGCAGGCAGATCTGCGCGCGCATCCGGAACGCGCCGTCGCGATCGACGGCTACAGCCCGGATCAACGCTTCTTCCTGAACTATGCACGCAGCTGGCGTGGGCAGACGCGCGAACAGCAGCAGCTGGTCTACCTCGCAAGCGACCCCCATGCGCCCGACAACCTGCGCGCCATTGCCCCGCCCTCGAACATGCCCTCCTTCGCCAAGGCATTTTCCTGCAAGGCCGGCGATGCGATGGTGCGGTCAGAAAAAGACCGTGTGGTGATCTGGTAAGCCTGCACAGGCGACGGCTGCAAGCGCTTCCAACACGGTGGCACCCGGTACAGGCCCGCACGCGCGGGCCTGTCGCATTCATGCAAGCGGCCGGCACCGAACACGAACCGGCGCGCGCGCCTGCCTGCGCGGCACGCAGCCTTGCTAAACTCCGCCGACTTCAATCTGGCCACCCTTCTTCTCGATGCCCACCATTCGTCCGCTTGCCCTCGCTCTTGGCTTCAGCCTGATCTCGCTGCTGTCCGCCCCCGACGCCGACGCCGCTCGCAAGAAGAAGGCCGCAGCGCCCAAGGCTCCGGCCGTCTCGGCGGCCTGCACCAATTTCTACGACTACGCCAACGCCAGCTGGCTCAAGGCCAACCCCGTGCCGCAGGCCGGCGCCGTCACCGCGCTGGGTCAATTGTCCGAGCGCGCTCTGCAGCAACAGCGCGAGTTGCTCGATGCATCGATGAAGTCCCCGCAGGGCAACGTGCAGAAGCTGCTCGGCGATTTCTGGGCCAGCGGCCTGGACGAAGCGGCTGTCGAGAAGGACGGCTCCAATCCGATCGCCCCCCTGCTCTCGCGCATCGACGCGATCAAGAAGGCCAAGGATGTGCCCGCTTCCATCGCCGCGTTGCATCAGGTCGGTATTCCGGTCGGCTTCAATTTCGGCCCGGACGTGGACCTGAAGGCGCTCGATCGCCATATCGGCTACTTCATGCAGGGCGGCATGGGCCTGCCCGACCCGGCCTTCTACACCCGCACCGACGCCGACACCCAGGCGCTGATGGGCCGCTACCGCGCGTACGTCAAGCAGATCCTGGCGCTGACCGGCACCGCTGCCGACAAGCTCGACGCCGACGCCGCCTCCGTGCTGCAGATCGAAACCGCGCTGGCGCGTAGCGCGCAGTCGGTGCAGGGCATCAACAACCCGTTCAACAACTACGCACCGATCGCCACCAAGGAACTGGGCAAGCAGTACAAGAACCTGCGCCTGGCCGACTTTCTGGAGGCGCAGGGCGTCAAGGACGACCTGGTGTCGATGGCCGACCCGGCCATGTTCAAGCAACTCGACAGCATGATCGTCAGCATCAAGCCGGACCAATGGAAGGCCTACCTGCGCTGGCGCGTGGGCGATGCGATGGCGCCGTACCTGTCCAAGAGCTTCCACGATGCCGAATACCAGTTCCGTGGCCGTCTGCTGCGTGGCGATGCGGTGCCGCCGCAGCGTTGGCAGCAGGTACTGGACGCGATCAACGTGGCCGCCGGCCCGATGCTCGGCCGCGAGTACGTGGCGCGTTATCTGAGCAGCGACACCCGTCGCCAGGCCGAAGCCATCGCCGACCAGGTACGCGATGCACAGCTGGCCGCGCTGGAGCGCACCGGTTGGGGCAACGGCGAGGTGGTGGCCGAAGCCAAGGCCAAGCTGGCCGCGATGAAGATCGAAGTCGGCGCGCCGCGACGCGACCTGGATTACACCGTGCAGCCGATGGGGCGCGGCAGCTTCGGCGGCAATATGCTGATCGCCTCGACCTGGCGCCACCGCGAAGAGATGAAGCGCATCGGCAAGGGCAACGCCGACCGTCGCTGGGACGTGCTGCCGCAACAGCCGGCGGTGGCCTACGACATTGCGCAGAACCGCCTGATCGTCACTGCCGCCGTGTTGCAGGCGCCGGTGTTGACCACCGGCGGCACCCAGGCCGCGCAGTACGGTGCCTACGGTGCGCTGGTCGCACACGAGATCACCCGTGCGATCGATGCCAAGGGCTCGCTGGTCGATGCCAAGGGCGAATTGCGCAGCTGGTGGACGCCGGCCGAAAAGGCGAGCTGGACCATGCTGACCAACAGGGTCGCCGCGCAGTTCTCCGCCTACCCGTACCCGGGCGTGCCCAACGCCAAGGTCAATGGTGCGCAGACCGCCGAAGAGAACCTGGCCGATCTGGCCGGCGTCGAATTGGCCTGGCAGGCGTTCAGCAAGGCGCAGCCGGCAGCCACCGAGGCCGACAAGCAGGCCTTCTTCACTGCCTGGGCCGGGCTGTGGGCACAGCAGTTGTCGCCCAACGAGGCGGTGCAGCGCGCAAGCGCCGACATCCGCGCACCGGGCCAGTGGCGCACCAATGGCCCGCTGTCGAATCTGCCCGAGTTCGGTGCAGCGTTCAGCTGCAAGGCCGGCCAGCCGATGCAGCGCGTGGATGCCGAGCAGTTGAAGATCTGGCGCTGAGTCAGGCGCCAGCAAGTCGCTGGCAATCAGCACGCAGTGGCAGGCAATAAAGAAGAGCGCGGACTCCGCGCTCTTTTTTTGTGCCTGGCATTTCGCCCATCCGTTGCTTACCTCAACGCGCTCTTCGTAGGGGCGGCCCGGCCGAGATGAAGCCTTGCCGGTAAAACCCCATCGCGGCCAGGGTCGCTCCTACGGAGCAGCGTGGATCTCAACGCACCACGCGCAACGGCGGCTTGCGCTTCCCGCCGCCCTTCCTTCCGCCGCTGCCGCCGAATGGCGACTGGCCGCGCCAGTAGCGGATCATCAGCCAGCCGAACAGCATGCCGCCCAGATGCGCGAAGTGGGCCACGCCAGGCTGCCAACCGGTCGCCCCGAGCAGTAACTCGATCGCGCCGAACACGATCACGAAGGTCCGCGCCTTCATTGGAATCGGCGGGAACAGCAGCATCACGCGCTGATTGGGGAACAGCATTCCGTAAGCCAGCAGCAAACCGAACACGCCGCCCGATGCGCCGACGACCGGCGCACCGCTTTGCGTGAACCAGGCCATCAGCAACTGGCACAGGCCGGCGCCGGCGACGCACACGAGGTAGTAGGTGAGAAAGCGCTTCTGGCCCCAGGTCTGTTCCAACGGCGCGCCGAACATGAAGAGCGCCAGCATGTTGAAAAATAGATGGTTGAAGCCGCCATGCAGGAATGCGTAGGTCAGCAGCTGCCAGGGCATGAAGCTGGCACCCGGCGAAAACGCATCGAAGCCGTTGGACAGCGGCCACAACATCAGCCACGACAACACGCTGTCCGATGGCAACACGCCAGCGCCCAGGTCGCCCACCGCCCATTGCAGCAGGAACAAGCCGATGTTGGCGATCAGTAATGCTTTGGTGACGGGCGGCAATTGAGGCATGGCGGCTTCCTTCGGAATGCTGCCGATGATAACGGCAGGCTTATGAAGGTCCCCACACGGCCGCATCCAGCCGCTGCGCGGCGCTGGCCCGGCGCACACGGCCACGTTCCACCTGGACGCCCTCGTCGCGCAGGCGCTGGCATTGCTCGCGGTAGCCTGCCGAGCCTTCGGGCAAGGCAATCCGGCCGTCGCTGCGCAATACGCGGTGCCAGGGCAGCTGCGGGTCGTCGTTGCCGCTGAGCACGCGTGCCACCAGTCGCGCACGGCCCGGCAGGCCCGCGCGCCGGGCAACTTCCCCATAACCGGCGACCTCGCCCACGGGAATTGCGCCGATCGCCTGAAGAATCCGCAGCCGCGCCTGCTCGCCGGACAGTGACGCGCTCTTGGAGCCTGCGCGCGCAGGCGGGCTGGCGGTGCCGCGCGGTGTTGGATGGCGAGATGTGGGCATCGCACAAGCATGCCAGCTGATGAGCGTGCGTGTGCGGATCGCCCTGCACGCGAGGGGAAGGTTGCAAGCCCTCTGCTCCCGGGAGAGGGCTTGAGGTGCGGGCGCAGCAGAGCAAACCGCCGGGGACACGCAATCAGTCGTCGTTTGTTCGTGGATAAAGGTACAACCAACCTTGAACATCAGGTCGCGTTGGATCGATGCGTCGCTTGTACCAGACCCTCACCCCAACCCTCTCCCACAGGGACAGAAGCTCGGTCCATTCTTCCATCGAGACACTGGGGGACCAGGTGGCGCGCAGCGCCGGATGAGGCTACGGCTGCCACTGGCTATCCCAGTCTGGCATTGATCAAGGCATCGCCTCATGCGCCGCCACGCGGCAACCCACCGTCGATGGCGACAGCGCCCCCCTCAATGCATCAACACAATCTCTTCAGACGAAGTGGGATGAATCGCCACGGTCTCCTCGAAGTCCCGCTTGGTCGCGCCCATCTTCACCGCCACCGCAAAGCCTTGCAGCATTTCGTCGGCGCTCTCACCCAGCAGATGGACACCGACCACACGTTCCTCCTCGCCCACGCACACCAGCTTGAACAGACTGCGCTGCGGCGCGTCGGCCAGCGCGTGCAGCATCGGGCGGAAATTGCTGCGGTACACGCGCACCGCACCGTTGTACCGTGCACGCGCCTGTTCTTCGGTGAGCCCGACATTGCCAAGCGGCGGGTGCGAAAACACCACGCTGGGCACGTTTTCGTAGTCCATGCGCGCATCCGGTTGGTGACCGAACAGGCGATCCATCAGCTTGCGCCCTGCCGCAATCGCCACCGGCGTCAGTCCGACCTTGCCGCCCACATCGCCGATGGCGTGAATATTCGGCACGTTGGTGGTCTGCCCGTCGTCCACCACCACTTCGCCCTTGTCACCAAGCGCAACGCCCACTGTGTCCAGACCCAGCCCGGCGGTATTGGCGCGGCGACCCACCGCAAAAAACACCTTGTCGAAGACGTCGTTGCCCTGCTCGCGCGGATGCACGCAATGACCATGCACGCGCAACGCACCGTGCAGATCGCGCTCCAATGCGGTGGTGGTGAAACCGAAGTGCAGCCGCACACCCAGATGGCGCAGGTTGTCGGCCAACTGCAAGGTGAGCTCCGCATCGAAGCGCTCCAGCAAGCGCTCGTCCTGCACGAACAGATGCACGCGACTTCCCAGGGCCTGCAGCAGCCCGGCGATTTCCACCGCGATATAGCCACCGCCGACAATCGCGACCTGCTCGGGCGCATGGCAGAGATTGAAGAAATCGTCGGAGACTTCGCCATGTTCTGCGCCCTCCACGTCCGGGCGTAGCGGGTGTGCGCCGGTGGCGATCACGATGTGCTCGGCGGTCACCGGTACGCCGTCGCTGCCCATGACGGTATGGCGGTCCTGCAATACGCCGCGTTGCGGGATCAGGACCACGCCATCTTCGTTGAGGCGGCGTCGATAGCTGGCGTGGATGTTGGAAATGTACCCCTGCCGATGCGTGACCAGCTCCTGCCAGGCCAGCGTCGGGCGCGGCACATCGAATCCCAGCACGCTGGCCAACTCGATCTTGCCGGCCAGATCGGCTGCCAGCCACATCGCCTTCTTCGGCACGCAACCGAGATTGACGCAGGTGCCGCCCAGTTCGTCGGGCTCCATGATCGCCACGCGCGCGCCATGTTTTGCTGCGCGAAATCCAGCCGCGAGGCCGCCGGAGCCGCCCCCCAGAATCACCACGTCGTAGTCGTAACGCGCACTCATGCGAAACGCTCCGCCCGGTAAGGATGCGGGTCCAGCGCGGGTGCGCGGCCCGTGATCAGGTCGGCCATCAATTGTCCGCTTGCAGTGCTCATGCTGATGCCGAGCATGCCATGCCCGGCTGCGAGCCAGACGTGAGGATGGCCCGGCACCGCGCCCAGGACCGGCACGTCGTCCCAGGTCATCGGCCGCCATCCGTACCAGCGCTCGATCACCGCAGGCCCGCATGGCGCCTGCAGATATTCGGCCGCTGCACGCTCCAACGCAGCCAGGCGTGTGGCATTGAGCTGCGTATCGCGCCCGGAAAATTCCATCGTACTGCCGATGCGCAGGCGGTCGCGCCACGGCACCACGAACACCCAACGGTCCTTCAACACCACCGGGCGGCGCGGCATCAGATGCGGCGCACTGTAGGTAATCGAATAGCCCTTGCCGGCCTGCACCGGCAGGCGCAAACCGAGTTGCGCCGCCAGCACCGGCGACCATGGCCCGGTTGCGATCACCACTTCGCGCGCAGGGCGCTTGCCGTGCTCGGTCTGCACGCAGCTGCCAGCTCCGTCGGGCACGATCGCCTGCACGCGGCAGTGCGCATCAATCACCACGCCACGTGCGCGCAGCACCCTCGCAAGCTCTGCGGTGTACTGCTCCGGACGCAGATGGGCATCGCCCGGGAAGTGGATCGCACCGGCGATCCCATCGCGAAATGCGGGATCCTGGCGTATGTAGTCCGCACCATCGATGACCTCTGCCCGGATCCCCCACTGCGCCAGCAGCGCGCATTCGTCGCGGTATTGCGCAAAGCGGCGCGCATCGCCGAACACGTAATCCAGCCCGTCGTTACGAAACTCGCACTCCAACCCGTACCGCGCCACCCACGCGTCGAAGCGCTGCCGCGCGTCGTGCAACAACGCCGCGCGCGCCTGTGCACTGGCCTGCCAATCGCGTGGATTGCAGCGCCGCGCAAAGCGCAGCAGCCAGCGCCACAAGCCCGGATCCAGACGTGGCGGGATATACAGCGGCGCGTCCGGGGTGAACATCCATTTCAGTGCCTGCGCAATCATGCCGGGCGCCGCCAGCGGCGGTGCATGGCTTGGCGTGATGGTGCCGCAATTGCCGTAGGAGGTCGCCGCGCCGGGCGCACCGGCATCGAGCACGCGCACCTGCCTGCCCGCTTCGACCAGTGCCAGCGCTGTGGCCAGGCCAATCGCGCCCGCACCGATCACCACCACATCATCGCGGCTGCCGTGCATGCAGGCGCTACCCGGCGCGCCCAGCGCCACGCCACATCGGCGGCACCTGCAGATAGGTCGCGCTGCGCCATAGCCATTCCATCGGCCCGAAGCGGAACCAGTGCAGCCAGCACCGGCTCAGCTGCACCTGCAGCGCGAACAGTGCCAGCGCGAACGGCAGTTGCCACACCCGCGGCAGCTGTTCGAAATAGCCCAGCCCGTAGCCGTAGAAGATGCCGGTGCAAACCAGCGATTGCAGCAAGTAATTGCTCAATGCCATCCGCCCCGCCGGCGCAAGCCATGCCAGACGCGGTGCCAGGCGCACCACCCATGCGGAGTAGCCCAGGCACATCAACGGCCCTGCAATCAGCGACAGCGCGAAGGCGCCGGACAGGCGCAGGTCCAGCCGCGCCGGATCGATCCACGGCTCCAATGCATAACTTGCCAGCATCACGCCCAGCCCGAGCGGCAACACGCCATGGCGCAGCGTCGCAAACAAACGGGGGAAGCGCTCGGGCGCGGCGATCGCACCGCTGCGCACGAACCAGCTACCGAGCAGGAACATGCCGAGCATGGCCGGGCCATTGATGCTGAGCCCGGTCATCGCCTGCTGAAAGTCATGCCAGCGCTGCACCGTCGCCTGCAGGTAAGTGCCGCTGCCGAATGCGGCGCGCTGCGCCTGCACATTCGCCAGCGCCTGCTGCGCGGCGTCGGCCATCGCCGCTTTCCACTGCACCGTCGCGGCAGGATCGGCCTGCGCCAACTCGCCTGCCACCCCGTACAGCAGGGTCAGCCCGGGTGCGCACAGGTACACCAACGCAGCGAACCACGGCAGCGTCACGGTCGGCACGTTGCGCGCACTGAGCAGCAGCAACGCCAGCAGGGCATAGGTCACCAGGACATCGCCGGACCACACCAGCAGCGCGTGGGCAAGCCCGATCGCCAACAGCCCGAGGGTGCGGCGCAGATACAGGCCGAAGAACGCGCGCCCGGCCTGCGCGGCGCGCTGCGCCATCACCGCAAAGCCCATGCCGAACAACAGCGAAAACAGCGTGTAGAACTTGCCTTGCACGAACACGTAAACCAGCGCATCGGCAACCCGGTCGGCGCCATGCCAATGCGGCTCCACGCCGGTCATGGCCAGATCGAGCGGCCCGACAAAGGCTTCGATGTTCATCAGCAGGATGCCCAGCAGCGCCACGCCGCGCAGGACATCCAGCACGACGATGCGCTCGGTCGCAGCAATGGGAAGCAGCACGTCGCGGGATGTCATCACGGCTCAGGCAACCAGATACGGCGGCGCGCGCCGCAGAATGCAAACGGCCCGCCGATGGGGCGGGCCGTCAGGAACAGCAATCATGCACGCGCCGCGGCAAACCGCAGGGATGGGCCGACATGCGCGTGGAGTGCATGCGCCAGCGCAGCGCCGGATGACCGGCCTACGTCAGTGGCGCGCAGGCGTCGCACCCGTCCAACCGCCATGCGAGCGCGTGCCCCACCCTTAGTGGTGATGACCGCCGTCGCCGTGCACATGGCCGTGGTCGCGTTCTTCTGCGGTGGCTTCACGCACTTCGACGATCTCCACGTCGAAATGCAGATCCTTGCCGGCCATGGGGTGATTGAGGTCCACATCGACCACGCTCATGCCGACTTTCTGCACCGTCACTGCGCGCGGGCCGAAGTTGGTCTGCAGCACGACCTGGGTGCCGGGCACCAGCTTGGTGGCGCCGAAATGCTTCTTGGGCACGCGCTGGCTCAGGCCTTCGCGGTATTCGCCGTAGGCGTCGGCGGCCTTGACGTCCACGCCGAAGCTCTCGCCGGCCGCCTTCCCCATCATGGCCGCTTCCAGGCCCGGGATGATGTTGCCGTGGCCGATCATGATCGCCAACGGGTCACGCTCCTTGGAGCTCTCGATCGGCTCCTGGCCGATCTCCGAAACGGTGTAATGGAAGCGGACGACGCTGTCTTTTTCGATCTTCATGCCTGGCTCTGAATGGGCTGCCCGGTGGCAGACGGTTGAGGACGGCTTGTCGGCCGCCGGGTGCGCCGCCATCATGGCGACCTTTCGAACCGCCCATTATCCCGGCTCCATGCATATCACGCCAGTTTTCGCCGCCCGCGCCCGTTGCGCCGCGGCCAGCCTGTTGCTGGGCCTGCTGCTCCTGGGGGGCTGTTCGTCGCACACGCCGGTTCAGCGCCCGGCCGCGCCACCGCCGACAACGCGCGTGTGGCCGCAGGTAACGCCGGCCGACCCGGCCGCCGCCAACAACATCCTGATGCGCGCGCTGGGGTTGGTGGGCACCCCGTACCGGTTCGGCGGCAACACGCCAGAGACCGGGTTCGACTGCAGCGGGCTGGTCACCTATGTCTACAGGGATGTATTGGCCCTGGCGCTACCACGCACCTCCCGCGAACTGGCCGCAATTCAGGGCCCGCGCATCCCGCCCGAGCGACTTGCCACCGGCGATCTGGTGTTTTTCGGCTCCGGCGGCAACGTGACCCACGTCGGCATTTATGTCGGTGAAGGCCGCTTCGTGCATGCCCCTACCACGGGCGGTACGGTCCGCCTGGATTTCCTTGATGGAGCTTACTGGCGTGACCATTATTCAGGTTCGAAACGGGTTTTGCACTGAAATGTGACGCAGATCACAAGTCATAAAACGGAAAGTTAACTTTTTTTGAACGTAACGATTATTTCACCAGGGCATCATCTCGCATCGACAGCAGAACTGTGATTCCCGCGTGACGAACGACGAACAGATCAAAACTGGCGCCGCACCGCTTCCGCCCCGGAAACCGCTCCGCCTGCTATGCGCCACCGCTCTCTTGATTGCAGCACTTCCCGCATTCGCGCAGACCGCCAGCAGCACGCCATCCGCTTCGCAGACGACCACGCCTGACAGCGCCGTCGCCGCCGAGAAAGCCGCAACCCGCAGCCGCGCCGACGCCGCTGCCACTGCAACACTGGCCGCCCTGCTTCCGCATCTGGCTGCCAACGATGCCATTCCGCTGATGGACCGCTCGGCAATGTTCGCTGGCGATCTCAGCCGCCTGCTTGCCAACTACGACGTGTCGCAGAGCGCAGCCAATGCGGCCCAGAACGCCGTGGCCGACAGCCGCGTGCAGGTGATCCTGCAGCGCGCCATGGCCCTGCTCGGCACCCCGTATGTCTGGGGCGGCGAGTCCACCGAAGGGTTCGATTGCAGCGGCCTGGTCGGCTACGTGTTCAAGACTGCACTCGGCATCGACCTGCCGCGCGTCTCGCGCGACATCGCCCGCGACGAATCGGCCGAACTGATCAAGGACCCGAGCGCGCTGAAGGCTGGCGACCTGGTGTTCTTCGGCAAGCGCGGTCGTATCGACCATGTCGGCCTGGTGGTCGGCGACGGCAAGTTCCTGCACGCGCCCAGCCGCGGCAAGGACGTGCGCGTGGATTCGCTGGCGAGCGGCTACTGGAGCGAAAAGTTCATCCAGGCGCGTCGCGTGCTGTAACGCTCGGTTGCCCGGACTCAGTCAAGCAAGGCCGCGACGATCTCGCGGCCTTTTTGTTGTGGGGAACCCGGCCGCGACGTCCGTGTGCGACTGCGCAGGCTCTCGGCGCCTACCGGCCCGCGTGCCAGGCGCACCAGGAGCCACGCTGCCCGCACCGCAGCGCTGCATCGGGCCAGACGACCTACCCCGTACGCGGCTTACTGCGACGTGTCGGCCTTGTACCGTGCCATGGTGTCCTCGATGCCCTTGCTCAACTCCATCACCTTGAGCGCATATTCGGCCAGGCGTTGATCTTCCGGGGTGTCGGGCCGCCAGGACGGCACTTCGACCGGGGTGACCCCGTCCGGGTCCATCGCCACGAACACGATGATGCAATGCGTGCACAGGCGCGAGTCGCCTCCCATCGGACTGCGCGCGCGTACGTCGATGGCCAAATGCATGCTGCTGCGGCCGGTGTAGACCAGCTTGGCCGACACCGCCACCAGATCGCCGATGCGCACCGGCGCCACGAACCGGATGCCGCCCACCGCCACGGTGACGCAGTAATGCCCCCTCCAACCGCTGGCGGCGGCAAAGCCAACCTGGTCGATCCACTTCATCACCACGCCGCCATGCACCTTGCCGCCGAAGTTGACGTCGCTGGGCTCGGCCAGAAAACGAAATGTCAGATCACGCTGTTGGCCAATCACCGCCCGCCCTCGTCAATGGATGAGCTGGAAGTGTGCCATGTGGTTGAAGCTCGTCGTACCCGCGACGCGATGGCCGTACCGGTCGACGTGAGCGCCTACGAACATC
Source organism: Xanthomonas euvesicatoria pv. euvesicatoria (assembly GCF_020880415.1). Lineage (GTDB taxonomy): Bacteria > Pseudomonadota > Gammaproteobacteria > Xanthomonadales > Xanthomonadaceae > Xanthomonas > Xanthomonas euvesicatoria. The sequence goes on along the minus strand of NZ_JAJIUJ010000023.1, from coordinate 107,779 downwards.
GGCCGGCACACCCCTCGTTGCCATTGCTGTCCATCAGCGAGTGCCGGATGCCTTGAAATTCACATGCGAGCGTGAGCAGCGTCATCGCCAGATCGCCCGACGCACACTGCCCGGCGTCATCAGACAACACCCACAAGCACACTCAACCGCCAAGCACCCCAGGGTTGTCCCGCTTGCGCAGACACAGCCATGGGAAATGTGGCTGCGACACGCTGAGCGCCTTTCGCGCACAGGCACTCCAACAACGCGGGTCGAACAACCACTGCACCGCAAAGCGCTCGAACGTCGCGTAGGTATGCTGGTGGTAATGCGCGGCCAGCTCCGGGACGCCCAGCTCGGTGAAGTAGCGCAGGCTGCGTGCGGCACTCTCCTGGCCGCGTTGCGGCGTGGCGTAGAGCGGGCTATCGAGAATATGCAGCTCGCCATCCTCGCGCAGATGCGCGAGCAAACGCTCGATCAACGCGCCAGGATCAGCAAAATATTGCACGCAGGCGGGTAGCACGATGATGTCGAATACGTCGCGCGGTAGTGCCACGGTCTGGATGTCGCCAGCGATGAAACTCAGGCGCGCCGCATGGCCGAATACGCGTGCGGCCTGGGTGAGCTCGGTGCGATTGACGTCGATGCCGCAGACCTCGCGTTGCAGCGACTGCGCCAGCAAGTGCGATAGCCAGCCATTGCCGCAACCGAGTTCGAGGATGGCGCCCTCGCCGGCATGCGTGTCCAGGTGCTGCACCAGCAAACTGCTCGACAGCGCGCGCACGCGCCATTCCAGCGTTGCCGCCAGTTTTCCGCCCGGACGCGGCAGGCTGCGCACCTGCGCATCGGTGTACAGCCGGCCTTCCTTGCGCCGGATCTCCAGATAGCGCGTCTCGAAGGGGTCGTCGGCCAAGCCGCGCTGCACGAACACGCCATCCATGCGCTGCAGCTCGGGCAGCTGCTGCAGCCGTTCGCGCAGGAGTGGAGATCCGGCACGCATCAAGCCGCCTCAGCGCAGTGGTCTGGCGCTGTCGGCCGGCGGTTCTTCCAGCCCCACATTGGTGGAGGCGGAGTCGTAGATGCGCTTGTCGAGCAGTCCGGTCTCCTTGGCCACCAGCACCGGCACCAGCATCTGCCCGGTGACATTGGTCATGGTGCGCATCATGTCCAGGATGCGGTCGATCGCATACAGGTAGCCGATCACTTCCAGCGGCAGATTGGCCGCACTCAGCACCACCGTCGCCATGATGACGGCCGTGCCCGGTACGCCGGCCGTGCCGAAGCTGCCGAGCACCGAGGCGATCAGCACCACGAAATACTGGTTGGCGGTCAGCGGCACGCCGGTGTATTGCGCGATGAACACCGCGCATAACGCCGGAAAGATCGCGCCGCAGCCATCCATCTTGATGCTGGCGCCCAGCGGTACCGCGAATGCGGCGTAATCCTTGCTGACCCCCAGGTTATGCGTGATCGAACGCATTGCCACCGGCATTGCCGCAAAGCTCGACGAACTGACGAACGCCACCTGCATGCCAGGCGCGGCACCGCGGAAAAACTTCCACGGGTTCAGCCCATGTGCGAGCAACAGGCTGCTGTAGACCACCACAATGTGGATCGCGCAGGCCACATACAGCGCCAGGACGAAATTGCCGAACGGCAGCAGTTTCGAAAAGCCGTAGCTGCCGACCAGGCCAGCGATCAGGCCAAAGGTGCCGAGCGGAGTCATTTCCAGCACGAAGCGCGTCACCTGAATCATGATGTCGCTCATCTGCCCGGTGAGCTTGCGCGCCTCGGCCACCCGCTCGCCGAGCTTGACCATTGCAAAGCCCAGCAACGCGGCGAAGAAGATCACCGGCAGGATCGAGCCACGCCCCGCCGCCAGCACCGTTTCGCCGGCCGCGTTGGTCTTGGTGCCGATGCCGGTCAGTGCGTAGAACGGATTGGACGGCACCACATCCAGCAGCACCTGGACCGGGCTTGGCACATCGCGCGGCTTCCAGGCCGAATCCACGCTCAGACTGAAATGGCCGGCGCCCGGCTGCATGATCGTGCCGACCGCCAGGCCCACGCCCACCGCCAATGCTGCGGTGATGACAAACCATAAAAACGTGCGTCCACCGAGTGCGGCAACCGACTTTTGCCCGTGCAAGGACGAGATCGCATTGATCACCGCGAAGAACACCAGCGGGATGGCGATCATCTTGATCAACGTGACGTACAGGTCACCCAACGGACCGAACCACACATCGGCCGCCGGACCCATGGCCCAGCCGACCAGCGCGCCGAGGACGAAGCCGGCCACCACGCGTTGCCAGAACGGAATGCGCAACCACGCCGCAACCAGTTTCATGTCGTCGAATCTTCCGGGGGGAAAGTGCATGCACCATAGCCCAGGGCTGCCCTGCCCGCGAGACCACCGCTGGAACAGCGCTGTGTCATCGGTGTGACACCACCCAGCGCGGCATAATGGGGATTGATTCAGCCACGAGTTCGATGCCGATGCGTTACCGCCTGCCTACCCTCGCCGCCCTGACCACGCTGTGCGTCGCCGCCTGCGCCTCCACGACCGGCAGCAGCACCTCCGCACCCGCATCGGTCCGCGTGGAAGTACCGCCGGTGGCGCACCCGGCCGGCGAAACCCCGCAGTGGTGGTACCGCTCGGGCGCCGCCCGTGCCGCCGGCAACGGCGCCATGGCCGGCAAGGCGCGTAACGTGATCCTGTTCCTGGGCGATGGCATGAGCCTGACCACGGTCGCCGCCGCCCGCATCCTGGACGGCCAGCGCAAGGGCGGGCCGGGCGAAGAAAACCTGTTGTCGTGGGAACAATTCCCCGCCACCGCCTTCAGCAAGACCTACAACACCGACTCGCAGACGCCGGATTCGGCCGGCACCATGACCGCGATCACCACCGGGGTGAAGTCGCACATGGGCGCGATCGGGGTCAGCAGCGGCAACCGCAGCGACTGTGCCGACAGCTTGAACAAGGGCCTGCTGAGCTGGCTGCAGCTGGCCGACAGCGCCGGCATGGCCACCGGCATCGTCACCACCACGCGCCTGACCCACGCCACGCCGGCGGCAACCTATGCGCATTCGCCGGACCGCAACTGGGAAAACGACACCGACCTTCCCGAATCGGCGCGTGCTGCCGGCTGCCAGGACATCGCCCAGCAATTGCTCTCCACCGCCCGCTACGGCCGAGGCCCGCAAGTGGTGCTGGGCGGAGGACGCAGCCAGTTCCAGAGCGTGCAGGAGCGCGACCCGGAATACGACGACAAGGTGGGCCTGCGCCTGGACGGCCGCGATCTGGTGGCCGAATGGAAACAGGCGCACCCGCAGGGCGCCTATGTCTGGAACGAGCAGCAGTTGCAGGCAGCGTCCGGTGCACCGGCGCTGCTGGGCTTGTTCGAGCCGGACCACATGCAGTTCGACCACGACCGCAACCGCACCCCGCAGGGCGAGCCCAGCCTGACCGAGATGACCCGCACCGCGATCCAGTCGCTGTCGCGCGACCCGAATGGCTTCGTCCTGATGGTCGAAGGCGGCCGTATCGATCACGCCAACCACGCCGGCAACGCCTACCGCGCACTCGACGAAACCGTGTCGCTGTCCGATGCCGTGCGCGCTGCCGTGCAGACTGCGCCAGCGGACACGCTGATCATCGTGACTGCCGACCATTCGCACACGCTCAACTTCGTCGGCTACCCGGTGCGCGGCAACTTGATCTTGGGCAAGGTGCGCGGCACCGGCGGCGAAGAAGGCGACCGCAGCCAGCTGGCCACCGACCTGGCCGGCCAGCCATACACCACGCTCAGCTACGCCAACGGCCCCGGCTACACCGGTGCCAGCAATGCGCAGCCGGCCGGCCCCAAGAAATATCCGCACGAACCCAGCAGTAGTGAGCCGGCTGCCGGCCGCCCGGACCTGACCCACGTCGACACCGAGGCCCCCAGCTACATGCAGGAAGCGCTGGTGCCGACCAAATCCGAAAGCCACGGCGGCGAAGATGTCGGCATCTGGGCCACCGGCCCCGGCAGCGCGGCATTCCGCGGCACGCTGGAAGAGAACGTGATCTACCACGTCATCGTCCAGGCCACCCCGCGCCTGCGCGAGCGCCTGTGCAAGGCAGGCACCTGCGATGCCGCCGGCGTGCCGGTGGAATTGCCCAGGCCGGCCACCTTCGAGGCTGCGGTCAAGCGCTGATGCGCAGGCGGCGCTGCGGCGATGGCGGGCGAGCTGGCGCGTGATGCGGTTGACGCGTCGCCGCTCGACCTGCCCGCCTGGCGTCGCCACCGCCATGTGCAATCACGCCTGCGAACAGCCGCAGTCCCCAGCCGTTGGTGTGGTGCTCGGATGGGCCGTAGCGGGACGTTACGGTGACCGCGCACGGCAGCACGATGCAGCCCAGGCTGCAGCTGCGCACGGTTGTTCGCGCTGCGGGGCGCCGGGAACGATGGAATCGTCGATGGGTCCCAAGCAGAGAACACGCCGGGCAGGCGGCCAACACGCAATCACGCAGCAGGGATGGCATCTGCTCGCCGAGCGCGCAGGAGCCGTTGCGAGATTGCGCCTGTGCTGACCGGCACCCCGCTCCTGTTGCCAGCCACCCCGCCCGGCCCGGTGCTGCTGACCTATAGCGGCGGGATGGATTCCAGCGTGCTGCTGCATCTGCTGGCGGCGACGCCACGCTATCGGCACGCAGGATTGCGCGCGCTGCATGTGCATCATGGGCTGCATGCCGATGCCGATGCCTGGGCCGCGCATTGCCAACGCACCTGCGACACGCTGCAGGTGCCGTTGCAGATCGTCCGGGTGCAGGTGGCACGCGACAGCGGTCTTGGGCTGGAAGCGGCAGCACGCCACGCGCGACACGCGGCGTTCGCGCAGGCGCTCACTGCTGGCGAATGGCTGGCGCTGGCACACCATCGCGACGACCAGGCGGAAACCTTCCTGCTGCGTGCGCTGCGTGCGTCCGGCCCCGAAGGCCTGGCGGCGATGCGCCCGCAGCGCCCATTCGCCAGCGGCACGCTGTGGCGCCCGATGCTGGCGCACGCCCGCGCCGATCTGCACGCCTACGCGCATGCGCAAGGCGTGCGCTGGATCGAAGACCCCAGCAATGCCGACCCGCGCCATGACCGCAATTTCCTGCGCAGCCAGGTCGTGCCGTTGCTGCAGCAACGCTGGCCGCAAGCACCCGACGCGTTGGCGCGCAGTGCGCAACTGAGCGCCGATGCAAGCGCATTACTGCTGCAGCAGGACATGGCGTTGCTGCCGAGCGTGCAGACCGCAAGCGGCGCGCTGGATCTGCAGGCATTGCGCGCGCAACCCGTGGAACGAAGGGCACGGCTGTTGCGCGCCTGGGTGAGTGCTGCGCACGCCCCGCCGCTGCCTGCGCAAGGCGTGGCCGCACTGGAACGGGAAATCGACAATCACGCCGCAGATCGGCAGGCCTGCTTTGCGTGGCAAGGGGTAGAAGTACGCCGCTGGCGCCAGTGCCTGTTTCTGAACCGCCCCGCTGCGGCCTGGCCGTCGGACTGGCACGCGCAGTGGGACGGCGCAGCGCCCCTGCACCTGCCCGACGGTGCGCAGTTGCGGTTACTCGGCGCACCCGGGCTGCGCTTTGCGCAACCGCTGCTGGTGCGCGCACGCCGGGGCGGCGAGCGCATCGTGCTGCCGCAGCGCACGCATTCGCACCAACTCAAACACCTGCTGCAGGCGCTGGACCTACCGCCGTGGGAGCGCGGGCGCCTGCCGATCCTGTGGGACGGCACGCAGGTACTCGCCGCCGGCGACTGCATCATTTCCGCCACCTTGGACGCATGGTTGCAGACCAATGCCGCCGCGCTGCAATGGCGCGCGGCTGCCGACGCGAATTGACCCGCCTGCGCGCGCGCCGCACACTTTAGAGATGGCCAAGAAGTCTTTGAACGAAACGTCCCCGGTTGCCCGCTTCGAACAGTCGCTGGAAGAACTCGAGCAACTGGTGCAGAAGATGGAAGTCGGCGATCTGAGCCTGGAGCAATCGCTCACGGCCTACGAGCGCGGCATCGGGTTGTACCGTGATTGCCAGCAGACGCTGGAACAGGCCGAACTGCGCGTGCGCTTGTTGACCGACCCCGCCCGCCCCGAGCTTGCCGAAGCCTTCGAACCGCCGTCGCTGGACGGCTGAGGTGAGCTCGGCGCTGTTCGACCACTGGATCGCCCGCACCGAACGCAGCCTGGAGGCGGGCCTGCCGCGCGCCACGCATGCGCCGCAGCGCCTGCATGCAGCGATGCGCCATGCCGTGCTGGGCGGGGGCAAGCGCATGCGTCCGCTGCTGGTCTACGCAAGCGGCGCTTTGTTCGGCGCTGCTGAGGATCAGCTCGACACGCCCGCGGTGGCGGTAGAGCTGATTCACGCCTATTCGCTGGTGCACGACGACTTGCCGGCGATGGACGACGACGCGCTGCGGCGCGGCCAGCCCACCGTGCATATCGCCTTCGATGAGGCCACCGCGATTCTGGCCGGCGACGCCTTGCAGACGCGCGCGTTCGAATTACTCGCCACTGCCTCTGCCAGCGCCGAACTGCGCGTCAGCTGGATACAGAGCCTGGCCACTGCTGCGGGCGCGGCCGGCATGTGCGGCGGCCAGGCGCTGGATATCGATGCGACCGGGCAACTGCAGTCGCTGCAGGATCTGCAACGCATGCATGCGCTCAAGACCGGCGCGTTGATCCGTGCGGCGGTCCGGATGGGCGCACTCACCGGAGGCGCCGCGGCAGCCGACCAGCAGCGTCTGGACGAATTTGCCGACGCCTTGGGCCTGGCCTTCCAGGTACGCGACGACATCCTGGATGTGGAATCGAGCTCGGCGCAGCTGGGCAAGACCGCCGGCAAGGACGCGGCGCAAGCCAAATCCACCTACCCCGCCCTGCTGGGGATGGATGGCGCCAAGGCGAAGCTGGCCGAGCTGGCCGCGCGCATGCACGACGTCCTGCAGCCCTATGGGCAACCAGGCGAGACGTTGGCCACCTTGGGCCGGTTTGCGGTGAACCGCGCGCACTAGGCGCAGTTGCCAACGCCGCTACACCGCAGCGAGCGGGAGCGGCCGATGCCCGAATCGATCTGAAGTTTCCCGCGTGCCGCAATGGCGCGCTGGTGGCTCGCGCAGCCACATCTGGACGATTTGCGACATAGAGCGGACGCGCCGGACACGATTTGCGCACTCCGTGCGCCAGCGCACGGTCAACGTCTGCATCGGGGGCGTGCAAGCGGCGAACTGGGTCACACATTGCAACTTTTCTTGGCTGCGTTTGTGTCATGCGTTGACACATTCGGAGTTGCAGCACATGACCGATCGCACATTTTAAAGCTGAATTGTCGACATTCGTGCTATTTCAGCGGCGTTCATAAGTTCGCTACGAACAAAATATTCGCAATTGAATAACTTGTCGCGTCCGCTCGTCCTGCCTAGGTTTGGCTTGCCCGCATCCGCGGACATCCCCCGATCACACGGAGAGTCACTGGTGAAGAACGTTTTTCTCGCATCGTTTGCAGCAGGCACGCTGGCCGTTGTTGGCGTCCTCGGATCGGCCCAGGCGCAGTCCGTGCGCGGCCCGGTTCCGTTGACCATCGAACTGTCGCCAGTGGCCGACCAGGCTGGGCGTCATCAGGGCAAGATCGCCGTCACCGTCACCAATAACGGCAGCCAGACCGCACGCGTGCCGACGTACCAGCTGCCGCTGAAATCGCTGGATAACGGCATTCTGGAAGTGAGCCGCGACGGCAAGCCGGTGGACTACACCGGGCGCCTGGTCAAGCGCGGCCTGCCCAAGGCCGCCGACTTCACCATCCTGCAGCCAGGCCAGAGCGTGAAGGGCGAGGTCGATCTGGCCGGCGCCTACGATCTGTCCACCAGCGGCAACTACACCATCCAGGTGCGCTCGGCGCTGCAGTACGCTTCCTTTTCCGACGGCAGCCTGATGAAAGCCGCCAGCGGCGAGCCGGCCGTGGCTACCAGCACCCCGCTCACCGTGTGGCTGGACGGCGTCAACCGTGGCGTACAGCGCCAGCTCGCAGTCGGCCCGACCGCCGTGGTCAACGGCATCAATTACCTCAACTGCAGCACCACCCGCACCAGCCAGATCGCCAGTGCCGTCACTGCCGCGCGCAACTACTCGCAGAACGCGCGCAACTACCTCAATGCCGGCAGCACCGGCGCGCGCTACACCACCTGGTTTGGTGCCTATAACGCCTCGCGCTACAGCCGGGTCAGCTCGAACTTCGTCAACATCGACAATGCGCTGGACCAGAACAACGGCCAGATCACTATCAATTGCGGTTGCACCGACAGTGCCTTCGCGTACGTCTATGCCAACGCGCCTTACGAAATCTATGTCTGCAATGCGTTCTGGAGCGCATCGACCACCGGCACCGACTCCAAGGCCGGCACGCTGGTACACGAGATGAGTCACTTCACGGTCGTCGCCGGCACCCAGGACCGCGTCTATGGCCAGTCCGGCGCGCGCAGCCTGGCGATCAGCAACCCGGCGCAGGCCATCACCAACGCCGACAGCCATGAGTACTTCGCCGAAAACACCCCGGCGCAGAACTGATCGCTCCATCGCCTGATACGACAAAGGCCCGGCATCGCTGCCGGGCCTTTGTCGCTTCCACCGCGCCGGTTACTTGATCAGGCGCCGCGCGAACGGGTAACGGTAATGCTCGCCGTTGTTGGCCTTGACAGCGGCCAGGATGCACAGCACCAGGTTGGCAATCCACACCAGCGTCGGCAAGAAGAACAGGATGCCGAACGAGACAATGGTCAGAATGATCGCTGCCACGGTGGCAATGAGCACGGTGATCTGGAAATTCAGCGCTTCCTTGGCTTGATCGGTCGCGAACGGCTTGGACGGGCTGGCGTCCTTGCTGATCAACCAGATCACCAACGCACCGACGAACGAGGTCACGATGCCGAGCAGATGCGCGGCCAGCGCGAGCGTACGCTCCTCCGACGGACTGGTGCTGACCGGTGGCGGTGGCGGTGCGGCGTGCGATTCGAATTCGCTCATCATGTCTCCCCGTGCATGGTTGTGGTGCGGCGGACTATAGCAACGATTCAGCCAGCCACCAGTGCGGAAAGACATGGGTGCGCGGCCCGGCCATGGCTGCAATCGGCCGCGCCATGGCGAAAAAGACCACCCTGCCTTAGTGCGAGCGGGTGCCGCCCACAAGACGCAGAGGGCTTATTAACGCGCGTCGCAAGGTGCGTAGGTAGCGCTCGCACGTCGCGCGCGCCGCCGCAAGATCCATACCCCATTGCGCATATCGCATCGGAGACAGCGGCGGTGACCGTGACCTGCCCGCTTCGGCGTTACGCAGATGCATCGTCAGGTGCGAGCGGCGGCTCGTGAGGCGTGCGCCTACACGACAAGCCGCCCGGAAACCGGCGAAGCCGACACAGCGGTGCCGCTCAGCTGTCGCCTGCCACCGTCATGCGGTTGATCAGCACCGAGCCGATCTTGACGTGCGAGCGCGGGTCGACATCGCTGCCCACCGCTTCGATGCCGGCGAACATGTCGCGCAGATTGCCGGCGATGGTCAGGCCATCGACCGGGTAGGCAATCACGCCGTTTTCGATCCAGAAGCCGCCGGCCCCGCGCGAATAGTTGCCGGTGACGGGATTGACGCCGTTGCCCATCAGTTCGGTGACCAGCAGGCCGCGCGACATGCCGGCAATCATCGACGCCAGATCGCCCGCATTGGCGGTGACCTGCAGGTTGTGGACGCCACCGGCGTTGGCGGTGGTCTGCAGGCCCAGCTTGCGCGCCGAATAGCTGCCCAGCACATAGCGCTGCAGCACACCGTCGCTGATCAGCGCCGAACGCCGCGTCGCCACGCCTTCGCCGTCGAAGGCGGCCGAGCGCAAACCGCGGCGCAGGTGCGGCAGCTCTTCGATGTTGAACCAGTCCGGGAACAACGTGCTGCCGACGCTGTCGAGCAGGAAGCTGGCACGGCGATACAGCGCGCCGCCGGACACCGCGCCGAGCAGGTGGCCGACCAGCGAGCGCGCCACTTCCGGAGCGAACAGCACCGGCAACTGACCGGTGGGCAGCGAACGCGGCTGCAAGCGCGCCACGGTACGCGCGGCGGCATGGCGGCCGATGGCGTCGGGCGCTTCCAGGTCCTCGCGTGCCAGTGCACTGCTGTACCAGCCATCGCGCTGCATGCCGTCGCCCTGCCCGGCGATCAGCGCGCAGCTGATCGAATGATGGGTACCGCGCTCGCGGCCGATGAAGCCATGCGAATTGGCGTACACCGACAGGCTGAGCCCGGTGCTGGCCGAGGCGCCGTCGGAGTTGCTGATGCGCGCGTCGGCGTCGCGGCCGGCGGTTTCGCAGGCCAGCGCCAGATCCACGGCGGTATCGGCGTCCAGCGCCCACGGATGCCAGCTGTCCAGCTCGGGGAACTCGCGCGCCATCAACTCCGGGTCGGCCAGGCCGGCAGCCACGTCGTCTTCGGTGAAGCGGGCGATCGCGCAGGCCTGCGCCACGGTGGATTCCAGGCTGGAATCCTGCAGGTCGGCAGTGCTGGCACTGCCCTTGCGCTTGCCGAAGTAGACCGTGACCGCAATGCCACGATCGCGCGTGGATTCGACCGTCTCCACATCGCCCAGCCGCACATTGACGTCCAGGCCGCGCTCTTCGCTGCAGCTGACTTCGGCCTGCGTGGCGCCGGCGGCGCGCGCGCGCTCGAGCAGGCGCTGGGAGATGTCGGTGAGCGCATCCAGGCGCTGCAGGCTGTCGTCGGTGACGCGGATTTCGGAGGAGAGTGCGTTCAATGCTTTATCCTTGGAAACGCGGATCCGTCCGCGAAAGCCCGGCCATCCATGACCGGAATGTTTGAATTCGGTGCGGAGTTATTCCGCCGACGCCCGGCCGTTCGAGGCCGCAGATGTTTATCAACCAAGTTTCGGGATGTGGTGGCAATGCGCGGACGCGATGAAGAGACCGGTGAATTTCGTGGCGCCAGCCGCAGCCAGCAGCGGCGCGAGGCGCTGGAGATTTTCGACCTGGGCGAAAAGCTGGTGGCGCTGACCCCGGCGCAGCTGGCCAAGTTGCCGGTGCCCGAATCGCTGATCCCGCATATCGAAGAGAGCAAGCGCATCACCTCGCATATCGCGCACAAGCGGCAGCTGGCGTTTCTGGCCAAGCACATGCGCCGCGAGGACGAGCAGACCCTGGCCGCGATCCGCGATGCGCTGGACGCCAACAGCGATACCGCGCGCCGCGAAGTGGCGGCGATCCACCGGGTCGAACGCTGGCGCGAACGCCTGCTGGCCGAAGGCGACGTGGCGCTGGCCGAACTGCTGGAAGCCTACCCGGCCGCCGATCGCCAGCAACTGCGTCAACTGGTGCGCAACGCGATCCACGAACGTGCCAAGAACAAGCCCCCGCGCGCCTACCGCGAACTGTTCCAGGTGCTGCGGGAGCTGTCTCAAGAGCAGGGATTGGAGCGTGGGGATTCGGGATTGGAAGACGACGAGTCGGCGGCGGAAGGCGACGAGTAAGGATTCACGGAAGCGGCGGCGCAGTCGCCCGGCAGTGATCGCAGACCGGCCCGACTTCCACCGCCAATTCCTGCTGCGACGCATCGAGGTCGACGCGCCGTAAGCGCCAGACACACGGCAACGGACTGCCGCTGCGACGACCTCCAAATCCCGATGCCGCAAGCGCATCGGGACCAGTGCATCGCAAAGGCCTGACGCACTGCTTTGCGCTCCTGCCGCTACGATTCCCAAATCCCGATTCCCGATTCCCCGCATCTCAGGCCTGCGTTCCGCCAACCGTGATGCCGTCGATCAGCAGCGACGGCTGGCCGACGCCGACCGGCACGCTCTGCCCGTCCTTGCCGCACACGCCCACGCCTTCGTCCAGCGCCAGGTCGTTGCCGATCATGCGCACCTTCTGCATGGTTTCCGGGCCGTTGCCGATCAGGGTGGCGCCCTTGACCGGTGCGGTGACCTTGCCGTCTTCGATCAGGTAGGCCTCGGTGGCCGAAAATACGTATTTGCCGCTGGTGATGTCGACCTGGCCGCCACCGAAGTTCACCGCGTAGATGCCCTTCTTGACCGAGCGGATCATCTCTTCCGGGTCGTGCTGGCCGGCGCGCATGTAGGTGTTGGTCATGCGCGGCATGGTCAGGTGCGCGAACGATTCGCGGCGGCCGTTGCCGGTGGGCGCCACGCCCATCAGGCGCGCGTTGTGGCTGTCCTGCATGTAGCCCACCAGCACGCCGTCTTCGATCAGCGTGGTGCACTGGCTGGGCGTGCCTTCGTCGTCGATATTGAGCGAGCCGCGGCGCCCGTCCAGGGTGCCGTCATCGACAATGGTCACGCCCGGCGAGGCCACGCGCTCGCCGATGCGGCCGGCGTAGACGCTGGTGCCCTTGCGGTTGAAGTCGCCTTCCAGGCCATGCCCCACCGCCTCGTGCAACAGCACGCCGGGCCAGCCCGGACCGAGCACCACCGGCATCACCCCAGCCGGCGCCGGGATCGCGTCCAGATTCACCAGCGCCTGGCGCAGCGCTTCGCGCGCAAACCCTTCCGGGCGGCCGTCGGCGAACAGTTCGGCATAGCCATAGCGGCCGCCGCCGCCGGAATAACCGGATTCGCGCCGGCCGCCCTGTTCGACGATCACCTGCACGTTCAAGCGCACCAGCGGCCGCACGTCTGCTGCCAGCACGCCGTCGCTGCGGGCGATCAGCACCGTGTCCACGCCGCCGGACAGGCTCACCATCACCTGCTTGACGCGCGGGTCGGCAGCGCGCAGGAACTGGTCGATTCGGCGCAGCAGGTCCACCTTGGTGGCGCTGTCCATGTCGTCGATGGGATCGGTGGCCGGGTACAGCGCACGGCCATTGCCGCGTACCAGCGCGCGGGTGGATTGCGCCCCGCCCTCGCGCGAGATCGCGCGCGCGGACTGTGCCGCTTCCAGCAGCGCATCGCGGTGGATGTCGTCGGAATAGGCGAAGCCGGTTTTTTCGCCGGCGATTGCGCGCACGCCCACGCCTTGTTCGATGGAATGCGCGCCGTCCTTGACGATGCCGTCTTCCACGCTCCAGCTCTCGCGCCGCGAATGCTGGAAATACAGATCGCCGAAGTCGATGCCCGGGCCCAGCAGGGCGCCGAAGGTGCGGTCGAGATGGCCGGCGTCCAGGCCGGAAGGAAGCAGCAGCCGGGTTTCGGCCAGAGTGAGAGCGTTATCGGTCATGTGGTCAGGATGGGGCCCGCGCGCCGGGGAGACAAGTCGTTCGGCTGAACATGCGCACGGCTATCATCGCTGGCCAGTTCTTCACCGATCGCCCGCGCATGAAGCTCATCGCCTACGTCCTGGATGGCCATACGCTGGACATCCGCCCTGCCCCGCACGAGCGCGCGTGGATGGATGCCACCGACCAGCGCTACGCCTACCGCTGCCTGCCGCTGGCGATCGCCAATGCGCATGGCTGGGAGCTGCTGTGCCAGTCCGGTTTCGAGGCCAGTTGGGACGGCAGCGACGCACTGGCGGCGATCAGCATCAGCGCCGATGCCAACACGCAGGCACCGGCGATCAGCCACTTCGGCTATGGCGTGCTGACCTTCCACGTACCGTGCCTGTTCCGCACCGACACCGGCATCGACCTGTTCGTCACCGGTCCATTGAACCGGCCCAAGGACGGCATCGGCGCGCTGAGCGGGATGGTGGAAACCGACTGGAGCCCGCACACCTTCACCATGAACTGGCGCTTCACCCGGCCCGGGCGGGTGCGCTTCGAGGCGGGCGAACCGTTCTGTCATCTGTTCCCGCTGCAGCGGCAGTTGATCGAGCAGGTGCAGCCGCAGTGGAAGCCGCTTTCCGAAGCGCCGCAGCTGGCGCAGCAACACGCCGACTGGACATCCAGCCGCACGCGCTTTCTCGAGGACCTGCCCGATGCGCAATCGGCGGCGGCACGCGAAAAATGGCAGCGTGGCTATTTTCTTGGTGGGGCCGCACCTGGGCAGCCGCCAGTGCCGGGACATCGGTCGCGACTGCGCCTGCCGATGTTTACCCGTGCCGGCAGCGAGGACGCGCCCGCAGAGTGAGGCCGACGGAGTCCGTCAGCGCTGCGCCGGGTCTGGCTTGCCGGACCTGCCGGAGGGGGCGGCCGGTTTGCTCGGCGCCCGCTCGCGCGCCTCGCGCTCCACCACGTCCACCTGCGGGTCTTTCCATGGCCCGGTGACGTGATAGGTCTTGGCACCGATCGCACCCAGCGGTTTGCCGAGCACCGCGTTGGCCGCTGCGCCGACAGCGGCCCCCACCGGGCCGCCGGCCACTGCGCCGACCACGGTCAGCAGGTTGCCGGCCTTGGGGTTCACGTCCACGGTCTGGTCGAAGGTCTGCGCGCGCAGGTCGGTCTGGCCTCGGATCGCGATGTCGGCAGCCGGGCCTTCGATGCGGATGGCATCGGTCCGCGCGAAGCCCTCGCCGAAGCGCACCTCGCCGGCCAGCTTGTTGAAGGCCAGCCCCTTGGAGAAGAAATCGCGGAAGTCGAACATCAACCGGCGTGGCAGCTGCGCCACGCTCAGCAGGCCGAGCACGCGGCCGGCGCCCGGGTCCACTTCCAGCAATTGGCCATTGCGCACATCGACCTTGAGGTTGCCGTCCAGCGAGCCGAGCGCGAAACCGGTTGGTGAGCCCTGCCAGCCGGCATTGAGCTCCAGTTGCCCTTCGCCGCCGCGCAATTGGCCGCCCAGGGTGAGGTTTTGCAGCAGATTGCCCAGGTTGCGGCTGTCCACGCGCGCCGACAACCGCGTGCTGGCCGCCTCGCCCTTGCCGCGCCAGGCTCCGGTGAGGCCGATGTTCTGATCGTCCGAGCGCAGTTGCAGCTGATCCACCTGCATGCCATCGGTGAGCCGGCTACTGCGCAGGGTGGCCGCACCGAAGGTCATCTTGCCGATCTGCAGATCGTCGATATCCAGCGCCAGCGGCGGGATCGACACCGGGTCGAATTCGGCCACGGCACGACGCGCGGGCTCCGGCAACGCGCCTGCCAATGGGTCGCCGGGCTCGGGCGCGGCCGGCTCGGCAGGCGCCTCCACCGGCTGCCAGTGCACGGTCTTCAACGTGCCCTGCACCGTTGCGCCGTCGGCATTGGGCACGGTGAGCTGGCCGGCCAGCGAGGGGCCGTCCAGCGTCACCGCCACCGTATCGCGGGTGGGGCGCAGACGCAGACGCGTCTGCGGGAACACCCCACCGATCATCAGCAACCGGTCTGCCTGCACATCCACCTGCTGCAACGGCATCGGGTCTTTGACGGGCACGGCCGGCTGGCCGGGCAACGGTGGCATGTCGGCGTCGCCGCTGCTACCGCGCGCCAGGCTGATCCAGTCGATCGCATCCAGCGAGGCGGCGCGGCCGGTCACCACCAGCCCGTTGGCGGGTGGCCGTTCGGTGACGGTATCGGTGCCCATCACCACACGCACGCCGGTCTGCGCGCCATGGCTGCTGGCCTTGAGGGCCACCAGCTTGCCGAACCCCACATCGATGTCGCCATCGCCCAGCGGCAGCGCGACCCTGACCCGGGTGTCCAATGGCTCGCTGGCTGCCTTGTCCAACGGCGCGGGCAGATCCAGCGTGGTGCCGACCAGATTGGAGCGCAGCGTCAGCACCGCGTTCGCATCGGTCTGCCCCGGCGGCGGCAGCGGCACATCCACGCCCACCTGCCAGGGCGCACTGCCATGCACGTACGGGCGCAGCCATTCCATCTGGGGTGCACGGTCGAACAGTTCCCTGGCATCCAGGGTGGCGCCCAGACGTGCTTCGAAAGCTTGCCTGGGGTCCTGCACCAACCCGCCGGCGCGCAACGACAATTCGCCGCTGCGGCCTTCGTGCTGCACGCTCAGCCGCTCGGCGGCAAAGCCGGTGTCGCGATACTCGGCCTGCCCGCTGACCTGGTCGAAGGCCAGGTCCCAACGCGCGTCGGCCAGCTTGGCGCCCTGCAGGGCCACCGTGCCCTGCAGATGGCCGCCGGCACCGTGCGTCCGCAAGGGGCGCAGCAGGTCGAAGGTCACCGCGGCCGGCCCGGACACGGTGAGATTGCGCAAGGTGTCGCCATAGCGCCGCTCCAGCGGACTCTTGCGCAACATGCCGAGCAGTTGCGCCGCATCGGCCTGCGTGGCGGCGCGCACGTACAGTTCGGAGGTGGCAAAGCTGGGAATACCCGCTTCCAGCTGCGCGACCGGGGTACCGGCCAGATCACCCTGCCCCTGCAGCGAGAAGCCGTTGCCGATGAAGCTCAGGTTGGCCTGGACCTGCTCCATCGCCGGCCAGTCCGGCTGGAAGCGGATCACGCCATCGCGGATCTGCCCGAACGCTTCGAAGCGCCCGTCGTTGTTGTCGAACGGCCAATCGTCCAGATCGCCGCTGACCAGGCCAGTGCCGCCGGTGACGGTGCCGCCGGCCACGGCCATGTCGAGCCAGTCGATGGCGGCCTCGCTCATCTTGGAGCGGATCCAGAACTTGCGCGCCACCGGCAGCGCCACATCGTCCAGTTGGGCCGCCAGCTGCATGCGCGGGCGGCTGCCATCGCCCTGGAACCACAGCCCGCCACGCACGTTGGCGCCGTAATCCTTGCCCTGCACGCGCAACGCCGGCGTGGCGACCTGCCAGCCCGCGCCTTCGCGCCAACCGACGATCTTGCCGGCCAGCTGGATCTCGTGCACCACGCCGAAGCCGGTCGGCCAGTCGAAACGCAGCGTGGCGTCGGGCGCGGGGTCCAGCTCGACGCCCTGCGCATCGCCATCGAGGGTGCCGCGCAGGCCACTGATGCCGGGCGCATTGCCCACCGGCAGAAATCCCAACGCTTCGATCTGGCCCCGCGCGCGCAGCGCGCCGCCTGGCTCGCCGGCGACCTGCAGGTCGGCCACGCGCAGCTGCGGTTTGGACAGGCTCAGCCAACGCCGCAAGGCGGGCGACAACTGCTCGCTCAAGGCGGCAGCTGCAATCAGGCCCGAGACATCCACATGCTTGCCCACCACCGCATAGCGGCGCCCGCCGGCAATGCTCAGCCCGTCCAGGTGCTGCAGTTGCGCTGCCGGGCCCAGGCGCAGCAGCGGCGCGTCCACGCGCCATCCGCCATCGATGGTCTGCCAGCGCGCACGCGCCTGCAGCCGTTCCCAGGTGAGCGTGGGCCGCGCGGTCTCGTCCGGCAGCGCGGCCCCGGACAGGCGGAGCTGCTGCAGGTCGACATCCACGCTCACTGCAGCGATCCGGCGTGCGCGCAATTGCGCCCAGGCCTGCAAGCGCCCACCACCGCCCTCCACGCGCATGCCGCCGAACTGCAGCAACGACGCCCATGCGGACAGGTCGGCCGGATCGGCTTGCACATAAGCGCTGCCGTCGCCGCTGTCGCGATCGAATTCCAGCACCGCCGTCAGCGGCGCGCGCTTGAGATCGATCCAGCTACGGCTGCCCACCTTCACCGTCGAGCCGCTGACGCGCAGGCGCAGGTCGATGCGCGGCAGCGTGGTGTCCAGGCCGATCGAGGGCGCGGCCACGTGCAGTCGGGCTTCGGCCAGCTGGATCTCGCCCAGCCGGCGCAGCGCATCCAACGGATCGGAGTTTCCGCCGCCGGGCATGCCCTGGACCGACCACACACCGTCGTCGCTGCGCTGCAAGGTCAGCGCCAGGCCGCGCAGCCGTATTTCGGTCAGCGAATGGCCCGGCAGCAACCCGGCGTACATCGCCAACAGCACCTCGGCCTGGCCGACGCGCACCTCGCCGTGCGGACCGATACGCAGCCCATCCAGCCGCAGCAGCGGACCGCGCCGGGTCCATTCGGTCTGCAGCCGGTCGAACGCAATCGGCTGACCGGCACGCTGGCTCAGCCACTGCGCAATCTGCTGCGGGTGTTCCTCGGCCAACGGCAGCGCCTGGCTGGCCGCGCCCACCAACAACGCGACCGCCACCAGCGCAAGCGCGCAGGCAGTGATCGCATAGCGGCGAAACAGACGGAGACGGCGGCGCAGCGGGGTGGGCATCAGGAGCGGGGATTGGGTATTGGGGATTCGGGATTGGTTACAGCGTGTCCAAGCACGGTAACGTCAACGCTCCTGCTGGCCGCACATCATGACGGGGCCGGCTTTTACAAATCCCCAATCCCGATTCCCCATTCCCGGACTCACAGCAGCACCACATCGAACTGCTCCTGCAGGTACTGGTCGTCGGACTGGAAGCGGATGCTCTTGCCGAGGAACTCTTCCAGTTCGGCCACGGCGGCGGACTCTTCCTCGGTGATGCGGGCGACCACTTTCGACGAGGCGATCACCAACAGGCGCGCGGCATCGAACTGGCGCACGGCGCGGGTGATCTCGCGGAAAATTTCGTAGGTCACCGTTTCGGCGGTCTTGATGGTGCCGCGCCCGCCGCACTGGCCGCAGGTTTCCGAGAGCTGGCGCTCCAGGCTTTCGACGGTGCGCTTGCGGGTCATCTCCACCAGGCCCAACGGCGAGAACTCATACACGGTGGTCTTGGCATGATCGCGCGCCAGCGCTTTTTCCAGGGTGCGCAGCACCTGCCGGCGGTGCTCCGCATCGTCCATGTCGATGAAGTCGATGATGATGATGCCGCCCAGGTTGCGCAGGCGCAGTTGCCGCGCCACCGCCTGCGCGGCTTCCAGGTTGGTGCGGAAGACGGTTTCTTCGAGGTTGCGCTGACCGACGAACGAGCCGGTATTGACGTCGATGGTGGTCATCGCCTCGGTCTGGTCGATCACCAGATAGCCGCCGGATTTGAGCGGCACCTGCTTGTTCAGCGCGCGTCCGATCTCGTCTTCGACCCCGTACAGGTCGAAGATCGGGCGGTCGCCGGTGTACAGCTCCAGCCGCTCGGCCAGCACCGGCATGTACTTGGCCACGAACGCCTGCAGTTGCACGAAGGTCTCGTTGGAGTCGACCTTGACCTTTTCCACGTCGCGGCGGATCAGGTCGCGCACCGCGCGCAGCGGCAGGCTCAGGTCTTCGTAGATGATGCTGCACGGCGGCGCTTCGCGGCCGCGGCGCTCGACCACGTTCCAGACCCGCGACAGATAGGCGATGTCTTCGGCCAGCGCCTCGGCCGGCTGGCCTTCGGCATTGGTGCGGATGATGTAGCCGAAGCCGCCATGCTGGGCCGAGACCTCGCTGACGATGGTCTTCAGGCGCAGCCGCTCGGCCTCGTCTTCGATGCGCGCCGACACCCCAACCACCTTGGACTGCGGCAGCAGCACCAGATAGCGCGAAGGGATGCTGATCTGCGTGGTCAACCGCGCACCCTTGGTGCCGATCGGATCCTTGACCACCTGCACCACGATCTCCTGGCCGTCGCGCAGCAGCTCCACGATCGGCACCGAGGCCGGCGGCGGCGGCGGGATCGGGGTTTCTTCGGTATCGACCACGCTGGCTGGTGCCGGTGCCAGACGGACCACGTCGTTGGCGTGCAGGAACGCGGCACGCTCCAGCCCCACTTCGACGAAGGCAGCCTGCATGCCCGGCATCACCCGCTGCACCTTGCCCTTGTAGATATTGCCCACCACGCCCCGGCGCCAGCCGCGCTCGATGTGCAGTTCCTGCAGCATGCCGTTCTCGATCACCGCCACACGGGTCTCGCGCGGGGTGACGTTGACCAAAATCTCTTCCGACATCAATGCGCTCCGAAGGCTGTGAGCAACTGCGAGGTGTGGTACAGCGGCAATCCCATCACGCCGGAATAGCTTCCGGACAGATGGCGGATGAAGCGTTCGGCGCGGCCCTGGATCGCGTAGGCGCCAGCCTTGCCCATCGGCTCGCCGCAGGCGGCGTAGGCGGCGATCTGCGCATCATCGAGCGTGTCGAAGGTAACCTCCGACACCACCAATGCCTGAGCCGGCGCGCGCTGTGCGCAGACTAGAACCACCGCCGTGAGCACCTGGTGGGTGCGACCGGACAACGCGCGCAGCATGGCAACGGCATCGTCCACATCGACCGGTTTGCCGAACACCCGCTCGCCCAGCACCACCTCGGTATCGGAGCCCAGCACGATGGCGTCGGGGTCGGCGGCCTGTACCAGCGCCAGCCCGGCATGCGCCTTCTCCAACGCAACGCGCTGCACGTACTGGTCGGGCGATTCGTCGGCTGCGCGCAGCTCGGGCACATCCAGTTGCAGCGTCTGGAACGGCACATCCAGGCGTTGCAGGAGTTCTTGTCGGCGCGGCGAACGGGAAGCGAGATAGAGCATCCGTCCAGCATACCTGTTGCCCGCACTCGCCCGCTTGCCTGGTGAACGCACACACCGTTGCCGACGGCGCTGTCGTGCTCGACTCACAACATATTCATCGAGCTGCCAACACGCTCGCCACACAGACAAGGAGATCTCATGCGTACCCATCTCAAGCCGTTGTTGCTGGCCCTGTCCATCGCTGCCGGAACCGCCATGACTGCCCACGCCCAACCTGCGTCCAGCTACACCATTCCCAGCGACGGCACCCTGCTCAACGTCTCGGCCGAGGCCGAAGCCAAGCGTGTGCCGGACATCGCCACGCTGTCTGCCGGGGTGGTCACCCAGGCCGCCGACGGCAACGCCGCCATGCGCCAGAACGCCGAACAGATGAGCAAGGTCATGGCCGCGGTCAAAGCTGCCGGCATCGCCGACAAAGACGTACAGACCAGCGGCATCAATCTGAGCCCGCAGTACACCTACAAGGAAAACGAAGCGCCCAAGATCAACGGCTACCAGGCCAGCAACACGGTCAGCCTCAAGGTGCGCGACATCACCCGCCTGGGCAAGGTGCTCGACGCCCTGGTCGCGCAAGGCGCCAACGACATCAACGGCCCCAGCTTTTCGATCGACCAGCCCGAGCCGGTCTACGACGAAGCCCGCGTTGCCGCACTGAAGAAGGCCCAGGCGCGCGCCGAAACTTACGCCAAGTCGCTGGGGCTGAAGGTGCGCCGCATCGTCAGCATTTCCGAAGGCCGCAGCGGCGGCGCAGTCCGCCCGATGATGATGGCCGCCTCGATGCGCTCGGCAAAGGCCGAGATGGACACCCCGGTCGCCCCCGGCGAGAGCACCTTGTCGATCAACCTGGATGTGACGTTCGAGCTGGGGCGTTGACCTGACCGCAACCGCGTTCGGTTTGCTTTGCAGACTGCCCTCCTCGAGGGCAGTTTTTTTTATGGCCAAGCCAAAATTTTTGTTGCCTCCTCTTGCGATGGCAACGCCCCGTTTCCGGCACGAGTCAGGCGCGCCAAATGTGTGCGGATCGATGCGATCGGGGCGAATCGACCAGCCGACCTCCAGCGCTTCGAAATCGCTTGTGCCCGCGCAGAGGTCGCGGTAAACCTACGCCACCGGATGGTGATGTGCGTCCGGCTCGCGCTGGTCCTTTCCGCAGTTCCGTTCTGGAGGTGGATGATGGTTCGCACGCAATCGCAGGTTTTTTCCCGTCCCCTTGGCATCGACCCCTCGCGCGTTCTGGCGATGAGCACGGCCGTGGCATTGCACCTGCTGGCCGGCGGGTTGTTGCTGATTCCGCTCTCGCACCGGGCCATTCCGCAGCAGACCGCGCCAAAAGAGCGTTGGCTCATGCCGGTCAGCATCCCGACGCCGCCACCGCCGCTGGTGTTTCCAGTCGAAGTAAAGTTCACGCCGAAAACGCATTCACCGACCAAGACGCTGCCGGTGCCGGTACAGACCCCGGTGGTCAGTGAACCCTCCGTTGTCGACAGCGCACCGGCTGCCGTTGCCGCAACGGTCTCCGACGCTGTTGCAGACAGCGCTCCGACAACCACCGCACCCAGCGGCCCGGTCGAAGCAGGGCAATTGCAGTATCTGAGTTCGCCCGCGCCGAGCTATCCGGCGGCTGCACTGCGTGCAGGGCAGCAAGGCACGGTGGTACTGCGCGTACTGGTTGGCACCGATGGGCGTCCGGCCGAGGTGAGCGTGCAGACCAGCAGTGGTCATCGCGTGCTCGACCTGGCCGCGCGTAGCCAGGTGCTGCGCAGCTGGCGCTTCCAGCCGGCGATGCAGAACGGCCAGGCCGTGCAGGCCTATGGTCTGGTGCCGGTGAGCTTCTCGCTGAACTAAGTGGCGACTGGATGCGGCGGCCTGCAACCGCAGCCGCCGCATCGATATGGCTCTGCACACCAGTTCCGTTAGCCGCTCTTATGCGCGGTGATACGGATGGTTGGCCAGCATCGCCGCGGCGCGATACAGCTGCTCGGCGACGATCAGGCGCACCAGCATGTGCGGCAGGGTGAGCGGGCCGATCGACCAGCTTTCGCTGGCGCTCTTGAGCACCTCCGCCGCGTGGCCTTCCGGCCCGCCGATGAGAAACGCCAGGTCGCGGCCCTGTCCGCGCCAATGCTCCATGCGCTGGGCGAGCTGTTCGGAACTGAGCGGGCGCCCGGGGACATCAAGCGCCACCACGTAGGCATTCTTTGGCAGCGCCGCGAGCACGCGACGGCCTTCGTCGTCGGTCGCGCGCTGCGCATCGCGGCCCTTGCCGCGCAGGCCGGGCTCGATCTCGACCAGCTCCAGCGGCATCCAGTGCGAAAGACGTTTTTGATATTCGGCAAAACCTTGCGCCACCCAGCTTGGTGCGCACTCGCCGGTAGCGATGAGTCGGCATTTCATGGCCACATGATATCCGCGTCACAGCCCGGGCAGCCCGCGGCGATTTGTCACCGCGTGTCATGGTGTGGTTACAGCTGGCAATTAGTGTCGCTCGACCACCCAGCCACGCAGGAGTCGTTCGATGCCGATTTTCGATCCCGCCCGCCGCCAGGTTCTCAAGGGCAGTGCTGCCGTCATGGCCGCCGGCGCCCTTGGCAGCTTGAGCGCGCTGCAGTCGCGCCAGGCCCAGGCCGCCACCTCGCCTTCCACGCAGCTTGCACCGGTCCCGAGCCGGTACGGCCCACTGGCCCCGGTCGCCGACCAGAGCACCGGTTTGCCGCTGCTGCAGCTGCCACAGGGTTTCAGCTATCGCTCGTTCGGCTGGAGCGGCGACCGCATGGACGACGGCCAGCCCTGCCCCGACCGCCACGACGGCATGGCCGTGGTCGGCCTGCGCCGACCCGACTGGCGCCCCGGCAGCGACCCGCTACGCGGTCTGGAACATGTGCTGATACGCAACCACGAACGCGGCGCAGGCAACCCGTTCCGCGCCCCGGCGATGTACGACACCGGCATCGTCAGCGGCACCCAGCAGGCCGGCGGCGGAACCACCACGCTCAGTTACGGCCGGCGCGGCTGGGGCAGCCTGGAGCCGAGCCTGGGCGGCACACTGGTCAACTGCGCCGGCGGCCCCACGCCGTGGGGCACCTGGCTGAGCTGCGAAGAGATCAAGACCAATGCGGTCTCCAGCACCGGCCGCAAGCATGGCTATGTGTTCGAGGTGGACCCGGACAGCCACCGCACCACCGGCCGCCCGCTGGTGGGCCTGGGCCGTTTCAGCCATGAAGCGGTGGCGATCGATCCGCGCACCGGCATCGTCTATCTCACCGAAGACGACCGCAACAAGGCCGGCCTGTACCGCTTCATCCCCAACGACCGCCGCGGCCGCAATGGCTCGCTGGAAAACAGCGGGCGATTGCAAGCCGCGCGCGTGCGCGGGCGCCGCAATGCCGATCTCACCGTGGCCAGCATCGGCCAGCAATTCCAGCTGGAATGGGTGGATATCTCCGAGCCCGACCTGGACAGCATCGCTGCGCCGGCCGGCTTTGCCGATATCGGCGCCAACGACACCCTGAGCGGCCCGTTCGCGCAGGCCTGGGCCGATGGCGCGCTGCGCATGAGCCGCGGCGAAGGCATCTGGTACAGCTACGGCAAGATGTTCATCGTCGACACCAGCACCGGCGTGGATGCGCAGGGGCGCCGTGGTTACGGCAACGGTGCGGTGTGGGTGCTGGACCTGTTTACCCAACGCCTGAGCGCGCTGTTCGTCAGCGGCAATCAGCTGGCTGCGCACAACCCGGATAACGTGACGGTGAGTGCGCGCGGCGGCGTGGTGTTGTGCGAAGACGGCGGCGAAAGCCCGGACCAATACGGCCCCGGCGCGCGTCTGCTCGGGCTGACGCGCAACGGCGCCTCGTTCTATCTGGCCAAGAACAACGTGCAGCTGACCTCGCAGCAGATTGCCGATGCCGGCAAGACGATCGCCGAAGGCGACTACCGCGACACCGAGTTCTGCGGCGCGTGCTGGGACCCGTTGGCGCGCACCTTGTTCGTCAACATCCAGACGCCGGGCATTACCCTGGCCATCACCGGGCCGTGGGAACGCGGACCGCTGTAAGCGCGTGGCGCTGCGCACCTGCGGTATGCGTGTCCCGGACAGCGCGTGGCCAAGGAATGCGCGACGCCGACCGATTGCGCAGCGAACGCCCCAGACAACAACGGCGCCCAAGGGCGCCGTTGTTGTCTCTGCGCGCCTGCGGCGCACCTGCACAGACTCAGCGCAGTTCGTCGGACTCGTCTTCGTCGGACGGGCGTTGATCGCCTACGGTCCACAGACGCTCCAGTGCATAGAACTCGCGAACGCGCGGCAGCATCACATGCACCACCACATCGCCCAGGTCGACCAGCACCCATTCGGCTTCGCGCTCGCCTTCCACGCCCAGCGGCATCACGTCCAGACGCTTGGCGAACTTGACCACTTCGTCGGCGATCGATTTGACGTGGCGGGTCGAGGTGCCGGAGACCACCACCATGTAGTCGCAGACGCTGGACTTGCCGCGCACATCGATCTCGACCACGTCCTTGGCCTTGAGTTCTTCGACAGCCTCGCGCACGGTAGCCAACAGGGCCGGCACGGACGGCGGCGGGTTCGGAAGGGAGGTCTTGATGACTTGGGCTTGGCTGGTCAAAGCGGCAACTCGATGGAATTGGCGTGAATTATAGGCCGGTCCGGCAGCACGCGTGTTCAGGTAGCCGGGCGGACGCTGCGGTACAGGCCTTCACGCTGGATCATTGCGGCCACCGGGGGCGGCACCAGACGCTGCCATTGCGCGCCGGTGGCGATGCGTGACCGCACCGCACTGGCCGATTCGCCGCGCAGTGGCTGATGCAGCAGATACAGGCGGCCGGCCGGCGCACTGACCAGCTCGTCCGCGCGTGCGACCCAGCGGCCTCGCACCATCGCGGCCAGCTGCGGTGCGTCGGCCAGCGCCAAGGGTGTGCCCGGTCGGGCGGCAACCACGAAATGCGCCAGCCCGAACAACGCCTCCCACCGATGCCAATGGTGCAGCCCAACGAAGGCATCGGCGCCGAGCAACCAGGCGATCGGCGCCGCAGGGCCAAGTTCGGCACGCAGCTCGCGCAAGGTATCGACCGTATAGGACGGCGCATCGCACTGCGCGGCGCGCTGCAGTTCGCGGGTATCCAGTTGCAGGCCTGGAGAGTTGGCCAGCGCCAGTTGCAGCATCTGCGCACGCTGCGCAGCGGTGGCACCGGGTGCAGGGCGATGCGGCGGGTCGGCCGCCGGCACCAGTTGCACGCACGCGCCCAGTTCGTCGCGCGCCGCGCAGGCGATGGCCAGATGGCCCAGGTGGATCGGGTCGAAGGTGCCGCCGTAGTAAAGATGGAGCTGGGAATCGGGATTCGGGATTCGGGAACCGGAAGAGCCGGGGTCTGCAACGTGGTCGGGATGGGAGTGTTGCTGTTCCTGCGATCCGGAAGAGCTGCTTGCAGGGCTGGCCTGCGCAAGCTGGTCGGAATGGGCTCGCTGCCGGTCACCCTGCCCTTCCCGGCTCCCCGGTCCCGGGTCCCGGGTCCCGGCGTCACTGGCCTTCACGCCAACAATCTCACCGCGCGGGCTTCGGCCACGGCCACCAGCAGGCGTTCCAGACCAACCCAGGCATCGCCGTCGGCGCGGCCCTTGGCCATGCGATCGACCAGCCCGGCTTCGGCGACGAAGCGTTCCCAGCGGTGCGGTTCGGGGTGACGCTGCAGCGCGCGCTTGAAGGGCGCCTGGCGCGATTCCCACAGCCCTTGCGCCTTCATTTCGGCGGCCAGGTTGCCGCCGTTGGCCTGCACCTTCGCCAGCGACGCGGTGCGCAGCAGTTCCTTGATCAGGATCGGCATCAGCGCGGCGACCGCCTCGCCTTCGCCGCGCAGGCCGGCAAGCATGCGGATCACCGCGGCCGGCTGCCCGGACAACGTGGTTTCGGCCAGCCGGAACACGTCGTAGCGCGCGGCATCGGCAACCAGCGATTCCATCGCCTCCAGATCCAGCGTCTTGCCGTCGGCCAACAGGGCGAGCTTGTCGATTTCCTGCGCGGCGGCGAGCAGGTTGCCTTCCACCCGCTCGCTCAGGCGCTGCACGGCAGCGGCATCGGCGCGCAGGCCGTGCGCGCGCAGGCGGCGCTCGATCCAGTCGGACAGTTCGTGCGGTTTGATCGCCCAGGCCACCGCGATGGTGCCGATGCGACCGACCGCCTCCGCCCACTTGCCGTGATGCGCCTTGCTCCAGTCGTTGGCGGTGATCAGCAGCACCACGTCCGGCGGCGGGTTGGCGCAGAAGCGGGTGATGACCTCGGCCCCGTCCTTGCCGGGCTTGCCGCTGGGCAGGCGCACTTCGACCAGGCGGCGCGGACTGAACAGGCTGGGCGCATTGAAGCTGGCGTCAAGCTGGTTCCAGTCGAACTCGCGGCCATCGGCATCGAATACTTCGCGTTCGCCGATGCCTTCGGCGCGCGCGCGTGCGCGCACCGCATCGGCGGCCTCAAGCACACGCAAGGTCTCGGGGCCGGCGATCAGATACACCGGCTGCAAGGGCTGGCTGGACTGGCCGGCCAGCTGCTCTGGGCGAAGTTCCATCACCGAAAACGCGGGGCGCGGCTCAGTTGCCCGACGTGGGCGCGGGCGGCAACGAGGCCGGCACGCTGGATTCGGGTGTCGTGGTCGGCTGCGCTGGCGCCGTCGGGGCCGGCGGCAATGGCGCGGTCGGCGTGCTCTCCAGACCTTCGCCGCGCTGCAGGCGTGCCCGCACCACGCTGTCGATACGACGCAGGATCGAGGCCGACATGTCCTTGCGCAGTTCGTCGGCAAGGATTTCGCGCTCGGTTGCCGTACCGGTGGCATCCACCGGTGGCGACACGTAGTCGCGCGAGAGCTCGATCACCTGCTGCGGCACCAGCACCGAGCCATTGGCGGTGGTGACGGTGAAAATGGCCGCGTAGCGCAGGCTGTATTCCTGTGCACGGCCCTGGCTGTCGATGGCGATCGGCAGATCGCCCCAACGCTCGGACAACACCTGCAACTGCGCAAAGCCGGTCTTGGCATCCTCGTCAGCCAGAGTGGCGCCGGAGGCCTTGAGACCCCGCCGCAACAGCTTGGCCAGCTCGCTGTACTGCACGGCGGACTGCACCTTCACCGCTGGTGTGTCGGGCGGCAACGCCAGCGAATTGCGCAAATGGAAGCCGCAGGCGGTGAGGCTCGAGACGAGCACGAGGGACGCAGCGAAGGCAGTAGGAAATCGAATCATGGGCACAGTCTGGATGAGCGCCCCGGCGGCGGCAACAGGCGGCTAGCCTGCCCGAGACCGCGTGAACGGGGCTTGAGAGGACGCCGCGAAACACTGCGGCGCCCCAGGAATGAAAAAACGCGCGTCGCCACGCGCCAGTGAAACGCATCGTCGGCAACCACTGCCAAAACTCTACCCACGCGTCGTGCGCGCCAGTGAAATGCGGTGTCGAAAACGAAAGCAGTGCCCACGTAAGCCACGCCACGCGCCGACGCGGTGATTTGCCTGAAAACCCAGCAGCACGTCGTCACGCACCGATGGAATGGTCGCCCAAGACACCTGGCGCTTCTCGCCGATCGGCCTCGCCTTTTCGTGTTGCCGCGCGCCCATGCCATGCATCGCAAGATCCATCGCAGCACCACATCCGCACATCGCACGCCGGTGCAGTGAGCGGCAGCTGCAACGTTACCCGCGCGCCTGACCGCATTGGACGTCCCCGCCACCGTGCAAGCGCGTTGCCACGCCGATCCGGCGCACTGCCCGGACCGGCGAGGGCAACCCGCCGGACCAGCACGGCTTAGCCGGCGACGATGTTCACGATCTTGCCCGGCACGATGATGATCTTGCGCACGCTCAGGCCTTCGAGGAACTTGGCGGCGTTCGGCTCGGCCTGCGCCAGCGCTTCGATCTGTTCGCGGGTCGCATCGGCAGCGACGTCGATCGTGCCGCGCAACTTGCCGTTGATCTGCACTGCCAGTGTCAACGCATCGCGCACCAGCGCGCTGGCATCGGCCTGCGGGAACGCCACGTTTTCCAGCAGTGTCTCGCCCCGGCCCAGGACCTGCCACAACGCGTGGCTGGCGTGCGGGGTGATCGGATTGAGCAGCAGCACCATCGCCTCCAGCGCTTCCTGGCGCACCGCGCGGCCCTGTTCGCTGGCGTCGTCGAACTTGGCCAGCGCGTTGGACAGTTCCATCACTGCGGCAATGGCGGTGTTGAAGCTGTGGCGGCGGCCGTAGTCGTCGCTGACCTTGCCGATGGTTTCGTGGGTCTTGCGGCGGATCGCTTTCTGCTCGGCGCTCAACACGGCGACGTCCAGCGCGACGGCAGCACCCTCGCCCACATGCTTGTGCACCTGCACCCACAACCGGCGCATGAAGCGCGCCATGCCGTCGACGCCGGCCTCGTTCCACTCCAGCGACTGCTCCGGCGGCGCGGCAAACATCGAGAACAGCCGCACGGTGTCGGCGCCGTACTTGGCCACCATCGACTGCGGGTCCACGCCGTTGTTCTTGGACTTGGACATCTTCTCGGTGCCGCCGATGTGCACCGGCTGGCCGTCGGCGATCAGCACCGCACCGGTGACGCGGCCACGCTCGTCGCGCTGGATTTCCACGTCGGCCGGGTTGATCCAGTCCTTGCCGCCGTTGTCGGCATCGCGATAGAAGGTCTCGGCGATGACCATGCCCTGGGTGAGCAGGTTGGTCACCGGCTCATCGCTGTCCACCAGCCGCGCGTCGCGCATGAGCTTGTGATAGAAGCGGAAGTACATCAGGTGCAGGATCGCGTGCTCGATGCCGCCCACGTACAGGTCGGCCGGCATCCAGTAATTGGCGCGGCGGTCGACCATGTCGCGTGCGTTGGGGCTGGTATAGCGCGCCACGTACCAGCTTGATTCCATGAAGGTGTCGAAGGTGTCGGTCTCGCGCTCGGCCGGGCCGCCGCAGTCCGGGCAGGTGGTCTGGCGCCAGGTTGGGTCGGTCTTGATCGGCGAACCGGTGCCGGAAAATTCCACGTTCTCCGGCAGCACCACCGGCAGTTGGTCTTCCGGCACCGGCACCGCGCCGCACTTGGCGCAATAGATCACCGGAATCGGGCAGCCCCAATAACGCTGACGGCTCACGCCCCAGTCACGCAGGCGGTAATTGACCCGACGCTGGCCCTGGCCCTTGCGCTCGAAGCGCTCGGCCAGTGCTTCGAAGGCGCCGCCGAAATCCAGGCCATCGAACTCGGCCGAATTGATCAGCTCCAGCTCGCGGCTCTTGTCGGTGTACCAATCGCGCCAGTGGGTGGCGTCCCAGGTCTGCTCTTCTTCGTTGCGCGGCTCGCGCAGCTTGACCACCTGCACGATCGGCAGGCCGTACTTGTTGGCGAACTCGAAATCGCGCTGGTCGTGGCCCGGAACGGCCATCACCGCGCCGGTGCCGTAGCCCATCAGCACGAAGTTGGCCACCCACACCGGCACCTGCTCGCCGCTGATCGGGTGGACCGCGGTCAGGCCAGTGGCCATGCCGCGTTTTTCCTGGGTTTCCAGCTCGGCTTCGGAGACGCCGCCGTGCTTGAGCGTTTCCAGCAGCGCGGCCAGTTCCGGGTTGGACTTGGCGGCATGCAACGCCAGCGGATGCTCGGCGGCGATCGACACGAAGGTCACGCCCATCAGCGTGTCCGGGCGGGTGGTGAACACGCGCAGCGGGTCCAGCGGTGCGCCATCGATGTCGCGCACGTCGAACTGGATCTCCAGCCCTTCCGAGCGGCCGATCCAGTTGCGCTGCATGGTCTTGACCGAATCCGGCCAGCCGTCCAGTTGGTCCAGGCCGTCCAGCAGTTCCTGGGCGTAATCGGTGATGCGCAGGAACCACTGCGGGATCTCGCGCTTTTCCACCAGCGCGCCGGAGCGCCAGCCGCGGCCGTCGATGACCTGCTCGTTGGCCAGCACGGTCTGGTCGATCGGGTCCCAGTTCACCACCGCGTTGCGGCGGTAGGCCAGGCCCTTGCGCATCAACCGGGTGAACATGCGCTGCTCGTGCACGTAATAGTCCGGCGTGCAGGTGGCGAACTCGCGCGACCAGTCGATGGCATAGCCCAGCGATTTCAGCTGCGCGCGCATGTGCTCGATGTTGGCGTAGGTCCACTTGGCCGGCGCGGTCTTATTCTTGATGGCGGCATTTTCGGCCGGCAACCCGAACGCATCCCAGCCCATCGGCTGCAGCACGTTATGGCCGGTCATGCGCTTGTAGCGGCTGACCACGTCGGAGATGGTGTAGTTGCGCACATGGCCCATGTGCAGCGCCCCGGACGGGTACGGCAGCATCGACAGGCAATAGAACTTGGGTTTCTCCGAGTTCTCGTCGACCTGGAAGGCGCGGGTGGCATCCCAGAACTGCTGGGCGGAGGTTTCGACCTGCTGCGGGTCGTAGACGTTCGGTTCGACGGTGGACATTGGGAGCGGATGCTCGGGCGGTGCAAAGCGGTACAGGGTACCGCAGTGCAGCAGGTGGACCAAACCGTTACCGCAGCGCCGCCGGCTTCGGCGGCCAGATCCAGCCCGCCACCGCCAGCCAGCCGACCCAGGCCAGGAACGCCAGCCGTTGCGCAATGGCCTGGCGCACCAGCCCCGGCGGGCCGAACGCCAGCACTGCCACCAGCAATCCGGCCGCCAGGCTCAACCAGGCCAGCCTGCGGGTCGTGGCATCGTTGAACAGCGCGGCGGCAATCAACAACATGCCGGGCACGAACGCCACGGCCCACAACAACCAGGCGGTGGCATGGGCCTGGCTGGCACGGCCATCCAGATCGGTGGGATCCAGCGGCAGCATGCCCATGCCCAGGAAGGCCAGGCTGGCCAGCACGATCAACTGTCCGCCCACGCGCAGACTCCAGCTGGCCTTGGGCGGCATGCGCGCCAGCAGGCTGACCCCGGTGGCCATGCCCAGCGCGCCAACCAGCACGAAGGCGACCAGATTGAAGCCCAGCGCATGCGGCACGCCCTGCGCGCCCAACAGCGCCACCGGATGGCTGGCCTGCAGATAGCCCGGCAGCGTGACGCCGAAACCGGCCAGCGCCAGTACGAAAACCGTTGCCGCGATCAGGCCCATGTAGCGCTGCGCGCGCTCGGTGGTTGCCATTGGCTTGCTCCAACACGGGGCGCGACGCGCCGCCAGAACGCGGCATTGTCGTGCCGGTCGGGCGCGGCGTGAACCCCTGACGCTGCCACGGCCATGCGGAAGGCGCCCGACCCGGGCACGTGAGCGCCTCATTGCGGCTGGGCTTGTGTCAGCCGCGTTTGCCACCATTACCTCCCACTGTTGCCGCACTTAACTTCTGGAAGCCCATGTCCGACAAGCCGCATGTATTCGATGCCACCACCGACACCTTCGAGACCGAGGTCCTGCAGAAATCGTTGACGACACCGGTCCTGGTGGACTTCTGGGCCACCTGGTGCGGCCCCTGCAAGTCGCTGACGCCGATCCTGGAAAAGCTGGCCGGCGAGTACAACGGTGCGTTCGAGCTGGGCAAGGTCGACGTGGACAAGGAACAGCAGATCGCTGCGGCGTTCCAGATCCGCTCGGTGCCGACGGTCTTCCTGGTCAAGGGCGGGGAGATCGTCGACGGCTTCCCCGGCGCGATGCCGGAAGGCCAGGTGCGCGAATTCCTGACCCAGCACGGCGTGCTGCCGGCCGAGCCGCAAGTGGCAGAAGACGTGCCGCCGGCGCCGCTCGACCCACAGGCGCAGGCCGCGGCGCTGCGTGAAGCGGTCGCCGCCGAACCGGACAAGGACGAACTCAAGCTGGACCTGGCGCTGGCGCTGCTCAAGACCGGCGACACCGCCGAGGCCGAGCAGTTGATCGATGCCCTGCCCGCCAACCTGGCCACCGACGACCGCGCGGTGTGCGCCAAGGCGCGGCTGAGCTTTGCCAACGTTCTCAAGGATGCCCCGGACGCCGGCACCCCGCAGGCCGCCGTGGATGCCAACAGCGCCGACCTGCGCGCACGTCACCTGCTCGGCGTGCGCCATCTGCTCGACGGCAACGACGAAGCGGCGCTGGAGCAGTTCCTGGAAATGCTGCGGCAGGACCGCAGCTTCGACGACAACCTGCCGCGCCGTAGCCTGATCGATGCCTTCCGCGTGATCCAGGACGAAGATCTGGTCGGCCGCTATCGTCGGAAGATGTCGGCGCTGGTGTTTTAAGCACCAGCATTGACGTGCGACACCTGCGCTGAGTTGAGGCGGTCACCCGATCGCCCTGCTCACCGCAGGATGCGCGCCGGGCCTGTGCCCGGCGTGTTGCGTTCGGGGGGCTGCATGGCTTTTTGACCCGGGCCAACGACCATGACGACGCCAGCTCGCGGTCAGCAGCAACGGACGGACGCCGTGCCGACCACGCGCAGCCAGCCTACTCCATACGCATGCGAATGTTATGCTGCGCACTTCCCTTGCCAAGGAAACAGGCCCGCATGCGCGCATCGCTGTTCAAGTTAGGCATCAATCTGTGGCCGCCATTTTTGTTTGCCGGCATCCACGTCACCGTGCTCTCGGCCGACTACCGTTTTGCACGGGTGGAGCTGCGCCAGCGCCCGTGGAATCGCAACTATGTCGGCACCCATTTCGGCAGCAGCCTGTTTGCGATGACCGACCCGTTCTGGATGCTGCTGACCATGCACAACCTGGGCCGCGAATATTACGTGTGGGACAAGGCCGGCAGCATCGAATTCGTCAAGCCCGGGCGCGGCACGGTAACGGCGGATTTCGTCATCGACGACAGCGTGCTGGCGCAATTGCGCCAGGCCACTGCAAACGGCGAGAAACATCTGCGCTGGTTCGAGAACACGGTCTACAACCGCGACGGCGAAGTGGTCGCACATGTCCGCAAGCAGCTCTACGTCAAACGCAAGCCGGTACGCTGAGGATGACGGCAGTGACGCTGCCACGCCGGCCGATACGGCGATGCATGTTTCGCTCGACTCGCCGCCCACGCTACGGATGATGGCGGAGCGAAACAGCTGCACGCCCACCTGACCAGGTGCTAATGCCGCAGCAGCAAACGCGCAGGCGCTTTGCCATGGGCGCAACGCGAGTGTCGCCACCGCAGCCGCAAGCGTGCCGCCTGTTGCTGCAGTTGTCGCGCAACGCGCATCTGCTTTGTATCAGGCCATGGGCGGCATTGACTTGGAACCCGTTGCTCACTGACAAGCCTGCGTTCCGGCATGCAGGTAACGCCGGGCTGACGCAAGCGCTACGGGCCGCAGCCCTGGCTGCAACTCGTAGCGCGTGCGTTTGGTTATGGCCAGGCGCCGGCGCCCGGGCGGCGCTCAAGGCCTACCCTGTTGCCACTGCTGCAGCGCCTGCTTCTGACGCAAGGCCGCGCCAAGCGCGTGCAATTGCGCAGACAACTCTGCGATCACCGCGCGGCCTTCGCCGTCACCCGCGACGGGCAGATCAGCCAGCCGACCAAGCGCGTCGTCGATGGTCGCGATCGAGACCGCTTGCGCAGCCACCTGGTCCCTTAGCTGCTGCAACGCATTGCGCAATCGGTCGACGTCAGCGCTGAGCGGCACGGGCACGCCCGTGCCTTCTTCCATGGCACGCGGCACTTCGCCCTGGGCTGGCGGGGGAAGCAAGCCAAGCGCTGTGTCCAAGGGCTCGGCGAGCGTCTGCAAGGTGCGTGAAATCGTTCTATCCTGCTCGGCCGCTGCAATGGCGCGCTCGTGATCCAATCGCGTGGCCTGGGTGGTATTTGTGCCGTTCTTGGCTTTCAGCGCATTCCACCCCACATCGTTGAAGAACATCTGCGCTCCTTGCTGCAACACCCATGCTGGAGAATTGTCGGCCTCTCCGGGCAAGCTGCCGCCGCCATACCCTCCTCTCAGCGGGGAAGCGATCAATCTGGTGGCACCCAACGAAGCCATGTTGGCCAACACATTGCCGACCATATGGCGTCCCAGCACATCGCGCAGCGCCGTCGTTGCCGCGTTCGCCGTGCTGAACGCCTGTCTCGCTAATGCCATCGCTTCCTGACCGGTCTGCAACAGATAGCTGGGAAAATGCACCGCATCGGACCACGTGGCAGGAGGTCGTGTCTTGTCCGGCAATGCAAGAGCGAACAGATTCAAGCGCTGATGCCCACCGAGCAAATCGGGAACCGTCATCTGGCCAGTGCGCCCCATTGCCTTGCCGGTGTCCAGCAACGCCTTATGCAAAGCGCCTGCACCACCCACCGCCAGCCCGGCCAGGCCAACTTCGGCAACCGCCGTACGGGTGGAGGGGTCCCCTGAGGTGCGCCGCGCGGCGTTAAAGCCGCCGCTGATGGTCGGCCTGAGCAGCATGGTGTCCAGCGCCGTATCGTCCAGCACGGACTGACGCTGCGCGATTCCTGCCCGACGGTCATAGGCCTGTGCCGTGAGCTCGGCACGGGTCGGCGTACCGTTTTCTCCGGGACGCACGAAGCGCTTGCTTCCCTCAGGGGTGATTTCCAATAGGACCGGCGGCGGGTCCGGCACCAGGATCTTGGGATCGATCGCCTGGAAACGCGGCAGATTGGCGACGCGCGCGCGCCTGTCCATCGATGGAATCAACAGCGTGTCGCAGGCATGCGACCCCATTCCCGAGATCACCCCAGCCAGGGTCGCTGTACTCAATGGCTCGGAAGCGGGCGGGCGGTTGCTCTGGTAGGCAGTGGCTGCAGAAATGCCGAGCGGCGTCCGCAACGCGCCAACGAAAAACGATCTGAGACTTTCATACGCAATGGGCAGCGACGCTTTCCTGCCGACCGCCTTCATATCCCCGGCAACTTCGTAGGCAGCGTCCGGACCGAATGCCTCAATACGCTCCTGCAAGCGGGCATCGGCCCACTGCACGTATTCCGCCTGCAATGCGAGCTGCTCGTCCGACGGCTCCGCAAACGGGCGAGCCTTCAGACCTGCACGCAGTTGCGCCTTCAGGCGTTCGCAAGCGGCGACACAACGCTGCGCGTAAGCCCCCTGCGTCGCCGAAGAAGAAGCCGCCTGCTGGTTGCCTGGATGCCGCCCAGCGCGATGCTGGCGCTCCGCGCGCTCAGACGCAGCGCGGGAGGATTCACCCGCTTCCGGACGCCACTGCCTGGTCTTGGCGGGGGATAGTTCACCCGACGGCAGCGTTGTGGTCTTGCCTGCACGCGCGCGCAAGCGCGGGCTCGGCTCCGCCAGCCCCTTTAGCACCGTCGAACGCGGCGTCTGCGGCTCTGGCACGAATGGTTCGCTTGCGTGCGCGGCACCGGGATTTGCGGACGATCCACTTGGGATGGACGGTGGAGCGCTGTTCTGGCGTTGGAGCTTCATACGACAGCCTCCCTGGCGCTGCCCGCCTGCGTCACCAGCGCATCCAGCACGACACGTGCGACGATCTGCCCCCGCTCGAGAGTGGCTGCCACGTCTTCGGGCGTCTGCGCGAGCAGCAACGGGCAGATGCACAGCAGGCCCAGGTTGGACATCGTCAGCCGCCACCCGTACTCGGTCAGCAGTTGCTCTTGCAGCGCAAGCAGCGTGACGACCTCGTCGCCCTCGAGTTCGCGTGCGGCCAACGGCAGGATGACTTCCGGAAATCCCGACACACCATCGTTCCGGGGCTGTGCATGCACGCGACACAGCATGCCCGCAGGCCCGAGAACGGTCTCGCCTTCACGCAGGCGCTGCACCAGTGCATCGGTCAGGCCCAGGCGAATACCAAGACCGGAAAAGAACGAAGCCACCATGGAATCAACATTGATCTGATCGGATGTCATTTGAGGTATCTCACAATGAAAGTGCGAGCTGCATCGCTTGGCTCTGCCTGGGCAGTGTCACTGTCAGCGCCCGGTCACCGCAAAGAAAGCGCGAATCACCGGCGCAACGCACGAAGCGCAAAAGCCTCACGCAAATAGTTCGATCCGCACGCTTGCCTGTTTGCTCAAGTCAGCGATCAAGGCTGTGGTGGCCACAGATTTTTCGGCACCTCAGGCCATACCCGTCGCCAATGACCATCGCCTGGCGCGCCGTCCGGCGCGGCAGTCCTGACGCGCAGCACCATTGGCATGCACCCACGACGACCTGCTCGCCCTGGACGCGCATCTTTGGAAGGCTGCTGACGAGACAGAGACCGGCCGACTGCAGAGCGCCAGTGCATTTGAAAAGACTGCCCTCTGTCACGCTCCACATCCATTGCATACCAGGCGCCGCTTCGGAACCTGATTTGGTTCGCGTACGGCGATAGAAAATCTGCTGGACAGACAGCGGGCATACGCGTCTGGTAGTTCAATTTTCGCGCAGTGCATTCACCACTTCGCCTCCACCAATACCGGCAGGCTCAGGATTGCACCAGGAACTTCGCTACGGGAGGGAGGTTCCACGGCATCTGCGATGCAATCCCATGCGATGCGCACCAATCGTCCGGTACGCACGCAATCTATCTGCCGTATACACGTCAGGAGATGTCCCGATGAAGTCATCCGCATCCGTCGATTCGGCCAGCCGCAGTGCGGGGTCGCACTTGCCTGAGATCCAGGAAACAGAGCTCGCCACTGCCTCAACCTCTGCGGCCGTCACACACCAATCCGCGCCGGACCCCGCACTCAGCCCACTTGGGCGTGCGCCCGTCAGGCGCAGTGGCGCAAACACGCTAGGGGCGCTCCTAGCCAGGCCCGAGCAAGACGCCCAGGCCCTCGTCCCTCAACCGGTAACCTCATCGAATGCAACGAAGGCGACGCTGGCACGGCTTCGTCAGCAGTTGGCTTCGGACAATGCACGCGCAATCGCACCGGACTTGGCGGCCGATCTGATCAGCAGGCTCAGGCCGATGAAATCGCCCGGCACCACGGGTGCGCAGGCACGCGCGGCCACGCATGCGGATCTGGTCAGCCGCATCAGCGAACACGATGTGATCGATTGGTACAAGGCGCAGGGGCTGAACGAAAACGACGTAGCCACGCTGCGGCGCACCGCACTGCTTTCCGGCATGCCCAACCCGAGCGGCAGCTTCCTCACCAATGTCATGCAGTACATCGTCTCGCCGTGGATCAACTATGCGACACGCCAACCGTGGGCCGGCGCAGGGTTCGGCCTGGCCACCATGCTGGTCGCCGCACCTGTGAATGCCGGCCAACAATCGGCGGTTGTCAGCCTGTGCGAGTCGATTCGCGAACACGGCGCACACGTCATCGTGCCGGACAAGAAGCAGATCAACGACAAGCACTGGCTCCCCGAACTGGCACACGCCCTCAAGGAAAAGATCGAAACGTTCGCCAAAGCCTGCGACGTGTTTCGCGAGATTCAGAGCGATCCAAATTCCTCAAGTAAGGAACGCGCGGCGGCAGCCGACGTCTTGCTGGCAGCAGAGAAGGAGCTGCACCAGGCCCAGCATGATTTCGTCATGACCCAGGGCGCACACGATCGCCAGTGTCAGGGCAACCGCCGGCAGGCCGTTCCACGCATCATGCGTTCGCCGGTGGCCAGCACGCTGGGGCTGCTCAGCAAGACAGGCGCGATGCGTGCGCTGTCGCCGACGGCGCAGACGGTTGGCGCGATGTTGATGACGGCTGCGCAACATGTGGCCGCCGGCTTCGACGAGCAAGCCAAGCAGGAAGCCAACAACAAGCTCAACCTCTTGTACGCCGATGTACTGACCGACGCAGGCAAGCAGAAGCTGGCCAGCGGCGCGGCGGTCAGCGCAGAGGACATCAAGACCGACAAGCTACGCAGCCTGATCCAGTCGCCCACCCAAGCGCTGGTCAAGCGCGTCACCGCCGGGGTCGCCGAGTTGGAGAAGCTGCTGGCGGATGCAGTGACAGCAGAGGGTACGCAGCCAGGCGCAATCACGGCGGACGACCGCGACATCGAGGCCGGCGACGCCAGCAAGGCGATGCAGGAACTGCGCTTGGTGCGCAACGACCTTGAGGCATTGCGCGAAGGCAGGCTCGACGAAATCGACCCGAACGGCACCGCATCCAAGCTGCTTATCGGCGCCGAGAAGTCCGTGCTGTCGCAGCAGCTGTTCAACGATATCGCCAAGAAGTACAACTATCTCGAGTTCACCGCGCAAACCGCACAGCGCATCGGCCAGATGTTCCATCTGATCTTCCTGGGCAGCGCCGCATCGTCGGTAATCAGCAAACTCGTTTCGGCCTCCCAGGGCGGGACCCGCAATGTTCCGCTCCCGCAAAGCCTGGCGGTCTCGGCGATCTCCGGGGGCATGGCCGCCGTTGGCGCCCTGAACCAGCACACCGCCATCACCATCAAGAACAACCGTCGCGAGGGAAGCACCGACATCGGGCTGGGGAAGCAGCTAGGCCGCGGAGTCCTGGGCGCCATGTATGAAACGTTCTCCCAGCGACGTGGGACCAAGGCCAGCAAGGCCATCAACGCCTTGTTGGAGGGCAATGATGTTGAAGCGCTGCTGGCAACGGCAAGAGCGTTGTCTGTGCAGGAGGCAAGCACCTCTTCCAGCCAGCCACAGGATTTGCCATCGACATCCAGGGCGGCACCACCGCGCCGGGAACATGTTTCGGCCCCGAGTAGCCCGAACCGATCGAGGCTGGAACCGACCAACAACGAGATAACGCGGTCCAAGAGCGCTCGGAACTTGGGGACGGAACTGCACGAGTTCGCCCGCATGGCCGGCAAACACTCCAAGCACCTGGTGTGAGGTGATGATCCGGCATGTTGCAGGGCGTCGCTTCCCTGCAACATGGCCGCCGCACCGGACGCTGCCTTGTCCGTTACCGACGTCGATTGACGCGGGGTGTGTTGCTTCCTCGGCAGCCGCGCCGGCAGGCGGATGCCGAAGCGGACTCAGTGCCGGACCAGCGGCGGCATCAGGCCGAAGATGCACGCCGCTGCATCGTTCGCCTCGGCGGTGAACGAAGCGATATCGCTCCTATCCATGTCGGGTCGCCGCCTGTCTGCCAAGGCATTGGTCACCGGCCATCGCGCGGCTGGCGACCGCTGCCCAAGCGCACAGACACCACCCGCATGGCTGGCGGATGTGAGCGACATGTGTGCAAAGCGGGCCGCCAGCGGGCGACGCTCACGGCCTGCTCGCTGGGGCATGCGGAGTCTGGGGTTTCCCAACCCACATGGAATGCTTTCATGAAAGCGATCAACGTCATCACTCTGGTGCTTCTCATCGTCGGTGGATTGAACTGGGGGCTGGTCGGCCTGTTCCAGTTCGATCTGGTTGCCGCACTGTTCGGCGGACAGGACGCACTGCTGTCGCGTGTGGTTTACACGCTGGTGGGGTTCTCGGCGCTGTGGCAGCTGGTACCGCTGTTCCGCAACAACCATGGCACTGCCGAGCATCACACCAGCCCGCACGTGCGCAACAATCCGTAACCTCCTGCCCGCGGCAGGTCTAGCATCTGTGCATGACGCCGGCGCACTGCGTCGGCGTCATGCCATGCGATGCATGCTTTGCGTCTGGGCGCGTGGTCGGCAAGAATCGCAGACACCTCCCTGCTGGCTGCCTTCATGCTCCTGCGCACTGTTGCTGCTGCCTGCCTGCTCGCCCTGCTGTTACCCGTAGCCGCCAACGCGGCTTACCGTAGCCCGCAACAGATTCTGGACAGCTCGCCGGCCAGCGCGTGGCGCGTGCTCGATCCGGACCGCACGCTGTACCTGGAGCTGGATGCCGGACGGGTCATCATCGAGTTGGCGCCGCAATTTGCGCCGGAGCACGTCGCCAACATTCGCACGCTGGCGCATGAGCGCTTCTGGGACGGGCTGAGCATCTATCGCTCGCAGGACAATTTCGTGGTGCAGTTCGGCGACCCCGATGGCGAGACGCCGGCCAAGGCCAAATCGCTTGGCTCGGCCAAGACGCATCTGCCGGCCGAATTCGAACGCGCATCGCAGGGCCTGGATTTCCAGCGCCTGCCCGACAGCGATGGCTGGGCGCCGCAGGTGGGCTTTGTCGACGGCTTCCCGGTCGGCCGCGACACGGCCACCGGCAAGACCTGGCTGGCGCACTGCTACGGCACCCTGGGCGCAGGCCGCAACAACGACGAAGACAGCAGCATCGGCGCCGAACTGTACGTGGTCACCGGGCAATCGCCGCGCCAGTTGGATCGCAACATCACCGTGGTCGGGCGTGTGGTCAAGGGCATGGAATTGCTCAGCGTGACGCCGCGCGGCCCCGACCCGATGGGCTTCTACGAAGACCCCGCGCAACGCGCACCGATCCGCGCGATCCGGCTGGCCAGCGAAGTGCCTGCGCCAGAGCGCACGCCACTGCAATTGCTGCGTACCGACAGCCAGACCTTCCGCGATGTGGTCGAGGCGCGCCGCAACCGCAAGGACGATTTCTACAAGCGCCCGGCCGGGCACATCGACCTGTGCAATGTGCCGTTGCCGGTGCGTGTGCCGCCGGCCGGTTGAATCGGGAATCGCAAGAGCGAGTCGCGCCCCGTCAGCGGGCGCGCTGGCTGAAGGCGACGCTGCCGAGGATCAGCACCGCGGCCACCAGCATGGTCCAGGTGAGCGGTTCGCCCAGCAGCGACCATGCCAGCAGCGCGCCGAACACCGGCACCAGATAGGTCACCGTGGACGCACGCGCCGGGCCGATGCGCTGGATCAGCCGGTAGTACATCAAGAATGCCAGCCCGGTGCACACCACACCCAACGCGGTGGCGCAGGCCCACGCCACCGCCGGCACCGGCGTGGTCGGCCATTGCCACCAGGCCAAGGGCGCCAGCAAGAGCGCACTGCAACCCAGGGTGGACGCCGCCGACGCAGCAGGCGGCAAATCGCCCATATGGCGCTTCACCAGGTTGTAGCCGATGCCGTACAGCAGCGAGGCAGTTGCACCAGCCAGCGCTGCCGGCCCGACGCTCAAGCCGGCGGATTTGCCGGTGGCCAGCACCAGCACGCCGATAAACCCCACCAGCAAGGCCAGCGCGCGACGCGTGCCGATCCGTTCGCCGAAAAACAGGAAGGCGATCAGCGCGGTAAACAGCACCGTCATCGCATTGCAGATCGCCCCGACTGCCGCCGGTGCATGTTGCGCGCCCCAGGCGAACAGCAGGAACGGCAACGCAGAGTTGAGCACACCGATTGCCGCCAGCATCGGCCAGCGATGCAACGGGAAACGTTCGCGTGCCAGCCACAGGAATGGCAGCAGCACCAACGCACCCAGCGCCAGGCGAATTTCCACCAGCACCACGGTGCCGAACTTGGGCGCGGCCACGCGCATGAACAAAAACGAGCAGCCCCACACCACGCCCAGAAAACCAAGCTCAAGCGGCGTACGCCATTGACGTACCGCAAGCTCGGGCTGCACCGACGATTGGGCGCTCATGGCCGTGCTCCCGAACCGTGCCATGCGGGGATGAAACGGCAGAAGACGGCAGCAGGCAGACTAAGAGACATGGCACGATCGTCGCGAAGGGATGATGCAGCATCGGCTGCCACCAGGGGCGCGACAAGCGCGTAGTATCGGGGCGAGCCACAAATCTCACTCATGCCTCGATGAATCTGCGCCCTACCTTGTTACCTGCGCTGGGCGTGTTCGCCGCTGCCGCCCGCCACCAGAATTTCGCCCACGCCGCCGAAGAACTGCACCTCACCGCCAGCGCGGTCAGCCACCATGTGCGCAAGCTCGAAGCGCTGCTGGGTGCGACCTTGTTCCAGCGGCTACCGCGTGGCGTCAAACTCACCGCCGAAGGCCGCCAGCTGGCCGATGCGGCCACCGCTGCGCTGGCCGAGATCGCGGCGGTAGCCGGCAACCTGCATCCGCGCGAAGACGCCATTCCACTGCGCGTTACCACGTTGCGGTCGCTGTCGTATTGCTGGTTGTTGCCGCGGCTGCCGCGCTTTTGCCGCGCCTATCCGCATATCCGTATGGACCTGCAATCGGATACGGCCTTTTCGCGTTTCGAAGAAGGCGGCCCGGACCTGGGTATTCGTTATGGCCAAGGCGCCTGGCCCGGACTGACCTCGCATCACCTGATGGACGACGAACTGTTCCCGGTGGCCTCACCGTCGTTGCCGGAAGTGGCTGCCCTGCGCACGCCGGCGCAGATCGCGCAATTACCGCTACTGACCGACATGTCGCCGCAGGGGTGGCGCGACTGGTTCCGCGCAGCCCAGGTCCGCGGTACCACCGTGCCGCCGATGCACACCTTCAACGACAGCACCGACGCGATGCGCGCCGCCGTGTATGGCCTGGGCGCGGTGCTGGCGCGCAAGCACATCGCCCAGCCCTACCTGCAGCGTTACGAACTGGTACGCCTGCCCGGCCCCACGCTGAAGGCGCGTTACGCGTACTACATCGTGCACCCCAGCCACCGCGAACTTAGCCCGGCCGCGGCATTGTTCATCGACTGGCTCAAGCGCGAAGCACAGGACGAACGCACCCCGATGCCGGCACTGCCCGCCGAATTGGTGGCGTTGCCGCTGAGCGAAGGCGTGCAGGAGCCGCGTGCGAGGCGGCGTTTGCGTAGCGCATCGGCGGCGGAATGAAGTTGCGCGGGTATCTGGCTGTTTGCGTGAAACATTTCGCTGCCCTTTCACGCTACGAGAAAAGGTGCCCGGCAGGGGCCGATGAGGGTAAGAGCGAAGCCTAGTGGAGTCCGGTGCACTTGCGGCTTCGGCGCGTACCTTCACCTCAAACCCCCGTTCCGCGCGCTTGCGCACCATCGGTGCGCAAGCGGTAGATCGGCGCCCCGCAGGAAAGTGGCTACCAGCACGTCCTGAGCGACACTGCATAAATCGCTTGACAGCCATCCCTATCAAGATCATTAATTAGCTAATTCGTTAATTAGCTAACCCACCCATGTCCATCGATCGCATCTTCGAAGCCCTGGCTTCCCGGCCACGCCGGGAAATCCTGGCCTACCTGTCTGCGCAGGAACTGACTGCCGGGCAGATCGGCGAACGGTTTTCGATGAGCGCGCCGGCCATTTCGCGCCACCTCTCCGTGCTGTCTGCAGCCGGGTTGGTCAGCAGCGAGCGGCGCGGCCAATTCGTGGTGTATCGGCTGACGCCCGACAACATGGTCAATACGCTCAGCGGCTTCGCATTTGAGGTCTGCCCCAAGGCAGGCCCGCTGCAGCGCGAGTCACGCAAGCTGGCCAAAAAAACCCGCTAATCCTCCACTCGACTTCTGCTGCAAGGACATGCCATGGACCACCAACGGATCGTCGCAGACACAAGCTTTCCGCGCGTATCGCTGCCCTCGTACAGCGGCGGCCGCCCGGTCGAGGTGATGCTGATTGCGCAACTGGACCCAGGCGCAGGCGATAGCTTGATCGCGCAGACCGGCGAACGGCAGCGACACCACCCGGCACACCACGATGCCCTGGACGAACCGTCGGCGCAGCTGTCCGCACCCGACTTCGGCCATGACGATCGTGCCTCGCTATTTTCGTTTTCGGTCGGGCCGCAGGGGCATCCATTCCACTGCCATGCCGGCAATCGCGTGTTCACCGCAATCACCGGAAGCGGCGGTGCGCAACTGCGCTTTTCCACCGCCTCGGCGCAGCAATTGCGTCAGGACCCGCGGGCCTTCCTGCAGGCGCTGCGCTACGTGGATCTGCCCGGCGATAGCCTGTTTACGGTGCGCTTCGGCGGCGGAACGTGGCACCGGTTCGTGCCTGCGCAAGGGAACGCGGCACACTCGGCGTTCTTTGTGCTGTCCTGCCATCCGGACGAAGCCGGCGGCGACTTGAGCCCCGAGCAGCAAGCCTTGGTCACCCAGGGCACGGCGACCATTGCCAGCTTGACCGAACTGCTGCCGCCCCCTGTCGCGGCGCTGCTGCAGTCCGATGCCTTTCGTGCGGCGGATGTGCCTACCGTTTCGCTGTCGCTGCACGTCAAACCGCAGAGCTGGCAGCAGCGCGCCTGCAGCCGTGCGCGCCGTTGGAGCGGGCGCATCCGCCAGCTGCCGCCGCGCACCCGCCGCCCCGGATTTGTCGCCACCCGCGTGGCACCGCTACGGATCCGCT
Source organism: Xanthomonas euvesicatoria pv. euvesicatoria (assembly GCF_020880415.1). Taxonomy (GTDB): domain Bacteria; phylum Pseudomonadota; class Gammaproteobacteria; order Xanthomonadales; family Xanthomonadaceae; genus Xanthomonas; species Xanthomonas euvesicatoria. The sequence goes on along the minus strand of NZ_JAJIUJ010000023.1, from coordinate 63,610 downwards.
CGCTGCACGAATTGCCGGCCGATGCATTGCTGCGCGAGCAGTTGAGCGGACAGGTGCATTTTCAGGACACCCATCAGTTGCGCCTGGACACACGCCAACTGCGCAGCGACAGCCTGCAAGGCCTGATGTGCGACTTGCTGCAGGCATTCGTCGATCAACCGCCGGGCGGCGTGAGCGGTTTGATGCGCCTGCGCAACCTGATGGTCAAGCCATTGGGACTACGTACCTCGCACCTGGGTTGCCCGGTGTCTTCGTTGCTCGACCCGAGCGCAGCGCAACGTTTTGCCGGGCGCTTCCCGGTGCTGGCACAACGCAGCGACGCCGATGGGCAGCACGTGCAGATCGTGCTGGGCGCCGACGACAAACATCTGCGCTTCCGCTCGTCGGTGGCATTGCGCCGGGTCGGCACGCACGAGATCGAGCTGACCATGGCCACCCGGGTGAGCTGCCGCAACGGGTTTGGCCGTGTCTACATGGCCTGTATCCATCATGCGCATCACCACTACGTCGTGCCCACGATGCTGCGCGCCGCAGTAGGCCGCGTGATGCAGTCCGACCCCGTTACCAGCCAGGCATGGCCGGCACGGCCCGCGTGATGTGAGCAGCGCGCCATCACCTCGTTTTGTCCTGGCGATGCCTAGGCTTGATGTCCCCAATCCACAGGACACTCCCATGCCTACCCTCCGCATGCGCATCACCGGCACCGACGACGACGCGCGTGCCATTGCCAACCTGCTGCAAAGCATCGACGGCATCGAGCACGTGGAAGAAGTGGACGATCTGATGCCGCACCTGGACGACGAAGATTCCAGCTCGGCAGGCCTGTCGGACGACGAAGGTCCGGGCAGCCACGAGTTCGAAGTGGAAGCCGGCAACGAGGCCACCGCGCAGAAGGTCCGCGACGCGGTGCAAGAGCTGGCACTGCAGCTGGACGTGTTTGTGGAATACGAAGTGGACGAAGGTTGAGCCGGGCTCAGCCCTACCTGTGGCGACAGTGCTGCGTTGCTGGATCGCACGCGACGCCATGACGCGTCCTGCGTCGCTTGGGCATGCCGCTGCGCGCTCAAGCCGCGTGCGACCGAGCGCTGACAGCGCACGCCGCATGCACTGATCGGTCGGATGACCCCGCAGCTGCACGGCAGTCCCGCGCAGCTGCGGTACATCAGGACATCCGGCGCCGACGTACGCGCCAGCGCCACGCCTGCAACAACAACCAGCCGGCGATCAGTGCAACCGCAGCCACCGGCAGTAGCGCTGCCACTGCGCGGATGACGAACGCCACGCTGCTGGAAAATACCTCGCCGAACTCGGCAGCGGCTTGTGCGATCTCGCCCCTGCCCTGCTCGCCACCGGTACTGCGGAAATTGAGCGTCAGCAACTGCGTGCGCACCCGGCGCTGCTGCTGCGCGGCCTGCTGTTGGGTCTGCTGCGCCTCGGCTTCGATCTCGGCCAGCCGCTTGGACAAAGCCAGCAGATCGGTCACCGCCAGATCGCGGCGCTGCTGCAATTCCAGCAGGCGCGCATGCTCTTTTTGCAGCCGCGCCTGTGCCAGGCCGGTGTCGGCGATCTGCTGGGCCAGATCTTCGGCCCGCGTGCTACGCGCGGCGACATCGCCATGCTGGCCGGCCAACTGCACCATGGGTTCGATCCCTTCCGGTGCCAGCCGTACGCTGACGCGCCCACTGGGATCGCGCCCGCCTTCCTGCTCGACCGCCAGCAAGGCGCAGTCGCCGAACTGCGCGTCCTGGCAGGCAGTGCGTATCGCGGCGATGCGCTGGCCGATCTGGTCGGCAGGCAGCTCGATGCGCACATCGTGCTCGTAGGCCAGGGCATTGCCCTGCGCGGCAGGCGGTGCCGGCGCCGCAGCCCCGCCGTCGGCCGCGATCTCCGCGTGATGCTTCGCACACCCGCACAGCGCCCATCCCAGCAGCATGGCCGCGGCATACCGCTGCATGGCACGGCTCATCGGCTGGCTCCGTCGATTGCATGCACCTGCAGCCCGGCAAGATCCACTGCCGGCAGGCAACGCACATTGACCGCGACGCCCATTTCGCCGGTCTTGGGGTTGAGGCCCTCGCTGAAGGGCGCGATCCCGCACTGCGTGCAATAGTGGTGATCGATGTGCTGCTGATTGAAGCGGTAGCTGCCCACAGCTTCCGGTGCGGCCTGAAGCTGCAGCTGCGTGCGCGCGCCGAACCAGAGCAAACCGCCACGGCGGCGACACAGCGAACAGTTGCAGTCGTAGACCTCGGTGATGGGCGCTTCGGTCTGCAGATCGAACGCGATGCGTCCGCAATGACAGCTACCGGCATAGTGCATGTGATCCTCCTTGGAACAGGCCACCGTGCGGATGGCAAGCATGATGTTGCGTGTACGCGCCGCCTGGGTAGCGAGGCGGCGCCCGGGAACCGGAGTGTACGAGCGATCGCGCCCGCAACGTGCAGCCGTCGTGTGCCCCCGGGCGATTGCGCCGCTGCACGGCCGGCAGGATCGGGGCGCTCACCCACACGTGGTGCGCATCTGTCAGGGCACATGGAGGGCGCGCATGATCCGCAGGGTCAGGCGGCACACGCTGGTCCAAGCCTCGGCCGCGCCCGCCTGGCGGTGAGCGCCGTCGATTTATTGGCTGCCCTACACCAATGGCGGATGCGCACGTGGGCGCAGATGCCTATGCTGGCGGTTTGATTCCACCAGGACCTACGATGCGTCAACGCCTGCTTGTCCTCGCCCTGCTCACCGGCCTCAGCGCCTGCCAGCAACAGCCCGAATCACCGCGCGCCGATGCAGCCGCGCCTGCCGCCAGCCAGGCACAGACCCCGGATGCGCGCTTTGCCGCATTATCCAAACAGGCCCTGGACACCTGGATGCAGCTGTCGCCGGTGACCGCCACCCAGACCGGCGACCACCGCTTCGATGCGCAAATCGACGACCTGAGCGCCGGCGGCCGTCAGCGCAGCGTGGATGCGGGCAAGAAGCTGCTGGCCACCCTGGATGCGATCGACGTGGCCAAGCTTTCGCGCGAGAACCAGGTGGATGCGGCCATCCTGCGCAATCAGCTGCAATCGGAGATCTGGAATACCGAGGTGCTGCAAAGCTGGGCCTGGGACCCGCAGGTCTACAACGGGCTGGCCGGCAGCGCGCTGTACAGCCTGATGGCGCGCGAATTCGCGCCGCTGCCCGAGCGCCTGACCGCGGCCACCCAGCGCATGGAAAAGATCCCGAGCATCTTTGCACAGGCACGCGAGAACCTGGACCCGGCGCGCGTGCCGAAGATCCATGCCGAAACGGTGGCCAAGCAGAACAAGGGCATCCTGAGCATCGTCGACAGCTTCATCGCCCCCAACATCAGCCAGCTTGGCCCGATCGAGGCGGCGCGTGCGCAGGCGGCCATCGACAACCTGCGCAAGGCAGTGGCCGAGCAGCAGACCTGGCTGGACACCGTGCTGGTCCCCAATGCCAAGGGCGACTTCCGCATCGGTGCGGAAAAATACGATCAGAAGCTGAAATTCGCGCTGCTGTCGTCGCTGTCGCGTGCCGACATCAAACAGCGCGCCGAATCCGAGCTCAAGCGCGTGCGCAGCGACATGTACGGGATTGCACGCACGGTGCTCAAGGACAAGCCCGGCGCTCCCAAGTTGCCCGAATCGCCCACCGACGACCAGCAGCAAGCGGCGATCGAAGCGGCGCTGGAACTGGCGTATGCCGACAAGCCGGCGCGCGACAAGGTGGTGGACGCGGCCAAGGCAGCGCTGGCCCAATCCACCGAATTCGTGCGCCAGAAGGACTTGATGACGCTACCCGATTCGCCGGTGGACATCATCCTGATGCCGGAGTTCCAGCGTGGCGTGGCGGTCGCGTATTGCGATTCGCCCGGCCCGCTCGACAAGAATCTCAAGACGTTCTACGCGGTATCGCCGATTCCCGACGACTGGAACGACAAGCAGGTCGATTCGTTCCTGCGCGAATACAACACCCGCATGATCCAGCTGCTCAGCATCCATGAGGGCACGCCGGGTCACTACCTGGAAGGCTGGCATTCGGCCAAGTTCCCCTCCACGCTGCGCGCGGTGCTGCGCTCGGGCATGTTCGCCGAAGGCTGGGCGGTGTACACCGAGCGCATGATGCAGGAGCAGGGTTACCTGGATAACGACCCGCTGTTCCACCTGGTGCAGCTCAAGTTCTACCTGCGCACCATTGCCAATGCCATTCTCGACCAGGGTGTGCATGTGGACGGATGGGATCGCGACAAGGCGATGCGCCTGATGACCCACGACACCTTCCAGCAGGAAAGCGAAGCCTCGGGCAAGTGGGTGCGTGCGCAGCTCTCCTCCGCACAGCTCCCGACCTACTTCGTCGGCGTGCAGGAACATCTGGACACCCGCAAGGCGGTACAGGACAAGCTCGGCGAGACCTTCAACCTGAAGGCCTATCACGACAAGATGCTGTCCTACGGTGCACCGCCGGTACGCTTCGCCCGCGAGCTGATGCTGGATCAACCGATCGAGTGAGCATTTCCCTTCTCCCCGCGGGAGAAGGTGCCCCGCAGGGGCGGATGAGGGTACGGGCGAAGCCTCGCGTGCCTCATAGAGGACGCATTTTCTTGGTGCGAATTCAATCGACCATGAAGCCTTGTGTCATCCAAAACTAGCAAGTGGCTTCGCCCCGGACCCTCACCCCAACCCCTCTCCCGATGGGAGAGGGGCTTAGGTCGCCGCCAATGTCTATTGGCCAGTTTCCAACCCGCGTTACCCCAGTCGCGTGTCCTTACACGTAGCTTTCCGTCACGCATCCGCAGCAACAAACCCTCCGGTCTGCCGCGCCCAAAGCCGTGCATACAGGCCGCCATGCGCAATCAATTGCGCATGCGTGCCTGTCTCGACGATCTTGCCGGCATCCATCACCACCAGCCGGTCCATGCGTGCGATGGTCGAAAGGCGGTGAGCGATGGCGATCACCGTCTTGTTGCCCATCAGCGCGTCCAGGCTGTCCTGGATGGCGGCCTCCACTTCCGAATCCAGCGCCGAGGTCGCTTCGTCCAGGATCAGGATCGGCGCGTCCTTCAGCAGCACCCGCGCGATCGCGATGCGCTGGCGCTGACTGCCGGAGAGCTTGACCCCGCGCTCGCCCACATGCGCATCGAAACCGCGGCGGCCTTCGCCATTGATCAGCGTGTCGATGAAACTGTCGGCGCGTGCCTTGCGCACGGCATCGAGAATCTGCGCCTCGCTGGCCTGCGGCCGCCCATACAGCAGGTTATCGCGGATCGAGCGATGCAACAGCGAGGTGTCCTGGGTGACCAGGCCGATCTGCCCGCGCAGGCTTTCCTGCGTCACGGTTGCGATGTCCTGCCCGTCGATCAGGATGCGGCCCTGCTCCAGGTCGTACAGCCGCAGCAACACGTTGACCAGGGTGGATTTGCCGGCACCGGACGGCCCGACCAGGCCGATCTTCTCGCCGGCACGCACCTGCAGATCCAGCCCGGCGATCACCCCACCGCGCTTGCCGTAATGGAAATGGATGTGCTCGAACTGCACCTGCCCCTGCGTTACCTGCAGCGGCACCGCATCGGCTGCATCCTGCACCTGCACCGGTTGCGAGATGGTCTGCATGCCGTCCTGCACGGTGCCGATGTCCTCGAAGATGCCGTTGACCGTCCACATGATCCAGCCGGACATGTTGTGGATACGGATCACCAGACCGGTGGCCAGGGTGATCGCGCCCACGCTGATCTGGCCGCGGCTCCACAACCACAGCGCCAGCGCGCAGGTCCCCACGATCAAAAAGCCGTTGGCCACTGCGATGGCGGTGTCCATGGCGGTGGTCACCCGGGTCTGCCGGCGGTGTTTCACCGCCAGTTCGTCGATGGCATCGCGCACATACGCCTGTTCGCGGCCGGCATGGGCGAACAACTTGAGCGTGGAAATATTGGTATAGCCATCGACGATGCGGCCGGTCGCCTTGGAGCGCGCATCGGAGGCAACCCATGCGCGCGCCTTCATGCGCGGCACGAAAAACGCCATCAGCGCGACGTACACCACCAGCCAGAGCAGCAGCGGCGCCATCAGCCAGGGGTCTGCCTGCGCGAACAGCCACAGGGCACTGCCGGTGTAGACCACGATGTACCACAGCGCATCCACCATCTGCACGGCCGATTCGCGCAGCGAGGTGCCGGTCTGCATCACCCGATTGGCGATGCGCCCGGCAAAATCGTTGTTGAAGAAGCCCAGGCTCTGGCGCACCACGTAGTTGTGCATCAGCCAGCGCGAACGGTTGCTAAGACCCGGCACGATCGCCTGATTGACCAGCAGATTGTGCAGGCCGGTGAAGAACGGCCTTGCCACCAGCGTGATGACCGCCATCCAGATCAGTTCGCCCGCATGCTGCCGGAAGAAGTCCGGCCCAGGCTTGCCGGCAAGCATGTCGACGATGCGGCCGAGGAAGTCGAACATCGCCACTTCCACCAGCGCCAGCAGCAGCCCGGCGATCAAGGTGGCCAGCAGGATCGGCCACAACGGCCGCAGATAATGCAGATAAAAGCGCCACACGCTGCGTGGCGGCATCTCCCGCTCGATGGGCGGGAAGATATCGATCAGGGACTCGAACCAGCGGAACATTGCGCGGACTTCGGAAACACCGGGATCTCAGGCTAGCCGATCGGGCGTCAAGCCGCAGTGGCGCTGGTCGGCACGCGGCTTGATCAGCCCATGCACTGCGTCAACGCCGTCGCCAGGAGAACAAGAGACGAGGTTTGCAGCGCCTTCGCCCATGAAAGGCGCCACCGCTGTCACTCGCGCACGCGCGCGAGCAGGCGATTGACCTCTGCCAGATCGAAATGCCCAGGTTCCAAGCGCCCACCCAAGCTCGCCAATTCCTGCACATGCCGCGGGTGGTCCGGGTCGGCGATGATGTGCAACAGCGCCTGGTAATCGCCAATGCCGCCACTGCTATTCGGCGGACAGGCATTGGCACCGTCCACACAGCGCGCCACGCGCAGGCCGGCATCGGCCGGCAACAGCGCTTCCACTTGCAGCCGATGCTGCCAGCCAGGGCCGGCGCCGTAGAAATACTCGAAGCCTTCCAGTTCGCCCACCGCGCTTTCCAGCGTGACACGCCCGGCATGCTTGAGCCGGGGACGCTCGGGCACATCCAGCCCGGATTCGCCGTAACGCCCGCCGCCGAGGTCGAATTCGTAGGGATGGGCGCCATTCCAGCCCATCACCGGCTGCAATACGCGATGCAAGGTGGCCAGGCGTACTGCGCCCGACACCAGCAAGCGCCGCCAGATCAGCGGCGCACTGCCGGTCAATGCCACATGCAGTTGATACACCGGCGCAGGTGCCTGCAGCGCTTGCTGCGCGGATTTCTTTTTTGCCTTGGTCATCATGCGATGCGTGTGCCTGCCTGTTACCAGTATGGCGTGCCAGGCAGGCGAATGCAGACGCTGTCCAGATCGGCGATTGAATCACTGCGCAACCGCCAGGCGGGCGCGGCCGGTGCCCGGGTCGGGATGTAGCACTTGTCCATCCCGCCTCTGAGCGCCCCGTCCACGCCCATCCGACCGCCACGCGTCACGGCTTGGCGGCCACGCTCAAGCACTGCGGCGCAGGCGCAAACCGAACAGCAGGTCATACAGGATCGGAATCAGGCCCAGCGTCACCAGCGTGCCCAACGCCAGCCCACCGATCATGGTGATCGCCATCCCCGTCCACAGCGGGCCTGCAAACAGCATCAGCGGCACCAGGCCGACGATGCAGGTGAGCTTGGTCATGACGATCGGGCGCAGCCGCTTGACCGCGGCCGCCACCACCGCTTCGCGGCGCGGCAGGCCATCGGCAAGTTCGGCTTCGATGCGCTCCAGCAGCAACACCGCGTTGTTGACGATGATGCCGGCCAGCGCCAGCAGGCCGAAGGTCGCCATGAAGCCGAACGGATAGCCGGTCATCACCAGCGCCAGTGCCGCACCGATCAGCACGAACGGCACCGCCGACAGCACGATGAACAACTTGCGGAACGAGTTGAACTGCCACACGAACAGCAGCAGGATCGCGCCCAAGGCATGCGGCATGTAGTGCAGCAGGGCCTGATTGGCTTCGGCCGAATCTTCCAGCTCGCCGCCAATCTCCACGCGGTAGCCGGGCGGCAGCTTGAGCGCGGCAATTGGCGCGGACAGCCGCTCGACGATCTCGGTCGCGGTCAGTTGCGGGTTGCGCGCGGTCACGGTGATCGCACGGCTGAGGTTGCGCCGCTGGATCGCCGACGGCTCGCTGTCGCGCAGCACCGTGGCGACCGCCGCCAACGGTACCGGTGCGCCGCCTGCCTGCGGGTACACCAACGTATCGGCCGGGTTGCCGTTGGCGGCACGCTCGTCGGTGCTGCCGCGCACGACAACCGGCACATCGGTGCCATCGTCGCGGATCAACGTGGCATCCACGCCGCTGTAGCGCCCCTGCAATGCCTGCGCAATGTCCTCGCTGCTGACACCGGCGCGGCGGGCCTTGAGCTGGTCCACCTGCACCACATAGCGCGGAATGCGCGCCTGCCAGTCGTCCTGCACGTCCACGGTGCCCGGCACCGCCCGCAAGGCCCTGGCAATCGCAGCAGCGCTGCTGCGCAGGATCGCCTCGTCCGGACCCACCACGCGATACACCGCCATCCCGGCTTCGGTGGCGCCCAGCGAAAAACGCTTGGGCTCGGCGCGCAGCGCGGGGAAGTGGCTGCGCACATGCGAGCGCACCCGTGCGATCACCGCATCGATGTCGGTCCCCGGCCGCACGCTGACCGTGAAGTAGGCCTGGTTGGCCGCCGGCAGCGGCGGGTTCAGGCCCAGCACGATGCGCGGCCCGCCATCGGCAACATACCCGATGCTGTCCACCACCTCGGGGTTGGCGCGGCGGTCGCCCAACCAGCGGCTGAGTTCACTCACCGTGCGCAGCGTTTGGCGGGCATCGCTGCCCGCCTGCAAGGTCACCGGCATCTGGAACTGCAGGCGGTCGGACTTGGGCAGGAAGTCGTATGGAATGGACACCAGCACGGTGACCGCCACTGCCAGCATCGCCGTCATCGCGCCGATGAACAGCACCTTGTGCTGCAGCACGCGTTCGATCACACGGCGGTAGCCGCGATAGAACCGCGATTCGGCTGCATCGCTGGTCTTGGTGACATGCACCTTGGCGAAGTACATACACAGCAGCGGCGTCACCGTGATGCTCAGCAACCACGACCCCAGCAGCGTCACGCCAAGCACGGTGGCCAGCGAGCGCAGATATTCATTGGTGCTGGTCTGGCCGAAGAAGAACGGCGAGAACGCCAGCACGATGACCAACGACGAGGTCAGCAAGGGTGTCGCCAACGTCCGGCCCGCATCGATGCAGGCCTGGCGGCGTTCCTCGCCGGCCACCAGGCGGCGCTCGATGTCTTCGGCAATCACGATGCCGTTGTCCACCAACAAGCCCAGCGCAAGAATGATGGCGGCAATGGAGACCGTCTGCAGCTCCACGTTCAGCACACGCATGACGATCAGCGAGGCGAAGATGGTCAACGGCACGATCGCGCCGACGATCAACCCGGTACGCCAGCCCAGAAACAGCATCACCACCGCCATGACGATGACAATGGTCTCGCCCATGACGTGATGCATCTTGCCCATCTCGCGCTCGACCACATCGGCCTGGAAGCTCACCACGTGCTGGGTGAAGCCGACAGGCAGCTCGTGCGCGGTGTCGTCGAGCTTGGCGCGCAGCGCCTTGCCGAACTCGGCGATATTGGTGCCCGGCTGCATCGAGACCGAGACCACCACCGCCGGCTGGCCCTGGTAAACGGCCGCGCTTTGCGGCGGGTCGGCCGGCATCACCTGCACCTTTGCCAGCTCGCCCAGGGTCACCTCGCGGGCACCGCCCGCAGGTGCGCCCGGCACGCTCAGCAGAACAGCGCGCAACTGCTCTGGCGTGCGGATTTCGCCGGACGTGGCCACGGTCAGCGCCAGCCCCGACACCGCGACCTGCCCACCGGAACCCACCACATTCTGCGCGCGTAACTGCGCCATCACGCTGGACGGCGTCAAGCCGCTCGCCAGCAACCGTGCGCGATCAAACGACACATACACCGCCTCGTCCTGCAGGCCATACAACTTCACCTGCTCCACGCCGGGCAAGGCGTACAACTGCTCGCGCATGCGCCGCAACGGGCCGCGCATTTCGCTCATCGAAAAGCCCGGTGCGGTCACCGCGATCGACGCCACCGACACGCGCCCAAAGTCGTCGTCGACAAAGGGACCAAGCGTGCCCGCAGGCAATTGCGCGCCGGCCTCCGCGGCCTTGGCGCACACCCGCTGCCAGAGCGCCGGCAGATCCTGCACATCGTCATAGGCGGTCAGCTGCACGATCGCGCTGCCCGGATGCACCGTGGTGACGATGCGCTTGATGCCGGCCAGCTCGCGCAAGCGCTCCTCCACCGGACGCGCCAGCAGGTTTTCCACCTGCTCGCTGGGCATGCCGGGATAGGCCACCGACACCAGCGTGTCGCGTACGGTCACCGACGGTTCTTCCTGCGATGGGAAACCGAGAAACGCCACGATGCCGCCGATCAGGATCATCGCTGCGGCAAACAACGTCAGCCGGCTCGAGCGCATCGCCATCTGGGTCAGCTTCATGGCGTGCGACCTCCGCTCAGCTGCGTCTGCGCCTGCAGTGGCGTCACCGGCTGGCCGTTCACCAAGAAGCCCACACCGGCGCTCACCACCTGCTCGCCTGTCCGCAGCCCGCGCAGAATCTGGACGCGCTCGCCGACGATCGTTCCCAGGTCGACCGCGCGTTCGATCACGGCCCGCGTGGCCGGCTGGTAAACGAACACGCTGGCCTGTTGCCGGTTGAGTCGGGGCAATACCGCCGACAACGGCACGCTCGGCGTGGAAGCGGCAGCAGGCGGCAGCGTCAGCATCACGCTGTCGCCGCTGCGCAGCGAAGGCGCAGCGGCGAGCGGTTCCAGCAACGCCTGCACCGTCGTGGCATTGTCCAGGCGGCTGGAAAGACTGCGCAGACGCAGTTCGATCGGCGCGTCGCCCGCATCCACCACACGGGCATGCACGGTTTGCCCCGGCACCAGACCGGCACCGGCAGTTGCCGGCAGCGTGGCGACCAGTTGCACATGGCCCTGCCCCTCCACCTGCAGCACCGCCTGCCCCGCCGCCACATCGGCCTGCGGCTGTTGCAGGCGCGCCACCACGCTGCCATCGAAGGGCGCGCGGAGCTCTCCCAGACGCGTGCCGCGGCGCGCCATGGCCAGGTCGGCCCTGGCCACCTGCAGCTGCGCGGCGGCCGCATCTGCCGCCGCCCGCGCGGCAGTCAAGGTGGCGCTGGAACTGGCACCGTCATCGAACAGTGCCTGTTGCTGGCGCAATTGCAGTTGCCGTTCGCCCGATTGCGCCAGTGCCGCGCGCACGTTGGCATCGGCCTGCTGTTCGCGCAGGCGCAGCGGCTCATCGTCCAGCCGTGCCAGCAGTTGCCCGCGGGTCACCCGGTCGCCGACATCCACCAGCACCGCAGACAGACGGCCTGCCCCTTCGAACCCCAGCTCGGCGCGTTGTTCCTGGCGCACCAGCGCCGGCACCTGCAGTGGGTTATCGCTCCCGTTGCCGAAGCGCTCCAGCTTCACCGCGCGCGGCGTCTCGGTGGCCGGCGCCTCCGGCCCGCTGCATGCGGCCAGTCCCAGCAGCAACGTGCCGCACACCAGGCCGCGATAAAACATCGTCATCATTGGATCCCCCGGTGTATGCCGCTCAGCGGCTGTAGGTCAGTGCGAGGTTGCCGCTGACCACGCTGCGGCGTGCCACCAGCGGGCTGTCTTCGGCGTTGTCCAGGTAGCGCGTTCCGGTGACCCCCAACGTGGTGGCCCAGTGGTCGCCCAACGAGTGCGTCCAACTGCCACCTACCGCGGCGGCATACGCACCGGACCCGGCATTGAAGGCGGCAAAGCGGGTGCGCGCGGCTTGCGCATCGGTGACGCCGAAGTAAGCCTGATTGAAGCGGCGGTCGCCGCCATGCACGTCCAGGTCCAGGGTGACCGTGTCGTTGGCGCTATGCAGCAGGGTGAACTCCGTCCCGGCGCGATAGCGGTTGCGGCGCGCAGCATCCTTGAGCGTGAATTCGGCCTCCGCATTGACGTTCATGTAGGGCGTCATTTGCTGCATCACCAGCGTGCGTGCGGTCACCGAGCCAGGCACATCGCCCATGCCGGCCAGCAGGCGCGAGCCCGGCCGCCAGTTGCTGTCGCTTTGCAGCCGGCCCAGGTCGTAATACAACGATTGCGATATGTAGAAGCCGGACTTGCTCTGGAATTGCAGGCCGCCGCCGCGGGAGGTGTCGAAGAACAGCACGCCGCGCTGCACCACCAGCACCGGGTTGAATTGCACGCGCGCGCGCTCGGCGCCGGCATACTCCGGCGTGGCAACCGCTGCCGCGCCGGCCGTGATTTCAGTACGGTCTCCCAGCAGGCGCGAACTCCCGGTCAGATCGGTTTGTGCGTGCGAAATGCACGGAATGGCGCTCATGCAGGCAAGCACGCTGGCGCGAACGGCATGGTGGCCACGCAGGCGATTGAAGGACGATAGGTTCATCGAAAGTCTCCGTCGGAAGTCAGGAAGCGGTGGGCAGGCGCACGCCATAGAAGGCTTGAAACAGCGCAATACGGCTCAGCACGCGTTGGCGTGCGGTATCCAGGTAATCGAGTTCGGCCTGAGCGATGCGGGTCCGCTCGGCCAGCAGCGCGCTGCGGTCTTCCAGACCGGCATCCACGCGTTCATGCATTCGAGCAAGACGCAGTTGCTCGCGTTCGACCTGCTCGCGCGAGCGCGGCTCGGCCTGCGACAAGGTGGCGTGCGCGTCGAGCGCGTTGGCGACCTCGCGGAATGCAGACTCGATCGCCTGCTCGTAGGCGACGACATCGGCACGTTTGCGTATTTGCGCCAGGTCCAGGTTGGCGCGATTGCGGCCGCCATCGAACAACGGCAGGTTCAGTTGCGGCATGAAGCTCCATACGCCGTGGCCTGCAGAAAACAGGCCGTTCAATCCGTCGCTGGCCGTGCCCACGCTGCTGCTCAAGGTGATGGACGGAAAAAACGCCGCGCGCGCCGCGCCGATGTCGGCATTGGCCGCGCGCAATTCCAGCTCGGCCTGCTGGATGTCCGGGCGTTGCAGCAACAGCGACGAATCCAGGGCGCGCCACGCACTGGCAGGCGTATCAGCGGCGATCAGACCCTGCAGGTCGCCGGGTACCGGAGTGCTGTCGTAGCCGGCCAGCAACTGCAGCGCACGCAGCGCCGCAGCGTGGTTGTCGTTGCCCTGCAGGGCCGCCACATGGGCTTGGTCGGCCTGTCGCTGCTGCGCATCGCGCTCGTCGCGCGCAATCAGCCCTACCTGATATTGCCGCTCGGCGATGGCAAGCAGCGCAGCACTGTCGGCATCCAGCGATTGCAGCTGCTGCAGCGCCTGCGCGGTGGTGCGCTCGGCGGTGTAGGCACGCAGCACCTCTGCAATCAGGGCGCCACGCGCCGCGTCGCGGCCATAGGCGCTGGCCAGGTAGCGCTGGCGTGCGGCCTCGGACATCGCCTGCAGCTTGCCGAAAAAGTCCACTTCGAAATTGCCGATTCCCGCATTGGCAATCACCAGATCCTGCTGGTACCGCGCATCCAGCGTCGGGTTGTCGAAATGTTGCCGCAGCTGCTGCGCGCCGACGGCGAGCGTCGGCAGGCGCGACGCCTGCGCAATGCCGTACTGTGCACGTGCCTGTTCTACCTGCAACGCTGCACGGCGGAAATCGCCGTTGTGCGCCAAGGCACGTTCGACCAGGGGCCGCAGGTCGCGGTCTGGCGCGAAGGCCTGCAGAAACGCGCGCTCTTGCTCGTTCAGAGTGACAGCGGCGGTCGCATCGGCGTCGGGCTGGCCGGATGCCGGCGCCGATGCCGCCTGCGGGCTGCCGAACGTGGCCGGCACGCCGACCACCGGGCGCTGGTAGGCCGGCGTCAGCGAGCAGCCAACCGACAGCACCGCACTGGCGGCAACCAGGCACACGCAGGACCAACGATGCGGAATAATTTGTGGAATCATGATGTCGGAGCACAGAGCCAATCTCGACCGACATCCTCGACCCGCAGCGTCCAGGTTGTTTTCGGGAATTATCCAGATTTGATCGAGACGACAGGGCAACACGCCATGACAGGCAAAAAGGTTCTGCTGGTGGAAGACGACAGCGATAGCGCCAGCATTCTGGAGGCCTATCTACGCCGCGACGGCTTCGATGTGGCGGTGGCCGGCGATGGCGAACGCGCCATCCAGCTCCACCGGCAATGGGCACCGGATCTGGTGCTGCTGGACGTGATGCTGCCCAAGCTCAGCGGCATCGAGGTGCTGTCGACGATCCGCCGCGCCGGCGACACGCCGGTGATCATGGTCACCGCCATTGGCGACGAGCCGGAAAAGCTCGGCGCCCTGCGCTACGGCGCCGACGATTACGTGGTCAAGCCATACAGCCCCAAGGAGGTGGTGGCGCGCGTGCATGCGGTGCTACGCCGGAGCGTGGCGGTGCGCGCGCCGGGCGAGCCATTGCAGCACGGTCGGCTGAGCGTGGATCCGGCCGCCGTGGTCGCCAGCGTGCAACACGAAAACGGCGACAGCGTGGCGCTGGATCTGACGCCGACCGAATTCAACCTGCTCGCGCTGCTGCTCAAGACCCCATTCAAGGCCTTTACGCGCAGCGAACTGCTCGACGCCTGCCTGCCCGACAGCGATGCATTGGAACGGGTGGTGGATTCGCACATCCACAACCTGCGCCGCAAACTCGAAGTGCATGGCATCACCGGTGTGCTGGTCACCGTGCGTGCAGTGGGGTATCGCTTTCAATGAAGGTGCTGCGGCGGTTTCATGCCTGGCGCAACCAGGCGCCCCTGTGGTGGTGGGTGGGACTGCGCATGAGCGCGCTGGCGGTGGTGACCATGATGGTCATCGCGTTCGGCATGTGGTGCTATTTCAATCTGCGCTACAGCCTGATCCTGAGCAACGTGCCAGCCGAGCCGCGTGCCGAGATCTCCCAGCTGATCGAGCAGCCCCGGGCCAACCAGGCGCGCCTGTGGGAGCTGTTCCAGCGCTATTACGACATCGAAAATTTCCTGCCCGGGCTGGCCAATCCGGACTGGTGGATGCTGGGCGCCATGATGACCATTTCGGTCCCGGTCATCCTGTTCTGCGGCCTGCTCGCGTCGCGCCGCTGTCGCGGCAATTTTCGCAGGTGGCTTTCGCCGCGCACCGGGTCAGCGATGGCGATTTCGGCGCACGCGCGCAAGTGGTGCGCGGCGCGCCGGACGAGCTCACCGCCCTGGCCGACGACTTCAATACGATGAGCGGCAGGCTGCAGCAATACGAGCGCGAATTACGCGACTCCAGCGCGATGCTGGCGCATGAACTGCGCACCCCGCTCAATGCCGCGATGGGACGCGTGCAAGGCATGCTGGATGACGTCTTCCCGCGCGAACCGGAGCAACTGCGGCTGGTGCATCGCCAGCTGGAGCAGATCAATCGGCTGATCGGCGACCTGCACCTGGTGTCGCTGGCGCGTGCCGGCCAGCTGGTGCTGGAGCCGGAAAGCGTCGAGCTGCGGGAGCTCGTCGCCGAGCGCATCGAGTGGGCAGGCCCGGCGCTGCGCGAGGCGCACATGACCATTCACTACCCCACGGCTCCGGCGCTGCGCCTGCATGCCGACCGGCACCGGCTGGGCCAGGTGCTGTCGATCCTGATCGATAACGCGTTGCGCTACGCCGCAGCCGGCAAGTTGCTGGAAATCGAGGTGCGCCGCGACGGCAACAGCGTGCAGCTCACCGTCGGCGACCGCGGTCCCGGCGTGGCGCCTGCGCAACTGCCGCACTTGCTGGACCGCTTCTGGCGCGCCGACAGCTCGCGCGCGCGGCATTCCGGCGGCAGCGGCCTGGGCCTGGCGATCGCCTCGGCCATCTGCCAGGCGCACGATGGCCAACTGGTCGTCAGCAACCGCCCCGGCGGTGGCCTGCTGGCCAGCGTGCAGTTGCCGCTGGGGCGTTGACGCAACGCCCGGCCGCACACGCCGCCAGTGCACTGCCCGCACCTGCGGGCAGTCGCGCGCCGATCACCGCGACTGCAGGCTCGGCACCGCGTCGCTCACATGGGCGTGGCGACGCATGATCCAGTTGAACAACGGCGTGGCCATCAGCGTGGACAGGATCGCCATCAGCACCAGCACCGAGAACAAGCCCTGTTCGATCACACCCGCCTGCAAGCCGATATTGATGATGATCAGCTCCATCAGCCCGCGTGCATTCATCAGCGAACCGATCGCCATCGCGTCGCGGTTGTTCTCGCCGGTCGCACGCGCCGCGGCCCAGCAGGCCACGCCCTTGCCGATGAACGACGCGGCCAGGATCGCCACGCCCGCCAGCATGATCTGCGGCTGCAGCAATACGCTGAGCTGGGTTTTCAAGCCCGAATAGGTGAAGAACATCGGCAGCAGCAACACCACGACGAACGGCCGCATCATCTCGCGCAGCTTCTCGGTCAGTGCGCCCCTGGGCAGGCAGACACCGAGCAGGAAACCGCCGAACACCGCATGGATGCCGATCGCATCCATCGCCCAGGCGCTGATGCAGAACAGGATCAGCACCACCGCCAGGACACTGTTGCTCAGCGGCTGGCCGGGCACCACATGATCGGCCAGCCGCTTGAGCAGATGCCGGCCGACGAAAATCATGAAGACCGCATAGCCGATGCCGCCGCCGATGGCCAGGTAGGCACTGCCCCAACTGCCGCCGAAACTGGCCAGCACCACGGCCAAAATGCACCACGCTGCGGCATCGTCGAACGCGCCAGCGGTCAGCGCCAAGGTGCCCAAGGGGCTATTGGTCAGACCGCGTTCGTGGATGATGCGCGCCAGCATCGGGAAGGCGGTGATCGCAATGGCCGCGCCCAGGAACAGCGACGCTTCGGCCAGCTTGGCCTTTTCCGAAAACAGGCCCTGCACGTTGATCAACCATGGGCACATGGCAAATGCCAGCAGGAACGGCACCGCGATGCCCGCCATCGACACGCTCATGGCACTGCGATAGCGCGCGCGAAAGTGGTCGCCGCGGAAATCGGTTCCGACCAGGAACATGTACAGGCCCACGCCGAACTGCGCGAACACATACAGCACGTCCATGGTCTGCTTGGGGAACAGGGCCGCCTGCGCGCCCGGCGCCAGCAAGCCGAACAACGAGGGCCCCAGCATCACGCCGGCAATCATTTCGCCCAC
This sequence comes from Xanthomonas euvesicatoria pv. euvesicatoria, assembly GCF_020880415.1. GTDB lineage: Bacteria > Pseudomonadota > Gammaproteobacteria > Xanthomonadales > Xanthomonadaceae > Xanthomonas > Xanthomonas euvesicatoria. Next base: position 46,306 of record NZ_JAJIUJ010000023.1, on the reverse strand, counting down.
CACCTGCGGTTGCCCGAGGCGCTTGGCCAGCATGCCGACCAGCCGGCACACCAACAAAATCGCGGCAGCCTGCAAAAAGAAATACACCGACATCTGCGGAGTGGTCATGCGTGCGGCGACATCCCTGAAAAGTGCGCAGATCGTAACCGGACCTGCCGCACTTCGGTAGCGTGCGGCGGCCGATGGCGATCTGAGCCACCTGCGCGCTTGGGCCCGCCAGGCGCAGCGCGCAGGTCATCCGCGCGTGCCTGCATCATTTGCCCACAGCGGTCTGCGTCGGCACCGGGGTCAGCACCAGGTCCTGGAAATCGAAGCTGAAATCGGTCAGCGGCGAAATCGGCTCCATGCGCATCTCGCGCACCGCGCCGTCCGGGGTCAGTGCAAAATTGACGAAGGCATCGGCATTCAAGGAGCGGTCGTCCCAGCGCACGATGAAGCTGTCGTGCTGCCAATGCTCCAGCGTGCCCACCAACTGGGCAGTCCTGGCGAACTGCAGGCGCAGCCGCTTGCCGTCCTGGACGATCACCACATCGCCGTACCAGGGGTCGCGATAGGTGGCCGCGTAACTGCGCAGCGGCAACGACGGCGTGGACCGCGCCGCGCGCGCGTCCTGGTGCTTCTTCCAACTTGCGTCCGCCTCGCTGTCGGCCTTCTCCACCAGCTTGGCGTAAGCGGCGGTCCAATCGGTGGACGGCACCTGCAAGAAGGCATCCAGCACCTGGAAGGTCACGGCGTTGAACGCAGCGCCCACCTCCTGATTGGTCAACACCACCACGCCCAGCTTCTGATCCGGCAGCAGCGTCAGGCGCGACACCATGCCGGGCCAGCCGCCGGTGTGCCAGACCAGGCGATGGCCGCGGTAATCGCTCAGGCTCCAGCCCTCACCGTAGCTGGCGAAGTTCGGCCGCGCCGCGGCAAGCTCGGGCACCTGCACCTCGCCGATCGGGATCGGGATCGGCGTGATCATCGACCACATTTCCTGCTGGCGCTTGGCGCTGAACAGGGGTTTGCCATCGGGCAGGATGCCGCCGGCCAGTTGCACGTTCATCCACAGCGCCATGTCGTGCACGCTGGAATAGATGCCGCCGGCACCGGAGTTGTTGGACCAGGTCAGCGGCGCCACCGTACGCAGCTCGGTGAAGTCGTACTTGGCATGCCCGACTGCCGCGTGATCGCCGGGCTGCAGATGGTCGGCGTTGAAGCGCGTGCCGCGCATGCCCACCGGGTCGAAGATACGTTGCTGCAGAAATGCCGCATAACTCTGCCCGGAGACCTGCTCGATCACCTTCTGGGCGACTGCGTACAGGATGTTGTCGTACGCATAGCGGTCGCGAAAACCGCCCTTCAGCGGCACCTTGGCCAGGCGCTGCACGACCTCTTCGGTGGTGTAGCTGGTGCTGGGCCAGAACAATAAATCGCCTGCACCCAGGCTCAGGCCGCTGCGGTGCGCCAGCAGATCGCGGATGCGCATTTGCCCGCTCACATACGGATCGGACATGCGGAACCACGGCAGATGGTCGATGACCTTGTCATCGAGCGAGAGCTTGCCTTCATCGGCCAGGATCGACAGCGACGCGGCAGTGAACGCCTTGGTATTGGAGGCAATCGCAAACAACGTGTCGGCCTGCACGGGCGCAGGCTTGCCGGTCTCGCGCACGCCGTAGCCGCGCTCCAGCACCACCTGGCCGTCCTTGACGATGGCCACCGCAATACCGGGCACGTCGAACTGTTTGCGCACACGTTCCATCTGCGCATCGAACTGCTGCATGCCGGCGGGAAGTTCGGCCGCGTGCGTTGTCGTCACCAAGCTTGCCACCATCAGCACGCCCCCACTCAGCCATCGGTTCAAGGTCACTGCATCACCTTCAGGTTGTTGGTCAGATCGATCCGCCGGCGCCATCCAGCGCCAACGGTTGCGGCGCCACCAGCACGCCATTGGCATCGGCGTACAGCCAGTGGCCCGGAACGAAGGGCACGCCGGCAAAATTCACCGCCACATCCACATCGCCCAGATCGCGTCGCTCGGTGCGGCGCGGGCAAGCCGCCAGCGCCAGCACCCCCAGCGGCAACGTGGCAAGAATCTCGACATCGCGCACGCAGCCGTGGATCAGCACGCCGGCCCAGCCGTTCGCCACCGCATTGGCCGCGATCTGGTCGCCCAGCAGCGCATGCTTGAGCGAGCCCTGCCCGTCCACCACCAGCACGCGGCCGTCGCCCGGCATGGCGGACAGCTCGCGCACCCGCGAGTTGTCTTCGAAACAGCGCACCGTGACCATCGGTCCGGCGAATGCCGTGCGCCCGCCGAAGTGGCGGAACAGCGGTTCGGCGATCGTCACGTCGGGGTAGCGGTCACACAGATCAGGCGTGGTCCAGGTCATAGGGGCGATCTCGCGCGGCAGAGTTGGCATGGTAGCCGGCTGTGGCCGCGCGCGGGCGATGGGTGACGGATGCCCGATACCCGATGACCGACACCCGATTACGCGCCATGCAGGCACGCACGCGCAGCGAAGGTGCGCGCACGCGGACAACGCTGCGTTCGCCGCGTCGTGATGGTCGCTGCAAGGCAGTCGCCATGCGGCGGTTGCCGCGTATGGTCTCCGCCGAGGCGCGCAGCGCAGAAGGCGTGGGTTTCCGGCAGCTACGCCGTCTGCGGCTTGCGCAGCCCATCTCCAGCAGCGTGCAACGCCAGCGCGGCAGGCCAGTGCAGGCACAACCCACCTTCGGCACGACCGCCAGCCTGCCATGCAACGTTGCGTCGTACGGGCTCAACCATTGCACTGCCCTGCGGCGCCCATTGGCAACCCATCTTCTCATCGCGCCACCTGCGCCACGGCTATGATCGGCCGGCGCGCGCTGCACCCATCGACGCATCCGCAATGACGCACGACCTCGCCAGCGAGTCTCCATGCAATGACCGACCTGTTCGCTTCCGCCCCGCCCGCCCTCGAAGGTATCCACATCGGCATTGGTGGCTGGGTGTATGCGCCGTGGCGCGCAGGCATGTTCTACCCGGAAGGCCTGGTGCAGCGCCGCGAGCTGGAATACGCAAGCCGCCACGTCACCGCCATCGAAATCAACGGAACCTATTACGGCACGCAGAAGCCGGCCACTTACGCGAAGTGGCGCGATGAAGTGCCGCCCGGCTTCGTGTTCTCGGCCAAGGCGCCGCGCCGCATTACCCAGTCGCGCAAGCTGGCTGGCACCAGGGCGCAGGTGGAAGATTTCATCGGCGGCATTGTCGAGCTAGGCGATACGCTTGGGCCGCTGGTGTGGCAATTCGAACAAGGGCACCGGTTGCAGGCCGACGATCTGGACGCGTTTTTGTCGTTGCTGCCCAAGCGTGCAGGTCCGCGTGCGCTGCGCCATGTGCTGGAGATCCGCGACCACGATGCGGTAGATGCCTCGCTGCTCGCATTGGTCCGCGGCCATGGCGTGGCCACGGTGTTCACCGATTCGGATGAGCACCCCTCGTTCGCCGATCTCTCCACGGATTTCGTCTATGCGCGTCTGATGCGCAGCCAGGCGCGCCTGCATGCAGGGTATCCGGCGCCGGCACTGGCGCGTTGGGCAGAGCGCATCCAGGCCTGGCGCCGCGGCGAAGACCCGGCCGATCTGCCGCACGTGGACGCTTCGGCAGCGCCGGCACGGCAGCCGCGCGAGGTCTTCGTGTTTTTCATCAGTGCGGCGAAGGAACGCAACCCGGCAGCGGCGATGGCGTTGTTGAAAGAAGTGTCGGCGCGTCAGGGCAGCTAGCAACACGACAGCGCCGCCGCTTCGGATCGGCAGGTTCCATGCGTACGTTCGATTCTGCGTGCGGCGTCGGCAGCCCATCTGACGACGGCTTGCCGTTTTATCAGCCGCCCTTGGTCCGCACATGAGGGCAATCCGCGATGGTTGACGCGGCCGTCTCTTGCGCACAGCGCTGAGCGCTGAGGTGCCACGATCGATCGCGGCGTGGGCTGGTGCATCGCTCCTCGGCCATCCTGCCGTGATCCAGGTCGGCCGATGGCTGGCGGGTCGCACGATTGCTGCGCGACAGCCTGGCCAGCCATCCCTCCACCCCGCCGCTGCACGCCGGCGCCGCGTCCCTTGCAGCGCAACATCACGCAGTTTTCGGCGACAATGGCGCATGCCCACGACCGACCTGCGCAAGGCGCAACTGCAAATCCACTTCTGCGTCCTGCTTTGGGGCATCACCGCGATCCTGGGCAAGCTGATCACGCTGCAGGCACTGCCGCTGGTGTGGTGGCGCATGTTGATCGTGGTGGTGGCACTGGCCTTGTGGCCACGCGTGTGGCGTGGGTTGCGTGGCTTGTCCGGGCGTGTGGTGCTGGGCTATTGCGGCATCGGCGCGCTGGTTGCCTTGCACTGGCTTACCTTCTACGGCGCGATCAAGCTGGCCAATGCATCGGTGGCGGCGACCTGTATCGCACTGGCGCCGGTTTTCACGGCGGTCATCGAGCCATTGGTCACGCATCGCCCGTTCCGTCCGCGCGAGCTGCTGTTCGGGCTGGCCGTGTTGCCCGGCGTGGCGCTGGTCGTCGGCGGGGTGCCGGACGGCATGCGGGCCGGCGTGGTGGTGGGCGCGATTTCGGCGGTGTTCGTCGGGCTATTCGGCTCGCTCAACAAGCGCATGGTGGCGCATGCCGACGCGCTCACCGTCACCGCGCTGGAACTGGGCGCCGGCACGCTGACCCTGACCCTGCTTGCACCGGCGATGCCGCTGCTGCTGCCGGCGTTGCATGGCGATCTGCTGGTGGTGCCCAGCCTGCACGATGGCGTGTTGCTGCTGGCGTTATCGCTGGCCTGCACCTTGCTGCCATTTGCGCTGGCGCTGGTCGCCTTGCGGCATCTGAGCGCCTATTCGGTGCAATTGGTGACCAATCTCGAACCGGTGTACGCCATCGTGCTGGCGATCGCGCTGCTGGGCGAACAACGCGAACTGACCCTGCAGTTCTATCTCGGCGTGGCGATCATTCTCGGCGCGGTGTTCCTGCATCCGGTCCTGGAGCGTCGGCGCACGGTGGCGCACCCGGAATTGCTCGGCACTGCCGAGGCGAAAAATATCGTCGACTGATTGCACAGCGCTGCAAGATCGCGCTTGTCCACAGCGACCGCCGCGTTGAAGCACACCGGCGTTCACGCTGCATCGCGCGGCGTCCGCGCCGCCCGGCATACGGCAATCGACGTCCCATGCGCTGGCCAGGCGATCTGCATCGGCAGGCGCGCAACCACGCGCCCCTACTCCAGTGCGACCACCTGATCGCGCCCACCGCGCTTGGCCGCATACAGGGCCTGGTCGGCGCGCTTGATCACTGCCTCCACGCTTTCCTGCGGGTACAAGGTCGCCACACCGATACTCACCGTCACCGGCAGCGCGATCGTCATCGCCGCCACGCTCTGGCGCAGGTATTCGCATTGCACGCGTGCCTGCAGCAGATCCGTATTGGGGAGCAGCAATACGAATTCTTCGCCGCCATACCGGGCGATGGTGCCGGCACCGGCCATATGCGCACGCAACAATGCGGACAATTCGCGCAGCACTGCATCGCCCTGATCGTGCCCATGCACGTCGTTGACGGTCTTGAAGTGGTCCACGTCCAGCAGCGCGACCGACAGCGGCTGGCCCACCGCACGCGTCTGTTCGGTGGCCGCCGCCAACGCCACCGCGAACGCGCGCCGGTTGGGCAGGCCGGTCAACGGATCGGTGCGGGTCTGTTCGACCAGGTCAGCGTTCAACGCATCCATCTGCGCGTAATAGCCAGCCATCTGCTGTTCGTACCACTCGCGCTCGTGCAACTGCTGGCGCAACTGCCTGCCGGCCAGCCGCAACTCAAGCAGCTGCGAGGCCTGCCGCGACAATGCCTGCAAGGCCTCGCGCTGGTCTTCGCGCAGATGCGCCGGGGTCTGGTCGAACACGCACAGCGAGCCCAGCGCCAGGCCCTGGCTGGTCACCAGCGGCGCGCCGGCATAGAAGCGCACCCCGCCGCTACCGACCACCATCGGGTTATCGTGGAAGCGTGGGTCCAGCAAGGTGTCGTCCACCATCAGCACTTCGTCCGGGCGCAGGATCGCGTGCGCGCAGAACGAGATATCGCGTGGTGCTTCGCTGCGTGGCGCACCGTGCGCAGACTTGAACCACTGCCGGTCTTCGTCCACCAGCACCACCGCCGCCATCTGCGTCTCGCACAGCGTGGAGGCAATCATGGTCAGGTCGTCGAATGCACGTTCGGCTGGCGTATCCAGCACGTCGTACTGGCGCAGCGCGGCCAGCCGCTCGGCCTCGTTGCTCGGCAATTCCGGTTTGATCACTGCCGCCCCCTGGCTGTTATCTGTGAAAGTATGCCGGAGCCCGGCAAGTGCCACCATCGGGCGCACCCTACGCTGCAGCGCCGCCCTGGACGGCATCGGATATTTCGAAGCGTGATCCATACAGCGGGCGCAAGCACCCGGCACGACGTTGCACATTTGGCGCGGCAGCACGGCACTACAGCGCGGGCATATGCCGTGTCCGAAACGCCGGCTGCGCTGACCTGACTGCGATGCAGCCGGCCCGGCACAGGCGCTTACCAGTCGGTGCGTTGCGGCAGCAGCCCGCGCAATTCCGCATCGCTGAGGTTGCGCCACTGCCCCGGCTTGAGCGCAGCCAGTTTGATGTTGTCGATGCGCACCCGGCGCAGTTGCGTCACCCGGTAGCCGAACTCGGCAGCCATCAGGCGAATCTGCCGATTCAGGCCCTGCTCTAGCACGATGCGGAAGCCGAATTTGGCAATGCGTGCGGTGCGGCACGGCAATGTGGTTTCGTTGTGGATGCGCACCCCGCGTGCCATGCCGCGCAGGAATTCATCGGTGACCGGTTTGTTGACCGCGACCAGATATTCCTTCTGGTGGCGATTTTCCGCGCGCAGGATCTCGTTGACGATGTTGCCGTTGCTGGTCATCAGGATCAGCCCTTCGGAGTCCTTGTCGAGCCGGCCGATCGGGAAGATGCGCTGCTCGTGACCGACGAATTTGACGATATTGCCCTTGACCGAACTCTCGGTGGTGCAGGTGATGCCCACCGGTTTGTTGAGCGCGATGTAGACGTGCTTGCGACCACCGAGCTTCTTGGCCTCGCGTATGCGTAGCGGCTGGCCATCCACCAGCACGGTATCTTCCGCGCCGACCACCGCGCCGGTGCCGGCGGGTACGCCATTGACGGTGACCCTTCGTTCGCCGATCAGGCGATCGGCCTCGCGGCGTGAGCAGAAGCCGGATTCGGCGATGTATTTGTTGAGTCGGATCGTCATCTGCCAATTATCGGCGATTTGGAGCAGGCCGTGCGCCATGCCGGCTGACCGGGCCAGCAATCGGCAGCAGGCAGTCGCCAGCCGCGTTGTACACGCAGCACCGGCCTGACGCTGCCCGACATCGCCCGGGTCAAGCGCGCTACCCGGAGACGGCCACCAGCTGCGGTGTGTGCAACAGTTCTTCCAGCGGGCATGGACGATGCAGGCTGAAACCCTGCACCTGGCCCACGCCGGCCTCACGCAGCCCGGGGATGTCGGCCTCCGATTCCACGCCTTCGGCGACCACCTCGATGCCCAGCGCCAGCCCGACCTGGGCGATCGAATGCACCGCCGCGCGATCCACTGCATCGTGCGCATAGTTGCGGACGAAGCCGCAATCGATCTTCAACACGTCCACGGTGAATTGCTTGAGATAGCCGAACGAGGCCAGGCCGCTGCCGAAATCGTCCAGCGCCACGTGACACCCGCGTGCGCGCACGCTCTGCACGAAACGCTGCGCGTGTTCCAGATCGCCGATGACCGCGGTCTCGGTGATCTCCATGCACAGCTTCGGCACCAGTGCCGGGTAGCGCTCGAACAGGGTGCAGACGACGTCGAGAAAATCCGGCTGCGCGATCGATTGCGCAGACAGATTGACGTGGCACAGGTCCAGCATCGCCACATGCATCGGATTGGCCGCCAACTGCGCGCACAGCGCTTCCAGCACATAAGTATCGACCATGCGCCCCAGGCCGTAACGCTCCACTGCCGGCAAGAATTCACCCGGGCTCAGCACCCGCCCGTCGCTGGCGCGCATGCGCACCAGCACCTCGTACTGCAGGCGCCCCGGGTCGTTCAGCACCTGGATTTTCTGCGCGTACAGCAGCAAACGCTCTTCGGCGATCGCCTGTTGCACCGCACTGATCCAGCCACCATCGTGGCGGCGCTGCGCCAGTGCCAGATCGTTCTCGTTGAAGCAGCGAACGCGGTTGCGCCCTTCTTCCTTGGCCGCATGACAAGCCAGATCGGCGGCGGTCATCAAGGTAGTGAGGTCGCTGACGCCGTGGCGAATCTCCACCACGCCAAAACTGCAACTGGGCGTCAGCGGTCGCCCGCCTTGATGGCTCCACGGTTGACCGAGCACGCCGTGCATGCGTTCCAGCACGGCCTGCGCCTGCGCCAGGTCGGTATTGGCCAGCAGGATGGCGAACTCATCGCCGCCCAGACGCCCCAACCAATCGCCAGAACGCAGCTGCATGGTGATCACGTCGGCGAAGTGGCACAGGAACTTGTCGCCGACCGCATGCCCGAAGGTGTCGTTGACCAGCTTGAAATGATCCAGGTCGACAAAGCACAGCGCGTGGCACATCTGCGGCGATTGCGGCAGCTCGATCAGGCGCAGCAGCCGGCGTTCGATTTCATGCCGGTTGATCAGCCCGGTCATCGCGTCGTGGCGCGCATGGAAGGCCACTTCGTCGGCCAGCTCATGCGCGTGCGAGACATCTTCGATCACCGCCAGCACCAGGGTCGGCTCTTCCGGCCCCGGCTCGACCAACGACGCGCTCCAGCGGCCCCACATCACCCCGCCGTCGGCACGCACGAAGCGCAATTCGCCGGACTGCAGCAGCTTGGGCCAATCGAGCATGCCGCGGCTGTCCAGCTTGATGTCTTCCGGATGCATCACCTCGGCCAAGGTGCAGGCCTGCAATTCTTCGGGCCGGTAGAGCAGCACGTTGGCCATCGACGCATTGGCATCCAGCACGTTGCCGCGCAGATCGAACTTGACCATGCCCAGCGCCGCCTGCTGAAACGCGGTACGGAAGCGGCCTTCATGCGACAGCAGATAATCGCGAATGCGCCGCATCGCCAGTACGCAGGTGATCAACACCAGCAGCAAGGTGGCCAGGCTGCAGACCACCATCACATCGTGCAGCAGCCGCGCGCAGCGGGTCAGGTAGGCCAGGAATTCGGACGCGTCGTGACGCATGCGGCCGTCCAGCAGATGCAGTTCATCGCGCAGTGCCTGCAGCGCGCGCGGGTCGGGCCGGTTGGCGGCCTGCACCGAAGCGGCGCGGTCGGCCAGATCGCTCAGTTGCAGGATGCCGGCGTCGGTGCGCTTCCACAGCGCGATGGCGTCGCCGAGATACGGAAATTGGTGCCCGTAGCGATACAGCCGCACCATTTGCGGCATGTCTTCATGGGCATTACGCCCAGCGGTCAGACCGGCGTAGACCGCGTCCCAATCGATCACCGGCTGTTCGATCGCCAAGCGTGCGGCGCGGTCGCCCAGCGGCACTTCCAGCGCGCGGCAGGCGGCCTGCAGATCGGCCGTATCCCCGCTGCCCAGATAGCGCTCCATCCAGTACACCGATTCCTGCTGGGCGTTGGACCAATGGCTTTGGCCGACGATCCAGGCGGTCGCGCCGGACTGCACTTCGATCACCAGCGCCGACACCACCGTCATACAGACGGCGATACCGATCAACAGCGCCAGAGGAAGCGTCAGCCAGCCACGCACCAGGTGCATGGTCTGCCCACCGCCCTTGCCGCGTACTGCTTGCGCCATCGCCGTCCGTCCTTCGCCGCCCCAATGCGATTCAGGCGCCCACTGGGCGCCTGAAGGCAGTAACGGCCGCAACGGCCGAGTCTGTATGGCTATGCCCGCTTGACGTGATGCGACCGGGGGTTAGCGACGCTGACTAGATCAGCCTGATCGCCGCCGCCTTGAGGCGCCGTAACGCCTTACCCGCTCGCTATGCTCTTGGATGCATAGCGATACTGGGCAACCCGACCGTCTGCAGGATCCCTGCGAGCAGCGCCGGGCAGCCTTACTCGCCGCGCGGCTTCGGCGGACCCTTGCGGTGCGGCGCGCCGGCGCGGTCCATCGGACGACCCGGGCCGTTCGGGCGACCGGACGGCTTGCCGCCACGCGGGAAGCGCGGCTTGGACGCCGCTGCGGCCGCTTCGCCGTCTTCCAGCTTGCGCATGTTGAGCTGCTGGCCAGACACCCAGACCTTCTTGAGGTGCTGCAGCAGTTCGCGCGGCATGTCGGCCGGCAGATCCAGGATCGAATAATCGTCCTGGATATCGATACGACCGATATACCGGCTTTCCAGCCCGGCTTCGTTGGCGATCGCGCCAACGATGTTGGCCGGCTTCACGCCGTGGCTGTGGCCCACTTCGATGCGGTAGCTCTCCATGCCGAACTCCGGCTCGCCACGTGGGGCCGGCTCGCGGCGTGGACGCTCGCCGGCATCGTCACCGCGCGGCGGGCGTGCAGCGCGCTCGCCGTCGGCACGCGGGCCACGTTCGAACTTCGGCTCGAAGCGGGGGCGATCGCCGCGGTCGGCACGCTCATGACGTTCGCGCGGCGCAGTGTCCTCGCGCGCACCGCGCACCGGCGGGGTCAGCAGGAACGGGGCATCGCCCTGCAGCAGCTTGGCCAGCGCGGCGGCGATATCGATCGCCGGCACGTTGTTTTCGGCTTCGTAGCGCTGCAGCAGGTCGCGGTACATGTCGATCTGGCCACCGGCCAGGGTCTCGGTGATGCGGCTCATGAAACGCGCGACGCGGGTGTCGTTGACCGCGTCCACGCTCGGCAGCTGCATCTCTTCGATCGGCTGACGGGTGGCGCGTTCGATGGAGCGCAGCATGCCCTTCTCGCGCGGCGTCACGAACAGGATCGCGTCGCCGTTACGCCCGGCACGGCCGGTGCGACCGATGCGGTGCACGTAGCTTTCGGTGTCGTAGGGAATGTCGTAGTTCAGCACGTGGCTGATGCGCTCCACGTCCAGACCGCGTGCGGCCACGTCGGTGGCCACCAGGATGTCCAGCTTGCCGTCCTTGAGCTGGGCGATGGTCTTCTCGCGTGCGGCCTGCTGCATGTCGCCGTTGATGGCCGCTGCCGCCATGCCGCGCGCCTGCAGCTTCTGCGCCAGCTCTTCGGTGGCCGCCTTGGTGCGCGCGAAGATGATCATGCCGTCGAACGGCTCGACCTCGAGAATGCGGGTCAACGCGTCCAGCTTGTGCAGCCCGCTCACCCACCAGTAGCGCTGGCGGATGTTGGCCGAGGTGGTGGTCTTGGCCGCGATGGTGACTTCGGCCGGGTCCTTCAGATAGGTCTGCGCGATACGGCGGATGGCCGGCGGCATGGTGGCCGAGAACAAGGCCACCTGGCGCTGCGCCGGCAACTTCTTCAGCACCGCTTCGACGTCGTCGATGAAGCCCATGCGCAGCATTTCGTCGGCTTCGTCCAGCACCAGCGTCTTGAGCTGCGACAGATCCAGGGTACCGCGGTCCAGGTGATCGATCACCCGGCCCGGGGTACCGACCACCACGTGCACGCCGCGCTTGAGCGCGCTCAGCTGCTGGGCATACGGCTGGCCGCCGTAGACCGGCAGCACGCGGAAGCCGGGAATGGCTTCGGCATATTTCTGGAACGCCTCGGCGACCTGGATGGCCAGTTCGCGGGTCGGGGCCAGCACCAATGCCTGCGGCTTGACCTGGTGGAGATCGGCGTTGGACAGCACCGGCAGCGCGAACGCGGCGGTCTTGCCGGTACCGGTCTGGGCCTGGCCGAGTACGTCGCGACCGGCCAGCAACGCGGGGATGGTGGCAGCCTGGATCGGCGACGGCGACTCGTAGCCGACATTGGCAACGGCCTTCATCACAGCGTCCGAGAGGCCGAGATCTGCAAACAGCAGCGGCGCGGAAGATTCTTGGGTCATGGGTAACTCCGGAGGCGCCGCACGGAGCCGGCAGGCGCAAAGCAGCATAGTGTGCCTCTTCAGCCCCCTTGCTGTCGAAATTTTCGTGACAGTCCATTCAGGTTGTGAGGAATTGCGCTGCTGCGCGAATCATCCCCCGTGTCGTCCCTTGACCTGCCCGACCGGAGCCACGCCCCTGGACACAGACCTGCACACCCGCTTCAGCGCCCTGCTGCAGCAGCATCGCGGCATCGTGCTGAAGGTGGCGGCCAGCTATTGCCGCGGACGCGACGACCGCGACGAACTGGCGCAGGAAATCGCCACGCAACTGTGGCGGGCATTTCCCGGCTACGACCCGGGTCGGCGCTTTTCCACCTGGATGTACCGCATCGCCCTGAACGTGGCGATCAGCGATCTGCGCGGCCGCCGCGCGGCCGGCGAGCCGATCGCGCTGGATGCGGTGATGGAGCGCATCGCCGATCCACAGGCGCACGACCCTGTACGCGCGCAACAGGTGGCCGCGCTGTATGCCTTCATCGCACAGCAACCGCCGCTGGAACGCGCGCTGCTGTTGCTCTATCTGGACGAGCACAGCTATCGCGAAATCGGCGAAGTGCTCGGCATCAGCGAAACCAATGTCGCCACCAAACTCAGCCGACTGAAAACGCGCATTCGCGCCGAGCTGTGAACCCCACCGATCCGCAACCGGAGCAAGACATGGAACTGGACGACATCGCCCTGGCCTGGCGTTCCCTGGAACAACGGCTGGACCAACACGCTGCACTCACCGACCAGGTGCTCGGCGACCTGCGCAGCCACGCAGCGCGCGCGCATCTGCGCCCGTTGTGGCTGAGCCAGTCGGCGCAACTGCTGTGCGCCATCGCAGTGAGTGGCATCGTTGCCCACAGTTGGCTCAGTTTCGCCGAACAGGCCGCTGCCGTCGTCGGCGGCGTGTTGCTGCAGGCGTGGTGCGTTGCGCTGTCAGCGTCTGCGGCCCGTCAACTGTGGCTGTTGTCGCAGTTGGATTTCGCCAGGCCACTGCTGCAGACACAGCGCGCGCTTGCACAGCTGCGGCGCTGGCGCACGCGCGTGGCGCCGTGGCTGGGCGTGGCGTTCTGGGTGCTGTGGGTGGCAGTGGCAGACGCTGCGTGGCGGACCTTCACGGGCGTTTCGTTACCGTACGCCTGGCTGTTATGCAACCTGCTGGTGGGCGTCCTCGGCGGCATCGGCACCTGGCTGGGCTATCGACGGCTGCAGCGCAGCGGTCACCCCTGGCTGGAACGCCTGGACGCCGCGCATGCCCGCCGCAGCGTCGCCCGCACCGAAACCCTGCTGGAACAGATCGCGCGCTTCCAGCGCGAGTAGGCGGATAATCGCGGCCTCCCTGCCACCGAGCACACCATGCAATACCTGGAATTCGACCTGGACGGCGACTACATCGAACTCAACCAGTTGCTCAAGCTGGCCGGCATTGCCGACAGCGGCGGCCAGGGCAAGGCGATCGTCGCCAGCGGCGCGGTCAGCGTCGACGGCGTGCAGGAGCTGCGCAAGACCGCCAAGATCCGTCCCGGTCAGCTGGTGCAGCTGGACGATGTGGAAATTCGCGTATTGGCATGGAACCCGGACGCCGAGCCTGACGCATGAAGGTGGTGGAGATCGGCCGGCGCAACAACGCACCTTCGGCCGACGATCCAACCCACGACGTCTGTGTTTTTTCGATCGCCATCGACTCGGACCAGCCGTTCTGGCTGGAGCAGTCCATCCGCGGCGGCCATGCCGAGCGAGGCGGCTGCAGCATGCTGGCCTTGCACGAACTGGATGCCTGCGCGGCGACTGGCGTGCAGAGGTGACCAGGGCCGGTTGCGCCTGGGTGATTCCACTGCTGGAGCAAGCCCTGCATACCGGCGATACGCAGGCGGCCATCGATGCAATCCTGGCGCGGGTGCAAGCGACTGATTGAAGCTCACACCCGCCGGCGACGCTGCATCAAATGCCCAGCAGTGCGCGCACCAGTTTGATGATGCCCCATAACGACACCACCCAGATGGCGCTGCGCAGGTACGGAATACCCGCGGCATACACCGGCACATACGCCACGCGCGCCCACAGGTAGAGCTGCACGGCGAGTGCTGTTTCTGCGCTGGTGCGCCCGGCCACGCTCACCGCCAGCACGGCGGCCGCGAAGATCGGAAAGGTCTCGAGATAATTGCGAAACGCACGGTCCAACCGCGCCGCCACGCCGGTGAGCGGCTTGGCCTCGCCATCGCGTGCGCTGGCATTCCACTTGGTGCCGCGCTGGGCGGTCATGCTGGCCGAGGCGGCCAGCAATTGCACCAGCCCGAGCACCATCGCCCAGCCCAGCATCTGCAGCTCGATCGTCAGTGGCATACGTTTCTCCCGGCCGATGGAAACATCACTTCACCGCCGTGCGCAGGCTGTAACCGGCCAACCGCCAGGTCTTGTCTTCGTCCAGACGGAACGAGACCAGCTCGCGGACCGGCTGCTGCGCCTTGGCGAAACGGGTCGGGAAGCTGACGTTGACATACAGGCCTTCGGGCACCTGCGCGCCGGGACCGTACTTGACCCGCGTGACCGAGCCCTGCCCGCGCCCCACCACCGCACCCAGCCGCGCGCGTTCGGTGCCGATCTGGCTGACGAAGACGTCGCGCTTGACCGCGGTCTTGGCCACCTTGGACGCGCCATCCCACAAGGACGCGACCTGGTTGCCGTCCACCATCTGCGCCACGCGCAGGGCGGCCTGGGTCATCTCGGTGTTCTGCTTGGTCAGCTGCGCCTGCTGCGCCGGGCTGAGCGCCGGCTGCCCTGCGGGCGCTGCAGCGGCCGGTTGCGCCGCCGCCGGGCTGGCAGGGCGACCGGCCGCCTGCGGTTGTTGAGCGAACGCCAGCGCTGGAGCCAGTGCCAACACGATAACCAGACGAGAACGAAGCATGGGACGGGGACCTTGTACGGATCGGGTGGAAAGGGAGAGGCGCCGCCCACCTTTTGGCGGGTAGCGCAGTCTAGGGCGCGTCATGCGCAACACAAGTCTGCGGGTGCAGGTCCGGGGAGGGCGCTGAAGGCGACAAGGCAAGCGCTGACGCGGGCCTTTTGGAAAACACACTTCTCGAGCGCGCAAGCGGCGAGCAGGGACCTCCGGCCACGGATGCGCGCATTGGAAGTCATCAGGTCTGGCAGCGGCGTTTCATCCTTCTGTCTGGAGTGGCAGGCATGCTGCAGATGTCGGGCTCGGCTGGGTGCGGACGCGCGCCGCAATCACGTGAAGTGACCAGGCACGCATTCCGCACAGGCGCGCACCAACCTTGAATTCCCATTGCCGTTGTCAACGCGATCTAGACCTCGCTCCCCGGAGCCGGCGGCACTGCCGCCACGCCACGCGGCCGCCACAGACGCCAACTGACCCAGAAGGCACGCGCGATTGCGGCAATCAGCGCCGCCAGACTCAGCCAGGTGGCCAGCGTCGCCGGCCATTGTTCGTGCATGGCCGCAGCGGCCAGACGCAGCAGCTCGGCCACACCGAAGCCAACCAGCACCAACAGGGCTGAAGGTAGGTAGGCCAGTAACACACCCTTGGTCTTGCCTCGCATACGCCCCCC
Source organism: Xanthomonas euvesicatoria pv. euvesicatoria (assembly GCF_020880415.1). Taxonomy (GTDB): domain Bacteria; phylum Pseudomonadota; class Gammaproteobacteria; order Xanthomonadales; family Xanthomonadaceae; genus Xanthomonas; species Xanthomonas euvesicatoria. The sequence continues at coordinate 30,718 of NZ_JAJIUJ010000023.1, read as the reverse complement.
GGCTCGGTTGTGATGCAGCGACGATAGGCAGCGCGCAGTGCGATACGCGTGAAGCCCATCACTGCGCTCAACCGTCGGGGTGCGTCGCGGGCGACGGGCCGGCCTGGGCCGCGTCCTGCGTTGGCGCGGAGTCTGGTTCGGCTGCAGGTGTCGCCGCACCTGCGGCATCGCGCTGGGCTTGGTCGTTTTGCGTCTGGCCGGCCTGCGCCTCACCGGTCTGCGTCTCGGACGTCGGGGTGGCCGGCAGCGCCGCGGCATCGGTTTCGGCCAGCGGACTTTCTTCCGGGCAGGCCGCATCCGGAAAGCCGAAGCGCTGCTTCAAGGCCAGACCGCAGGCATTGACCGCGTCCAGGTCTGCGCCCTCGCCCTTGCACTTCTGGTCGAAGGCGACCAGAAACGCGTCCTTGCGGCGTACGAAGGCATCGCCGCACTTGCGCATCTGGCGGATGCGTTCCAGATCGTCCTGCACGGCGTTGGTGCCGTCCAGCCCGTATTCGCGCAACTCTTCCACGCTGAGCAGGCGCAGGCTGCGGTTGGGCACGGTCATCATCAAGTCGGCCACCGCCACCGCCACGCCGTTGCGCTCCAGGTAATCCTTGACGTTGCCGTAGACCTCGCGCAGTTCGCGATTGAGCTCGGCGCGCGAGGTCGCCTTGGAGCTGATCCGCATCATGCGGTGAATGCCGACCTTGCCGGCGACCAGGCGGTTGTCGCCGGCCGCCAGCACGAACACGCAGGCGCTGTGGCAGATCGAGCCTTCGCGCACCCAGATGGTCCAGTTGGATTCGCCGATGGTATCGCCGGCGCGGATCGCCGCCTCCACCTGCCCGCCACTGGAATCCAGGTCCAGGATGCGATGCGGCAACTTCCACTGCTCCGCGACCGAGGCCAGCCGCCACACCAGCGCCGCAAAACCCGCATTGATCTTGCCGGCGTAGCGCACCCGCACCAGCCCGGTCTCGCGGCACGGCGCCAGCGCCGCTTCCACGCTGGCCCGGTCCAGTGCCGGCAACAACGTGCCGTCGCCGGCCTCGCGGCTGTAATCGGTCGCGCAGCTGATCCAGGCCTGGCCCGATTCCAGTTCCGCCTGCGGCCAGCCGGCCTCGCCCGCCTGCGTGCGCGGGCGCGGTGGCGGGACCGGGTCGGGCGTATCCACCGACACCATGTGATCGCCATCGCTTGCCTGCCCTGCACCACTCTGCTGCGCAACCGCTGCATCGGCGGAGGTCGCCGACCGATCGCAGGCGGCCAGCAGGAGCAAGCAGGCAAGGGACAGACAAACCGATTTCAGCATGATGTGGGGCACGGAGCGCGACGGAGATCACCCGCAGTCTATGGCTGAATGGGTCGATGGGTTGACCCGGCCATGAACGCGCGGGCTCGCCGCAACCCTGTCCGAAAACGGCCAGCCGGCGCCAGGGCGAGCGCATAGACTGGCGCCATGCAGACCGCAACGCCCGACCGAACCCAATGCGACCGCGCGCGCCTGGCACGCGATGCACGCTTCGACGGGCTGTTTTTCACCGCCGTGCGCAGCACCGGCATCTATTGCCGCCCGGTGTGTCCGGCGCCGCCGCCGAAGCCGGCCAATGTCAGTTACTACCCCACTGCCGCGGCAGCCAGCGCCGCCGGCTACCGGCCGTGCCTGCGCTGCCGGCCGGAGCTGTCGCCGCAGGCGCAGCAACATCTGGGCGAAGAAAGCGTGCAGCGTGCGCTGGCGATGATTGCCGACGGCGCGCTGCAGGAGCAGCCGGTGCAGACGCTGGCCGATGCGGTGGGCTTGAGCGCGCGCCAACTGCAGCGGCAATTCGTGCAGCAGCTGGGCGCCACGCCGATCCAGGTGCACGGCACGCATCGGCTGCTGCTGGCCAAGCAATTGCTGACCGAAACCGCCCTGCCGGTCACCGAGGTCGCGCTTGCGGCCGGCTTCAACAGCCTGCGCCGCTTCAATGCGGCCTTCCTGCACGGCTGCGGCATGCCGCCCTCTGCATTGCGCAAGCAGCGTACCGAGGTCCCCGGCGGCGAACTGACATTGCGCCTGGGCTATCGCCCGCCACTGGATCTGCCGGCGATGCTGGCCTTCTTGCAGCGCCGCGCGATCCCGGGCATCGAGCAGGTCGATGCCAACGGCTACCGGCGCGTCATCGGCCCGCCGGGCAAGGCCAGCGTGATCGAGGTCAGCGCAGCACCGCAGCGCGCGGAACTGCTGCTGCGCATCGGCGCCACCGACCCGCGCCAGATTCCGCAGATCGTGCGGCGCGTGCGCCGGCTATTCGATCTGGATGCAGACCTGCAGGCCGTGCACGCCACGCTCGCGCCGGAACCACTGCTGGCCGAGGCGCTCGCGCGCCGCCCCGGGCTGCGCGTGCCCGGCGGCTGGGACGGTTTCGAAGTGGCGGTGCGTGCGGTGCTGGGCCAGCAGATCAGCGTGGTCGGCGCGGCAACGCTGGCAGCGCGGCTGGTGAACCGTCATGGCGGTCATCATGCCGACATGCCACCCGGACTGGATCGCAGTCTCCCCACGCCCGAACAGCTGGCCGACGCGCCGCTGGAACAACTCGGCCTGCCGCGTGCGCGCGCCGCCACGCTGCGTGCGCTGGCATCGGCCTGCGCGCAAGGCCAGCTGCACTTCGGTGCCGGGCAGCGCCTGCCTGATTTCATCGCCGCCTGCACCGCGCTGCCCGGAATCGGGCCGTGGACCGCGCATTACGTGGCCATGCGTGCGTTGTCGCATCCGGACGCGTTTCCGGCCGGCGACCTGATCCTGCAGCAGGTGCTCGGCGCTCCCGGGCGCCTGAGCGAACGCGCCACCGACGCCCGTTCGCAGGCGTGGCGACCGTGGCGCGCCTACGCCGTGCTGCACCTGTGGCATCTGGCCAACGACCGCAAGGACACCCGCGCATGAGCACACTGCACTACGACACCTTTCCCTCGCCGATCGGCGCACTGAGCGTGGCCGCCGACGCCACCGGCGTGCACCACATCCTGTTCGCGCAGAACCGCTACGACGCCATCGGCCGTGCGCGCTGGTTGCACGACCCCGATGCGCCGCTGGTGCGCGAAGCACGCGAACAGTTGCTCGATTACCTGCATGGCGGGCGACGCAGTTTCGATCTGCCGCTGGCGCCGGTCGGCACACCGTTTCAGCTGACGGTCTGGCGCACGCTGGCGCAGATTCCGTTCGGGCAGACTTGGAGCTACGCGCAACTTGCGCAGGCGGTCGGCAAGCCGGCCGCGAGCCGCGCGGTGGGCGCTGCCAACGGACGCAATCCGCTGCCGATCGTGCTGCCCTGCCATCGCGTGATCGGCGCCAATGGCACGTTGACCGGCTTCGGCGGCGGCCTGCCGACCAAGCAGGCCTTGTTGCAGTTGGAAGGCTGGTCCCCGCGTGGCGCCGCACGCGCCGACGATCTGTTTGCACCTGCCTCGGCAGTGCGCACTGGCTGACTTCGCGGCGTCATCGCTGCGCCGTAAACTGACGCCATGATCGACCGACGTTTTGGAGTTGCCGCAGCGGCGCTTGCCTTGCTTGCGGCCTGTAGCAGCCAGCCATCTGCGCGCAGCGCGCCCACGCAGGCGCCGACTGCAGCGCCCAATACCGCATCGGCCAGCACCCCGCACACACTGCTGCTCATCTCCATCGACGGCCTGCGCGCGGACATGCTCGATCGCGGCATCACGCCGAACCTGTCGCAACTGGCACGCGAAGGCGTACGTGCGCGCTGGATGACGCCCTCGTATCCGTCGCTGACGTTTCCCAATCACTACACCCTGGTCACCGGGCTGCGCCCGGACCACCACGGCATCGTGCACAACAGCATGCGCGACCCGACACTTGGGGGTTTCTGGTTGAGCAAGTCCGAGGCGGTGGGCGATGCGCGCTGGTGGGGCGGCGAACCGGTGTGGGTGGGCGTGGAAAACAGCGGCCAGCATGCGGCCACCTGGTCGTGGCCAGGCAGCGAGGCGGCAATCAAGGGCGTACGCCCGTCGCAGTGGCGCCATTATCAAAAAGGCGTGCGCCTGGACACGCGCGTGGACGCAGTGCGGGGCTGGCTGAAAACCGACGGCGCCCGGCGCAATCGCCTCGTCACGCTGTACTTCGAAAATGTGGACGAAGCCGGCCACGACCACGGCCCGGAATCGCGCGAATACGCCGACGCCGTGCGCGCGGTGGATGCGGCCATCGGCCAGCTGCTGACAGGCATGCAACGCGATGGCACGCGTGCGCGCACCAACATCATCGTGGTCTCCGACCATGGCATGGCCGAGGTTGCGCCGGGGCATGCGATCAGCGTGGAAGACATCGCGCCGCCGCGGATCGCCACCGCAATCACCGATGGCCAGGTGATCGGCTTGCAGCCATTGCCTGGGCAACAGGACGCTGCCGAGGCCAGCGTGCTCGGTGCGCACGACCACTACGACTGCTGGCGCAAGGCGGAGCTGCCGGCACGCTGGCAGTACGGCAGCCACCCGCGCATTCCGTCGATCGTGTGCCAGATGCACGAAGGTTGGGATGCACTCTTCCCGGACAAGCTTGCCAAACGCGCGCAGCGGGGCACACGTGGCTCGCATGGCTTCGATCCGGCATTGCCATCGATGCGGGCGGTGTTTCTGGCGCAAGGCCCGGATCTGGCGCAGGGCAAGACACTGCCAGGCTTCGACAACGTGGATGTCTATGCGCTGATGACCCGGCTGCTGGGTATTCCGGCCGCACCCAACGATGGCAACCCGGCAACCTTGCTGCCGGCCTTGCGCGTGCCGCCGGCAGCCGACGCCAAATAGACGCGACCGGCACCCGCAGCAACGCCGCCATGCGCGCGCGCAGCATCCACGCCGAAAACGCGCACGCAGGCAAGACGCCGCGCCACGTCGTGGCCGCGCGGCTCATGTCGGCGACAGGGCAGGAATGTGGCTCGCTGTAGACACCGCTGCGGCCCAGCAGTGCGACAATGACGCAATGTCTGGTTCCAATCCCCCGCCGCGTCGCTTGCGGCCGCTGTTGTCCAGCGAAGGCTGGCGTCGTCGCGCTGCACTGTGGGGCGGCGCCATTGCGGTGGCGCTGGTGGCGATCGTATTCGCCAAGGCCAGCGACGCGGCCTTTCATCTATTTCAACGCATCACCGCACACTCGATCTGGTGGGCACTGCTGCTGACGCCGGGCATCTTCGCGCTGCTCGCCTGGCTCACCTCCGGTGCGCTGCGGCCTACGCGCGGCAGCGGCATCCCGCAGGTGATAGCCGCGCTGGAGCACCCGGAGCCGGCGTATCGCGACAGCAACCTCTCGTTGCGCGTGTCGGTTGGCAAGCTCGCGTTGACCACCTTGTCGCTGCTCGGCGGCGCATCGGTGGGACGCGAAGGACCCACCGTGCATGTCGGCGCCAGCCTGATGCATGTGTTCGGGCGCTGGTTCGGTTTTCGCGACCCACGCGAGCTCTCGCATTTCCTGCTCGCCGGCGGCGCCGCCGGTATCGCGGCCGCGTTCAACACCCCGCTCGCGGGCGTGGTCTTTGCGATTGAAGAACTGAGCGGGCGTTTCGAGCACCGCTTTTCCGGCACCCTGCTCACCGCGGTGATCGTCGGTGGGGTGGTGTCGCTGGGCCTGCTGGGCAACTACACCTATTTCGGCAAGGTGGCCGTGGCCTTGCCCTTGGGCCAGGCCTGGCTGGCGATCGCCTTGTGCGGCAGCGTGGCCGGGTTACTCGGCGGCATCTTCGCGCGGATGGTGCTGGCCAGCGTCAGCGGCAAACCGCGCTGGTTGGGCGCGCTGCGCCAACGGCATCCGGTGCTGCTGGCCGCATTGTGCGGCGTTGCACTGGTCGGGCTGGCGCTGGTGTTCGGGCAAGGCGCCTTCGGCACCGGCTACGAACAGGCGCGCAGCCTGGTGCAGGGGCATGCGGTGGTCGGCCACGAGTTCGGCATGATGAAACTCATCGCCAACCTGGTCTCGTATCTGGCCGGCATTCCAGGTGGCCTGTTTTCGCCGGCGCTGGCAGTGGGTGCCGGCATCGGCCACAACCTCTCGGTACTGATGCCCAGCGTGGATCCGCGCACCTTCGTGCTGCTGGGCATGTGCGCCTATCTCACCGGCGTGACCCAGGCGCCGCTGACCTCGGCGGTGATTTCGCTGGAACTCACCGACACCAGCCAGATGCTGCTGCCGATCCTGGCCACCGTGCTGATCGCGCGCGCAGTCTCCGGGCTGGTCTGCAAGACGCCGATCTATCGTGGCCTGGCCGAGCAGTTGCTGGCACCGGGTGGCGCTACCGTGGCACCGACGACTTCCGCGCCTGGTCACTGACGCTGGATGCGGCCGGCCAGCAGTGCGCAGCGCGGCCGGCTGCGACAGCAACGATTCAGTGCCGGGTCGCCTGGTGATCGACCACATGTCCCGGCGTTGATCGGGTGGCGCCAGGCGTAAGCCAGCGCGCACACGTACGCCAGGTCCATGAACGTGCCGGGGAAAAGACGTTGCCGCGACCTGATCGGGCATCGCCTGGCCAGCCGGCGCCTTCACGATGCCGGCCGGGCAATGCCGGACAGCGGACATAAAAAACGCGGCGCAAGCGCCGCGTTCTGGTGTCGCGAAGCTGGCCGGGATCAGCCGGCCTTGGCGACGGTCTTCTTGGCGACGGCCTTCTTGGCCGGGGCCTTGACCACACCCTTCTTGGCAACCGGGGCAGCTGCACCCACGACAACCTTGCTCACCGCGTGCGAACGCGAATTGCCGTAGCTGGCGTTGTAGCGCTTGCCCTTGGCGGTCTTACGGTCACCCTTACCCATTTCGTCGACTCCTGAATGTGAATACAAATTCCCGTGCTGGCACAGGTCTGGCGAGGTTTCACCGGCGGCGCCCTCGCGCAAGGCCGACAAGCCTACCACGGCGGCCCCGGCGCGCGTAGCTGGGCAGCGCCCGACCGCCTTGCCGCACTGATCGATCCAAGAACGATGCATGCAGTCGTGGACTGTGCTCGGCCGCGGTTGGAGCAGCAGAGCAGCCAGAAAATGCGGCGGGCAGACGTGGAGGAACTCCGCTGTCCGCACCGGCCTGGCGGCGACGCAACCGCACGACGACAAAGGCTTAGTGCGGCTAACAAAACGTAGCGAGCAGCTATCAGGTGGGCACTAACGGCACGCTCAGAACCTTAGCGTACGCGTGGTACATGCCGATTCCGAGCACCGGCCGCGACCGCCTGGCGGCTGCGCAGTCGTTTTGTTAGCCGCCCTTAGTGCGCGCAGCTGGCGTCGTGCACATGCCCATGCCCGTGATTCAGACGCAGATTGACCAGGTGGGCGATACCGACCAGGGCGCCGCCCAGCGTCATCACCACCGCATGCGGCACCACCGAATGATGAAGCGGGTCGTACAGCAGGCCCAGCCACAGCAACCCCAGGCCGGGCAGCAGCAACGCCAGTGCATGCAGCGCTTTATGCCGGCGATACCCGAGCACAAGGCTGAAAAGGCCCAGCAGCGTCACGAACACCACGATGGCCCGTTCCACCCCGTCGCCCAGCCAGAACGACAGGCCCAGCGAAGGCGCCAGCGCCAGCACCAGTGGCAATACCGCACAGTGCACCGCGCACAGCAGCGAGCCGGTTGCGCCGAAGCGGTCAAGAAGATGGCGAAGGGTTGGTAGAGGCATGACGTCCAGCAGGGTACTCGCGGCGACGTGGAATAATATAACATCTTACTGTTCCAGCCCCGCATCAGTGCATCGCGCAGTCATGCGGGCTCGCCGCCGGCGCAGCAGGAAAGCTGCGCCTTACCACTGATACACAGTAACAATTACAGAGTCCGGTCCACCATGCCCTCTTTTGCTCCCTCTTTCCGCCGTTCTGCGCTCTCGCTGGCCCTGACCAGCCTGCTGACCCCTGCCCTGGCCATGGCCGAGGACGCTCCGGTCGCTGCCGATGGGCAGACCCCGCCCAGTTCGGACACGCGCCACGATGCCAGCCCCTCCAGTGGGCGTCATATCAAGGATCTGGACAAGGTGGTGGTCACCGCCAGCCCGCTGCGCGATGCGGCCGGTGAGTTGAGCCGCCCGGTGGAAGTGCTGGCCGGCGAGCGTCTGGACGAGGTGCGCAGTTCCAGCCTGGGCGAAACCGTGGCCAGCCTGCCCGGCGTGCAGAGTTCCAACTTCGGACCCGGCGTGGGCCGGCCGATCATCCGCGGCCTGGACGGCCCGCGCGTGGCAGTGCTGCGCGACGGCCTGTCCACCCAGGACGTATCCACCGTCAGCCAGGACCATTCCCCGGCGATCGAGCCGTTCCTGGCCAATCAGATCGAAGTGCTGAAGGGTCCTTCGACCTTGCTGTATGGCTCCGGCGCCATCGGCGGCGTGGTCAACGTGGTCGACGGGCGCATCGCCGAGACCCCGGTGGACGGCTTCAGCGGGCGCGCCGAAGTGCGCATGGACGGCGGCGACAAGGACGGCAACACCGACATGTTCCGCGTCGATGCCGGTAATGGCAGCGGGCTGTCGATCCACGCCGATGGCGTGTATCGCAACCAGAACGACTACGACACGCCGAAAGGTCGCCAGCTCAACAGCTGGATCGATTCCAAGGTGGGCTCGATCGGTGCATCGCTGTCCGGCGACTGGGGGTTTGTCGGCCTGTCGGCATCGCGTTTCCGCGACAACTACGGCAACCCGGGCGAGCCGGGCGACCCGTCCATCGGCGAGCGCGGCGTGTCGCTGAAACTGCAGCAGGACCGCTACGACCTCAAGGGCGGGCTGACCGATCCGTGGGGCGAAGGCAGCGCGTTGCGTTACAGCTTCGGCCATACCGATTACGCACATACCGAATTCGAAGGCGCCGAAGTCGGCACCGTGTTCACCAAGCGGGCCAACGAAGGCCGCGTGGAAGCCTCGTTCACGTTTGGCGGCGGCTGGCAGACTGCATTCGGTCTGCAAGGCAGCGACAGCACCTTCCAGGCGATCGGCGAAGAATCCTTCGTGCCCAAGACCGATACACGCTCGCTCGGCGCATTTGCCGTTGCGCGCAACAGTTGGGAGCGGGTCACCGCCGAAGTCGGCGCGCGCGTGGACAAGGTCAAGTACAAGACCGATGTCGGCGTGGATCGCGATTTCACGCCGACCAGCTTCTCGGCCAGCGGCGGGTTCCGCTTCAACGAACAATGGCGTCTGACCGCCAACCTGGACCACGCCGAGCGCGCGCCGGCCGAAGAAGAACTGTTCGCCAACGGCCCGCACATCGCCACCCTCGCCTTCGAAATCGGCGACGCCAACCTGAAGACCGAGAAGGCCAACCAGGCCGAGCTGGGATTGAATTTCCAGAATGACTGGGTGGATGCCAAGGTGGCGGCTTACTACAACCGCTACAACGACTTCGTCTACATCGTCGACACCGGCGGCCAGTGGTTCAACGAAGAAGACAACGACTTCCTGCCGATTCGCCAGTGGACGCAGGCCGATGCGATCTTCCAAGGTTTCGAAGGCGAGGCCACCGTCCACCTGGCCAACAACGAGAACGGTGCGTGGGACCTGCGCGTGTTCGGGGATACCGTGCGGGCGCGCCTGAACGATGGCGGCAACCTGCCGCGGATCGCACCGGGCCGCTTCGGTGCGCAGCTGCGCTGGGATGCGCAGCAGTGGCGCGCATCGCTCGGTGCCACCCGCACCATGAAGCAGGACAAGGTGGCAGTGAACGAAACGCCGACCAACGGCTACACCTTCGTCGATGCACATCTGGCGTATCACGTGGACCACGGCAGCACGGCGTGGGAAGTGTTCCTGGACGGCAACAACCTGACCAACCAGGACGCACGCGTGCACACCTCCTTCCTCAAGGACGATGTTATGCTTCCTGGCCGCAGCGCCTCGTTCGGCGTGCGCCTGTTCTTCTGACGGCAGACTCTCTCCCCTGCTGACTGGAAGGAAGGCCGCCTTCGGGCGGCCTTTTTTATGTGCATTGCCGAGCTATCGGCGCCGGCTTGCGCGCACTGCACTGCGCCTGCAGTCGCGTTCGCCAGCGCGTGGATTTGCACGGCACTCAGGACGGGAGCACCGACGCGCGACACGCCAGCACGACCTTCTTCCCAACGTGGAAGCGCAGCCCACGGCTGCTGCGTCGCACAACACGCTGCGGCGCATCTAGGGTTAAAACTTCATTAGCACTGCGCTGACAGGGGGCGCAAGCGACGCGATAGCGCGGGCGCGCGCGTGCACTGGCTGCCGATGCCTGCACACGCGGCGTGGCTCGGCAGCGTTCTTGCACTTTAAGACAAGGAGCCTTGCGCATGCGTTTTTCATCGCCCCGCTACACCCTTTCGCTTGCCGTCGCTGCCGCGCTGCTGGCACCGGATGGCCGCACGCAGACCGCCACGCCTGCATCAGGCAATCAGGAGGCCACGACGCTGGATGCGGTCATCGTCAGCGGCACCGCGCGCTTCAAGGGCCTGGCCAAGCGCGACGCCAGTTTTTCGATCACCACGGCCAGCCCGGAGCAGATCCAGCAGGCGGTGCCGCAAAGCACCGCCGACCTGCTCAAGATCGTGCCCGGCGTGTGGGCCGAGCCCAGCGGCGGCGGCACCGGCGCCAACATCTTCGTGCGCGGCATGCCATCGGAAGGCGATGCGCCGTTCGTGACCATGCAACTGGATGGTTCGCCGCTGTTTCCGCCGCCGACCCTGTCGTTCCTGGAGAATTCCACGCTGTTCCGTGTCGATGACACCGTCGAACGCATGGAAGTGCTGCGCGGCGGCTCCAGCCCGATCTTCTCCAACGGCCAGCCCGGATTGACCGTCAATTTCATCCAGAAAAAAGGCCAGGACGAACCCGAAGGCAGCGTGCGCCTGACCGGCGGCAACAACGCCTTGCGCCGCATCGATGTGTTCAACAGCGGACCGATGGGTAATGGCTGGTACTACAGCGTAGGCGGTTTTTTTCGCGAAACCGACGGCGTGCGCGACCCGCAGTTCTCCGCCGACAAGGGCGGCCAGTTCAGCGCCACCTTGAGCAAGCGCTGGGACAACGGCGAGCTGTCGTTCTACGCGCGCCACACCGACGATAACAACGCGTTCTACACCGCGATCCCGTTGCTCTCGCGCAACAACGGCAACGATCTTTCCAGTTTCCCCGGCTTGAACGCGCAGACCGGCACCCTGCTCGGCCGCGATTTCCGCAATGTGGATCTGTTGGTCGGACCCGATGGCCAGACGCTGCGGCGCGACCTGGCCGACGGGCGCGGCGTCAACATCGACGTGTTCGGCGGCGAATGGAACTGGGAGAGCGGCGGCTGGACCGTTGCAGACCGCTTCAATGTGATCAGCGGCAGCGCACCGACCTACGCGCTGTTTACCGGCGATGCGCCACAACGCCTGGGCGATTTCATCGCCAGCTACGGCAGCAGTGGTAGCGCCAGCTACACCAATGGGGGCGGCGTGGTGGATGCGAATCAGCAGGTGCTCGAAGCCGGATGGTGGTCGGTGGACAAACGCCTGAATTCCTTTACCAACGACCTGCGTCTGAGCCGCGAGCTGTTTGCCGGCAACACGCTGACGGTGGGCGCGTATTACGCCAAGTATTCCTCTGCCGACACCTGGTACCTGGGCAATACCATGTTGCTCACCGCGCAAAACAACGCGCGCCGCATCGATGTGGCGTTGGACGATGGCCGCCAGGCCACGCGCCAGGGGTTCACCAGTACCGCGTTCTTGAACCTGCGCGCCAAGTACGACGGCGAAAACATCGCCGCCTTCGTTGCCGACGAGTGGGAGCTGAGCGAACGCCTGCGCCTGGACCTGGGCGCACGCTACGAGCGCCAGAGCGTCACCGGCGATGTGCACGACACTACGACCGTGGATCTGGATGGCAACCCGGCCACGTTGCACGACAACGCCACCTCGCTGGCGCTGGCGACCACCCGGCGCATCGATCAGAACGATGAAGCGCTGTCATGGACAGCCGGTCTGAACTTCACGCTGGACCAGCACAACAGCCTGTTTGCGCGGGTCAACTCCGGGGTGAAGTTTCCCGGCTTCGACAACCTGCGCGATGGACAGACCCGCGTGCAGGACGTGGATCAATACGAGCTGGGTTTGAAGTCCGGCACAAGCGTCTACGACCTGTATCTCACCGCGTTCTACAACACCTTCAAGAACTCGCCGTTCCAGGCATTTTTGGCCAATGGCGAGAACTTCACCGCCGTGGGCGATTCGCGCGCACGTGGCCTGGAGGTGGAGGGTGCGATCCGGCCGTTCGGCGGGTTCGAGCTGGCTGGCACCGGGGTGTGGCTGGACGCCAAGTACCGCAATTATCGCGAGTTCACCGGCAACCAGGTGATGCGCCAACCCAAGCGCCAGTTCCGCATCACGCCCAGCTATTACTGGATGCTGCCGTTCGGCGACCTCAAGGTGTTTGCTACCTATTCGTACATCGGCGAGCGCTTTGCGGACCTGGCCAACAGCCAGCGCCTGCCTTCGTACGACATGCTGGATATCGGCGCCAACCTGCATGTGGGCGAACATTGGGAAGTGACGGCCAGCGGCAGCAACGTCACCGACATGCTGGGCCTGACCGAAGGCAACGTGCGCGTGCCTGGCGCAGCCACCGGTGGTGTCTTCATGGGCCGCCCCATCGCCGGGCGGCAGTACCAGATGTCGGTGGCGTACCGCTGGTAGTTCGCCGCCACACGCTGAGCCGCGCAGCAGCGCAGACTGCTGCGCGGCACCTCGCTACCGCATGTCTCGATGCGCAGCCTGGTGGCACTGGCATGCCCGGGCCATGGCCGACGTTGCCAGACGCTGCGGGCCGCATGCGTTTTCCCATGCGCGGCAGACCGTGTAACACGGTGATGACAGGACGGAGCCGAACAGCGCCGCATGCGAAGCACGACGACGCATCGTGATCACTTATTTCGATCGAAGTGACTGCCACTGCCAAATTTTTCTGCAATTTTCGTCGGCAGAACTTCGCATGCAACGCATCACCCGACACGCCAGCCGTAAATTGCGCGATGTGTCACGAAGATGTCGTCGCTGGCATGCCTTGCAGACAATGCTGCCCCCATTTGTAATCCAGGCGTTCTTGATGCACACGCATCGACAACATCGGCTGCGTCGACACGCACAGGGAAGCCGACGCCGGACCTGACCGCAGCGTCCATCGGCAGACATGCGCTTGGTAACTCAACTGGGATAAACGCACATGGCTCTTGTTGCAGCCTCCTTTGCATCGATGTCGCACACCCCGGGCATCGACACGCGGCATCTGACTGCCTGCGGTGCAGCTCGGCTTTCGGATCGCACTGCCTGACGGGCTTTCCGGACCCGGCTGGCACCTGTTGGGTCCTTCACTCGCATTCCTCTTTCCGGCTCCACCAACACCGGCTTCACAGGCGCGAGCTTCGTGGAGTGGAGCAGTTGCAAAGGCCGATCGCGCGGTTGGCCTGACGGAGGAGTGTGTCACTCGACGGCGCCCCCCATTTGACTGGAATCAAACGGAATGAACTCTCTTCGCAGGCGACCTCTCGCGCTGTTGATCGTTGTCCTCCTGAGCGGCAGTACGCCGCTGTCGGTACTTGCTGCCACCCAGGCAACGGCGGCCGCCACCCCGGCCACTACCAGCGCCAGCAATCGCGCCACAGCGAAAGCCACTGGCAACGACCCATTGCTGCGGTACCAGTGGCATATCTCCAATCAGGGGCAGGCCGTGATCGGCGACAGCCGTCCGGTCGCCGGCGTGGACATGGATGTCGACATCCTGCATGCCCTGGGCATTCGCGGAGCCGGAGTCAAGGTGGCGGTCATCGATGGCGGGCTTGAGATTGCGCATGAGGATCTCGTCGACAACATCGTTGCCGGCGGCTCGCATAACTTCTTGAATGGTTCCAACGATCCGACGCCGCCTGCGGATGAAATCGACAATGACCACGGCACCGCGGTCGCCGGCATCATCGCGGCACGCGGATGGAACGGTCTGGGTGGACGTGGTGTTGCGCCGGAGGCGAGTGTGGCTGGCTTCAATGCACTTTCCATAGTCGATGGCAGCAAGCAGTACGTCGATATCCGTTACTCCTGGGGTGATGGCCCGGAAGCCCGTGCGATGGACGTGTTCAACAACAGCTTCGGCATCTCGACAGCGGTCTATCCATTCAGCGATCTCGACGAGCAGCGCTCTCTGGAAAAAATGATGCGTGCCCAGCGTGGCGGCAAGGGCGGCATCTACGTCAAGGCAGCCGGCAATGATTTCAATACGCTGCTTGATGTGGATGCACAGGGCAAGCTGATTGATCGCTGCAGCGACCAGACCCGGCAGCTTGGCGTCGCCTGCAGTAGCGCCAATATCGACAACCTCAACAGCCTGACCACCATGATTGTGGTCGGTGCGGTCAACGCCGACGGTGTGCGTGCGAGTTATTCATCGCCCGGATCCGCAGTGTGGGTGTCCGGTCTCTCCGGCGAATTTGGGTTCCAGCGTCGCTTCGACCCGCATCCTGAGACTTACAGTCCGTTCTATACACTGCTCGCTGCGCAGGGACCGCAGCCATTCTTCTCACCGGCGATCGTGACGACCGATCTGAGCGGATGCGCGGCAGGCAATAACCGCGATCGCACGCGTGCGCCGCAGAACGCGCTGGATACCAGCCACTCAAAGATCGATGCCTCGTGCAACTACAGCGCACGCATGAACGGCACCTCTGCCGCCACACCGACGGTTGCAGGCGTCGCAGCGCTGATGCTGGGCGCCAACCCGCAACTGACGCTGCGCGATGTCAAATACATCCTGGCGACGACGGCGGTGCAGGTCGATCCCCATCAGGCCAAGGCGTTCTACAAGGACGCCGTGATCGAGCCCGCCTGGATCACCAACGCGGCCGGCCACCGTTTCAGCAACTGGTATGGCTTCGGCTTGGTGGATGCAGCCGCGGCGGTGGAGCGTGCGATGCATTTCACTCCGCTGCCTGCAATGCAAGACACCGAGTGGACCGTCTATGACGGTAAGAGCAGCACCATCGGCGGCATCGGTTCGCCAGCGCGATTGGCGATCGACATCAAGCAGTCCTTCAAGGTGGAAGGCGTACAGCTGTACTTCGCGGGGACGCACAAGAATCCTCGTCAACTGCGCGCCGTGCTGGTCTCGCCCAGCGGCACCCGCAGCACCGTGATGACGCCGTTTTCCACGCTCGATCCGGGCGATGGCTTCGTGGTCTTCCTGACCTCCAGCAATGCCTTCCTGGATGAGGCGGCCGCCGGCCGCTGGACATTGGAGGTGGACGACATGCTCGCCGACAACGGCAAGGAACAACTGCAGCAATTCGAAATGCGCGTGGTGGGCCACTGACATGAAAACTTCTCTGATCACATTGCTGTGCGTCGTTGCCGCCAGCATGTCTGCACCCGCCTCGGCACAGGTATTCGATCGCCCCCGCCTGCGGGCTGCCGCAACCGGGCAAACCGTGGTGGTGGACCGTGCCAGTTTCCGGCTGATTCCAGCAGCAGTGGTACAGCTGGCCGACACCACGCGCGGTACGGCCGCCACGCAAACGCTAGCAAACACACAGGCTAGCGCGAACGCACCGGTTGCCCGCGTCGATCGCTACGCGATCTACCTGGACACCAGCGGCGCGGCGGACGCGGTCGCGCGCACCGCGCGCAGCGAACCACCGGCGACCGTCGTTGCCGCGCTGGAAATGCGGAGCGGCCAGCCGGCATTGCTCGGCGCTTCGATCAAATTGTTCGAGACCACGCCAGCCATCGCGCGCGCACTGGCCAGGCGTACGGGCGGCAGGCTGATCTATGCTTCCGCCACCGACGGCAGCGCGATGATCGGCTATGCCTCGGCGATGACCGCATTGGACAATTGCCGCCAGCTGCAAGGCAGCAACGGCGTGGGCGCGATCAAGCCGGAAGTGATCGTTCCGGCGGCACGGCCGTTGTGACGCCACTGCGCGGGAACCGCGGCAGTCACGCGTGCCACGCTGCTGCAGTGTGTTGCAGCGTGGCGCGTCGGCGCAGCCCGCCTTACAGCGGCAGCGGGCTGCGCTCTGCGAACTGCCCGCGCCAATAGGGGTAGTACGGGTACGGCGGCTCCACCGCGCTGGCCTGATCCAGGCGGGCACGCTGGTCCTCGGTCAACGACCACCCCACCGCACCGAGGTTTTCGCGCAGCTGCGCCTCGCTGCGTGCGCCAATCAGCACCGTGCTCACGGTCGGCCGCTGCAGCAGCCAGTTGATGGCGATCTGCGGCACGCTGCGGCCGGTCTCTGCGGCGATGACGTCGAGCGCATCGACGATGTCGAACAAGCGCGTATCGTCGATCGCCGGGCCGGCCGCGGCGGTGGCGTGCAGACGGCTGTGTTGTGGCAATGGCTGCCCACGCCGCAGCTTGCCGGTCAGCCGCCCCCAACCGAGCGGGCTCCACACCACCGCACTGATACCTTGGTCGATACCCAGCGGCATCAGCTCCCATTCGTAGTCGCGCCCGGCCAGCGAGTAATACGTCTGGTTGGCGACAAAGCGGCTCCAGCCGTGCGCATCGGCGACCGCCTGCGACTTCATCAGCTGCCACCCGGAATAATTGGACGCGCCCAGATAGCGCACCTTTCCCGCGCGCACCAAGCCATCCAGCGTGGACAGGGTCTCTTCCATCGGCGTCATCGCATCGAAGGCGTGCAGCTGCAGCAGATCGATGTAGTCGGTGCGCAAACGCCGCAAGGAGGCCTCCACCGCACGCAGCAAACGGAAACGCGAGGCGCCGGCATCGTTGGGGCCATCGCCCAGGCGCAGGCCGGTCTTGGTCGAGAGAATCACCTGATCGCGGCGGCCCTGCAGGGCCTGGCCAAGGATGTCTTCGGATGCGCCATCGGAGTACACATCGGCGGTATCGAACAGGTTGAGCCCTGCATCCAGGCACACATCGATCATGCGCCGCGCCTGCGCCACATCGGTATCGCCCCATGCAGAAAACAGCGGCCCCTTGCCGCCGAACGTGCCGGCCCCCAGGCCAAGCACGGGCACCTTGAAACCGGAACGGCCCAGTAGACGGGTTTCCATTGAGAATTCCTTGGTAACGTTGAATGAGAGATGCGTTGGGTGACCGCTGGCCGCTCGCGCTTGTGGAATGCTGGGCGCGAAACCAGTGTTTATGCGCCTCGAATGCCGCCTGAGGCGCACTGCGCCAACCCGGCGAATGACCAGCGCGCGATCACCTCACCCCATCTGCGTACAGGCCAGTGGCGCAGTCGCGCGGCGGCGTTGCAACTGCACGCTCCATAGCGCCATGCCCAGCCCGATGGCACTCAACAGCGCGGCCACCCAGGGCGTTGCGGCCAGGCCCGCCTGCGTGGCGATCACCACGCCACCCAGCCATGCGCCCAGCGCATTGCCCAGGTTGAAGGCGGCGATGTTGAGGCTGGAGGCCAGGTTCTGGCCGGCGCCACGCGCGTGTTCCAGCACGCGCAACTGCAGTGGCGCCACGGTGGCAAAGGCGGCCACGCCCAATAGCCCGACAAAGGCCACCATGGCGGCCTTGCTGTGCAGGACACACCCCAGCGCGCCGAGCACCACCACCAGGGCGGCCAGGCTACCCAGCAGGGCCGCGGTGGGGCGACGATCTGCCAGCCGGCCACCGAGCAGATTGCCGACGATCATGCCCACGCCGAACACCAGCAGCACCGGCGACACTGCCGATTGCGCAAGGCCGGTGACCTGCAGCAGCAGCGGCTGGATGTAGGTGAACACCGCGAACACGCCGGCGTAGCCCACCACCGTGATCGCCAGCGCCAGCAGCACCTGCCCCCGCTGCAACACCGCCACTTCCTGCCGCCACGACACCGGCGTGGCAGCACCTGCCGTGGCCGGTACCCACACCGCGACCGCGGCAGTGGCCAGCACGCCGATCGCTGCCACCGCCCAGAAGGTCGCGCGCCAGCCCAGTTGCAGGCCCAGCCAAGCACCGGCCGGCACCCCGAGCAAGGTGGCCACGGTCAGCCCGGCGAACATCAGCGAGATGGCCGATGCACGGCGTTCGGCCGGCACCAGCGACGTCGCCACCACGGCGCCGACGCCGAAAAACGTGCCGTGGGCCAGCGACGTCAGCACCCGCGCGAGCATCAGGCTGGTGTAGTCCGGCGCCAGCGCGCAGGCCACGTTGCCGACGGTGAAGATCAGCATCAGCCCGATCAGCACCGCCTTGCGCGGCAGGCGTGCGCTGGCCAGGGTCAGCACCGGCGCACCGACGAACACGCCCAGCGCATAACCGCTGATCAACAGGCCTGCCGCGCTGAGCGAAACGCCCAGATCGGCGGCCACCTGCTGCAGCAGCCCCATGATCACGAATTCGGTCGTGCCAATGCCGAAGGCACCGATGGTCAATGCCAGCAATGCCGGCGGAAAGCGCGACGCACGCGCAGAGGTGAGATTGGACATGGGCATGGCCAGGGAGGACTGCGCACAGCCTGCGCCCTGCGTTTACTTACAGAAAGCCCTGCTATCCTGATTCACTTTCAAGCAATCATTGACAATCGCATGGACCGTCTTGGCGATATTGCCCTGTTCTTGCGCGTGCTCGACCTGGGCTCGATCACCGCAGGCGCGCGTAGCCTGGATCTGTCGGTGGCGGTGGCCAGCCAGCGTCTCAAGCGCCTGGAACGCGAATTGGGCGTGCGCCTGCTGCACCGGACCACGCGCCGCCTGCATCCCACTGCCGAAGGGCAGCGGCTGGCCGAACGTGGCCGCGTGCTGGTGGAAGATCTGGACGCGCTGGCCGAGGATCTGCGCGAAAGCGCGCACGACGTGGGTGGCGTGCTGCGCATGACCATGTCCGCCTCATTCGGGCGGCAATACGTGTCGCCGCTGCTGCCGGAATTCCAGGCCCGCCATCCGCGCCTGCGCATCAGCGCGCACCTGAGCGACGACCTGGTGGACCTGGTCAAACAGGGCTTCGATCTGGCGATCCGGATCGGACCGCTGGAAGACTCCGGGCTGGTGGCCCGGCGCATTGCCGACAACCGCCGTACCCTGGCGGCCTCGCCCGCCTATCTGCAGCGTCACGGCACACCGCGCACGCCGGACGAACTTGCACAGCACGCCGGCGTGTTGCTGATGGGCCGTGACGGCCGCCAGGACGTGTGGACATTGCAAACGCCCGACGGTGGGCTGGTGCGCGTGCGCATGCAGAGCCGCTTCGAAAGCAACTTCGGCGAGCTGGTGCGCGACGCCGTGGTCGCCGGCCAGGGCATCGCGGTGCATTCGTACTGGCACATCGCCGACGAATTGCGCAGCGGCCGCCTGGTCGAAGTGATGCGCGACTACCCCCCGCCCACCTCGCACATCAGCGCAGTGACGCCGGCGCGCCAGCTGCAACCGCCGCGCGTGCGTGCGTTCGTGGATTTCCTGCTGGAGCGGCTGGGCGAGCAGCCGCCTTGGGACCTGGCGACATAACGCCGCCGCGCGCATGGGACCGGCCGGCACCGGCGGTTGCCGTGCGGAAGGCGCTGCAGCGAAACGCGCCTGCCGCGACTGCGAGCAGGTGTAGGGCGCCGTTTGCGGCATGCCAGTCACCATCGGAAACGGCGGCATCGATGCATGGTCGCTGCGTCTCACGCGCCCCGACTGCGCGACTGGCTGGCGGCCCGAACGCGCAGCCTTCGGTCGCATGAGGTGACTGGCGAGCTGCTGCATCGTGCTATCGGCATGACCGTGCACGACCACAAGCTGAGGCCGGCAGCGTGCGCAACCGCCGAGGCAATCGCTCCCGCAGATCAACGCCCGCCGCGCAGCAGGCGTTTGTGCAGGCTACGCCGCTGCGCATCGCTCAATAGATGTCCATGCGTCCGCAACAGCCCCAGGATCTGCAGATGCGCCTGTGCGGTGCGCCGCGCCAATTCGGTGGCGGCAGCGGCTTGGAGCCGCTTCCACTCTGCCGGGCTGGTCGGCGTTGGAAAGCTGGAACGTTTTGCGGGCATGGCAGCAAGTGAATGCGAGAGACCTCGCCATGATACGGCCGGCCTGTGATCGCCCTATCAGGGCCGACGCAGTTCACGCGCAGGCGGCCACGACTGCTGCCGCGCTGTCCATCGGGCGCAAGCCCACCGCCCGCGCGATGGACCTTGCCGCCCACACCACCTGCACTCTTGTACGATCGGTGCCCTCGCGGCCGGGCCGCATCGCATCGTCGACGGGTTTTCGCATGTCTTCGCTGACCGAATTGAGCACGATCTTGCTGCGTCATGCGCCTGGCGACGGCATGCATCCCACGCAGATCGCCCGATTGCAGATCATGCGTAGCGCAGCGCCGACAGTGGCCATGCCCACTGTCTATACACCCATGCTGTGTCTGGTGGCGCAAGGCCGCAAGCAGGCAATGCTGGGCGCGCAGGCGTATGTCTATCACCCGCAGATGTACCTGGTGGCGTCGGTGGATCTGCCCATCGTCGGCTCGGTGATCCAAGCCAGCAGCGCGCAACCGTATCTGTGTTTCTGCCTGGACCTGGACACCGCGGTGCTCAGCGAGCTGGCGATCAATCATCCGGAACTGGTGGACACGCAGCGCGATGCGGCATCGGCCGGGCTGCTGCTCAATCGCAGCACGCCGCAGTTGCAGGACGCAGCGTTACGGCTGGCGCGCCTGCTCGATCGACCGCATGAAATTGCCGCGCTCGCTCCCCTGATCGTGCGCGAACTGTTGTACCGCCTGATGGCCGACCCGGCCAATGCGGCAGTGCGCCAGATGGCCATCGCCGACAGCCGGCTCAACCAGATTTCCAGGGCCATCGTGTGGTTGCGCGAGCACTATGCGCAGCGCTTCAGCATCGAGCAGATCGCCGATCTCTCGGCGATGAGCCGCTCCACCTTCCATGCGCATTTCAAGGCGGTGACCACGATGACGCCACTGGAATACCGCTCGCAGCTGCGCGTGCACGAAGCGCGCCGCCTGATGGTCGCCGAGGCGCTGACCGCTGCCGACGCCGGCTTCCGGGTTGGCTATGAGAGCGCATCGCAGTTCAGTCGCGACTACGCACGCATCCTCGGCATCTCGCCCGCGCGCGATGCGCAACGGCTGCGTGCCAACGCGCAGGACGCCACCGAAGCGGCGTGAGGTCTGCCGGGCGCAGCGCGGGCGGCGCAGCGGCCCCGGCAATCCGCCGCAGCGTCCACTCACGCCGAGGCGGCATCATCACCGCGCCAGCATCGGCATCACCGCTGTCTACTCGGCCGCATATTGCGCCTCGCTCACCTGCTCCAGCCAGCTGACGGGCGTGCCGTCCTGCGATTCGGCAATGGCGATATGCGTCATCGCCACGTTGGCATTGGCACCGTGCCAATGCTTGACGCCGGGCGGAATCCACACGATATCGCCCGGGCGGATCTGCTGCGCCGGCTTGCCCCACTCCTGCACGCGCCCGGCGCCGGCGGTCACGATCAACGTCTGGCCCAGCGGATGGGTATGCCATGCGGTGCGCGCGCCCGGCTCGAAGGTGACGGTGGCGCCGCCGACGCGTGCCGGTGCTTCGGCCTGGAACGGTGCATCGATGCGCACCTTGCTGGTGAAATACTCGGCCGACCCCACTGCCGACGGCGCCCCACCCGCCTTGCTCACCCTGATCGGTCTCGCGGCCTCATCAGGAACCACGGCGGCCATCATCGACAACGACATTGCAGTCGCGAACAGATTCATTGCAGTGCTCCTTGATTCGAGTGTTCGAACTGTAGCGCGCTTGTCCGAGGCCACTAACCGGCTAACCGCGCATGCTCCTAGAAACACGGCGCATCAATCCCGCGGCGCCGCGGAGTGCCTGCTGCAGCATTGAAGCCATCACGCACATTCGCGCATGATGCAGCCGCATGAATGGCATGCCTGACGCGGGCATTGGTGGCAATGGCACGGGAAAATCTCAATGACCTGCAGGTGTTCGTCACGGTAGCGCGCGAAGGCAGCTTCACCCGTGCCGCCGCGCAACTGGGCCTCTCGCAGTCGGCACTCAGCCACACCGTGCGCGCACTGGAGACGCGGCTGGGCATTCGCCTGTTGACCCGCACCACGCGCAGCGTGGCGATGACCGAAGCCGGGTCTCGCCTGTTCGAAACCGTGGCACCGCGCCTGGAAGAGATCGACGCGCAGTTGTCCGCGCTCACCGACTTCCGCGATAAGCCGGCCGGCACCATCCGCATCACCACCGCCGGCCATGCCGCCGATGCCTACATCTGGCCGGCATTGTCGAAGGTGCTGCCAGACTACCCGGACCTCAAGGTCGAACTGACCGTCGACTACGGCCTGTCCGACATCGTTGCCGAACGCTACGACATCGGCATCCGGCTCGGCGATCAGGTCGCCAAGGACATGATCGCGGTACCGATCAGCCCGATGCAGCGCATGGCTGTGGTGGCAGTGCCGGGGTATTTCGTGCACCACACCATCCCGGCAGTACCGGCCGATCTGGCGCAGCACAACTGCATCGGTTTACGCCTGCCCACCCACGGCGGTTTGCTGCCGTGGGATTTCGATAAGGACGGGCGCGAGGTGAAAGTGCGCGTGGACGGGCAATGGACCTTCAATGGCAGCAGCGCCATCCTGCGCGCCGCACTGGCAGGCGGCGGCCTCGCGTTTCTGCCGGAAACCATGGTGCTGGAACACGTGGCCGCCGGGCGGCTGCGCCGCGTGCTGGAAGACTGGTGCGAGCCGTTTGCAGGCTATTACGCCTACTACCCCAGCCGCCGCCAATCCTCCAGCGCACTAAAGGTCGTGATCGATGCATTGCGGCACGATCTGGTGCGTTGACCACGCTCGTACAGAGCCTGCCAGGGCGCGATGACGCGTGCGGCAGGCATGACCGCTGACGTTATTTGCCGACCAGTTTCTGCCGCTCCGGGCTGTAACGCGCACCGACAATCGCCACCGCATCCAGCGCCTGCTGGAGACGCGCAAGGTCCTCGTCGCTCAAGGTCAAGCCCTCACTAAAAACCACTCGGTACTTCGCGCCTGCCTTGCGTTGTCGGAGCCGTCGGGTTCGCACGATACGCCCGCAGGAACAATGCCACCGCGCCGCTGACATACGCATCCAGCTGCACCGATTGCGCCTCTGGCGCATCGCCGCGCGCGGCAGCGGTGGCCGGCCGCCCGGTCATCAATCCGAAAAAATGCACCGATGCATCGGGCAGGTTGTCGATCACCAATGCGCCGCGTTGCACCTCGCGCGCCAATAGCGTGCGCATCATGGTGTCGTAGCGCTCGAAGCACAGCGTCCACATTTCCTCGCGCACCTGGCCAGGCAGCAGTGGCGGGCGTACCAGGCCATACGCGGCATCATCCCGCATGCTGCTGGCAGACACGCGCAGCACTGCATCGGCTACCGCAGTCAGGCGTTGCTCCAGCGGCCCCTGCAGCTCCAGCAAGGCCGTCCAGCGATTGGGCGAGGCCTGCGCCAGCGCTTCCAGGGTGGTGCGGAACAGCACCTCCTTGGACGCGAAATGCGCATATACCGTGGCCTTGGACACCATCGCGCGCTCGGCGATGGTGTCCATGCTGGTCCTGTCGAAGCCGTGCTGCTGAAACAGCACGCGTGCCGCCGCCAGGATGGCGCCACGCTTGTCGTGCGGCGCACGCCTGGGCGCAACCGACGGTGCGTCGTCATCCACGCGGCGGCTCCGTTGCCGGGGCCGCGGCGGCAGTGGGCGCTGCGCTTTGCAGCCAGCCCCCGCCCATGGCCTTGTAGAACGTCACCAGGTTGGTGAAGCGCGACAGCTGGGTGTTGATCAAGGTCTGCTGCGCGCTGTACAGCGAACGCTGCGCATCCAGCGCCTGCAGATAGCTGTCGATGCCGCGTTCGAAACGCGCCTGCGACAATCGGTAGCTATCGGCAGTGGCATCCACCAGCGCTTGCTGGGCCTGCAGTTGCCTGCCCAGCGTGTCGCGCTGCGCCAACGCGTCGGAGACCTCGCGGAACGCGCTTTGGATCGACTTTTCGTAGCGCGCCACCTCGATATCGCGGTTGGCCTTGGCCATGTCCAGATTGGCGCGATTGCGCCCGGCATTGAAGATCGGCAAGGTCAGCGTGGGCACGAAGCTCCAGGCACGCGTCCCGGCATCGAATAGCCTGGACAGGCTACTGCTGGACGAACCGGTCGATGCGGTCAGGCTGATGCTGGGGAAGAACGCTGCCCGCGCCGCACCGATATTGGCGTTGGCCGCACGCAAGTTGCGCTCGGCTTCCAGAATGTCGGGGCGACGTTGCAGCAACTGAGACGGCAAGCCGGCCGGCACGCTGGCCAACACATTGCCTTCCACGCTCGCGTTGTCGGGCAGTGCATGCGGCAGCAATTCCACCGGCACTTGCGTGCCGACCAGCAGCACCAGGGCATTGCGATCCTGCGCCACCTGCGCGATGTAGCGCTCCACATCCACGCGTGCGGTTTCCACCGTGGTCTGCGCCTGACGCAAGGTCAGTTGCGAGGCCGCACCCAGTTCGAAGCTGCGCTGCTGCAGGCGATAACTGTCGCTCTGGCTGGCCAGGGTGGATTGCGCCAGCTGCAGCAACTGCTGGTCGGCCGCCAAGGTCAGATAGGCGGTGGCCACTTCTGCCACCAGGCTGATATGCGTACTGCGGCGTGCCTCGGCGGTGGACAGGAATTGCTGCAACGCCTGTTCCTTCAGGCTGCGCACGCGGCCGAACAGGTCCAGCTCATAGGCACTGACGCCGATATTGGCGCTGAAGGTGCGGAACACCTGCGGCTGGCCGGGAATGGCAAGCTCCGAGGGCGTGCGCGCATTGTTGGCGGTGCCGGTGCCCTCGATGGCGGGCAGCAGCGCGGCGCGGTCCACCCGATATTGCGCGCGTGCCACCTCGATATTGAGCGCGGCCACGCGCAGGTCGCGGTTATTGTCCAAGGCTAGCGCAATCACCTGCTGCAGCGCCGGGTCGGTGAAGACCTGGCGCCAGCCGATATCGGCAATGTACGCGGCGTCGGCGGTGCCGGCGGTATCGGCAGTGGCAGCCGGAGGGGCTGCCGACACGTCGGTGCCGGCAAATTGCGCTGGCACCGGTGCGTCGGGCCGTGTGTAGCGCGGCATCAGCGTGCAACCGGACAGCACGCTGGCCACGCCAAGCGCGCAGAGTGTCGTGCGAATCGTGATCATGTCAGTGTCCTGTCGGTTGCGGTGCGGGCGAGGCAGGCTGTGGACGGCGCTGGAACAGGCCGCACACCAGCACGAAGAACAGCGGCACGAAGAAGATCGCCAGCACCGTGCCGGAGAGCATGCCGCCGATCACGGCCGTGCCCAGCGCGTGCTGCGCGCCGGCGCCGGCGCCACTGGTCAACACCAGCGGCACCACGCCGAGGATGAAGGCCAGCGAGGTCATGAGGATCGGCCGCAAGCGCATGCGCGCCGCTTCCAATGCCGCAGCCACCAGGCTCTTGCCGCCCTCGTGCAATTCCCTTGCGAACTCCACGATCAAGATCGCGTTCTTCGATGCCAGGCCAATGGTGGTGAGCAAGCCCACCTGGAAGTACACATCGTTCATTTTCCAGGTCAGCATCGCTGCCAGCAGCGTGCCGAACACGCCCAGCGGTACTACCAGAATCACCGAGAACGGAATCGCCCAGCTTTCGTACAACGCGGCCAGGCACAGGAACACGATCAGGATCGAGACGCTGTACAACAGCCCGGTCTGACCGGACGAGGCTTTTTCCTGCCGCGACAACCCGGTCCACTCGAAACCGATGCCCGGAGGCAGCTTGGCGGCTGCGGCTTCGACGATCTGCATCGCCTCGCCGCTGGAAGCCGCACCCGGCAACGCCATGCCCAGGATCTCCATCGACGGCACGCTGTTGTAGCGCTCCAGACGCGGCGAGCCGGATTGCCAGCTCGCGGTGGCGAAGGCGTTGAACGGCACCATGGTGCCGGCGCTGTTGCGCACGAACCAATGGTCGATGTCCTGCGGGTTCATGCGGTAAGGCGCATCGGCCTGCAGCATCACCTTCTTGACCCGGCCCTTGTCGATGAAGTCGTTGACGTAGGTGCTGCCCCATGCGCTGGAAAAGGTATCGTTGATGTCGGAGATCGACACGCCCATCGCCTGCGCTTTATGCGGGTCGATTTCCAGCTTGAACTCCGGCGTGTCTTCCTGGCCATTCGGGCGCACCGCCACCAGGCGCTTGTCTTGCGACAGTTCGGCCAGCAATTGATTGCGCGCCTGCATCAGCGCTGCGTGACCCAGGTTGGCGCGGTCCTGCAGCATTAGATCGAAGCCGGTGGCATTGCCCAACTCCGACACCGCAGGCGGCGCGAACGCAAACACCTTGGCATCGCGGATACCGGCAAAAAATGCCCCGGCCCTGGCCGCCACGTCGGTGACGCTCTGGCCCTTGCCGGTGCGCTCGTCCCACGGCCGCAACTTGACGAAGGCAAAGCCCACGTTCTGGCCGCTACCGGCAAAACTGAAACCGGTCACGGCGAAGACACCGGCAACAGACTCCTTCTGGTCGACCAGGAAATGATGCTCCACCTGCTTGAGCACCTCGCTGGTGCGCGCGTTGGTGGCACCGGGCGGCAACTGCACCAGCACGAACAAGGTGCCCTGGTCTTCGTCCGGCAGGAATCCCACCGGCAATTTCATGAACCCGAACACCACCAAGGCCAGCAACGCCGCGTAGGCGAGCATGTAGCGCCAGCCCTTGCCAAGCATGTGCCGTACCACGCCCTGGTAGCCGGTGTTGCCGCGATCAAACAGGCGGTTGAACCAACCGAAGAACCCGGTGGTCGCCAGGCCGTGTCCCTTGTGCACCGGTTTGAGCAAGGTGGCGCACAAGGCCGGGGTCAGGATCATCGCTACGAGCACCGACAAGGTCATCGCCGAGACGATCGTGATCGAGAACTGCCGGTAGATCACACCGGTGGATCCGCTGAAAAACGCCATCGGGACGAACACCGCCGCCAGCACCAGCGCCACGCCGATCAACGCGCCGGAAATCTGGTCCATCGATTTCCGCGTGGCGTCCTTGGGCGACAACTGCTCCTCGCTCATCACGCGTTCGACGTTTTCCACCACCACGATGGCATCGTCCACCAGCAAACCGATCGCCAGCACCATCGCGAACATGGTCAGGGTATTGATGGTGAAACCGAACGCCGCAAGCACGCCGAAGGTGCCCAGCAGCACCACCGGCACCGCAATGGTCGGGATCAGGGTGGCGCGGAAGTTCTGCAGGAACAGGTACATCACCAGGAACACCAGCACCACCGCTTCCACCAGCGTGTGCACCACCTGTTCGATGGAGATGCGCACGAACGGCGTGGTGTCGTACGGCTTTTGCACCTTCATGCCGGGCGGGAAGAACTTTTCCTGCTCTTCCAGGCTCTTGTCGATCGCGCGCACCGTGTCCAGCGCATTGGCGCCGGTCGCCAGCTTGATCGCCAGACCGGCCGCCGGCTTGCCGTTGTAGCGGCCCACCGTGTTGTAGCTTTCGCTGCCCAGCTCGATGCGCGCCACATCGCCCAAGCGCACCTGCGAGCCATCGGACTGCGTGCGCAGCAGGATGTTTTCGAATTGCTCGGCGGTCTTCAGCCGGGTCTGTGCAGTGATGGTGGCGTTGAGCTGCTGGTTGGCCACCGCCGGCAACGCGCCCAACTGGCCGGCGGAAATCTGCGCGTTCTGCGCCTGGATCGCGTTGCGCACATCCACGGGCGTGAGGCTGAAATTGCTCAGCTTGTTGGGGTCCATCCACACCCGCATCGCGTACTGCGAACCGAACAAGGTGGTGTCGCCCACGCCTTCGACGCGGCTGATGGTTTCCTGCACGTTGGCAGCCACGTAATCGGACAGGTCCGAATCGCTCATGCTGCCGTCTTCGGACGTAAAGGCCAGCACGTTGAGGAAGTTGGTAGCCGACTTGGTCACTGTCACGCCCTGCTGCTGCACTTCCTGCGGCAACAACGGCGTGGCCAGCGACAACTTGTTCTGCACCTGCACCTGCGCGGTGTCCGGATCGGTGCCGTTTTCGAAGGTCAGGGTGATGGTCACCGCCCCGCTGGATTCGCTGGTGGACGCCATGTAGCTGAGGTGGTCCAGCCCCTTCATCTTCTGCTCGATGACCTGGGTGACGGTGTCTTCCAGCGTCTGCGCCGAGGCGCCCGGGTAGTTGGCGGCGATGGCGACTGCCGGCGGTGCGATGCTGGGGTATTGTGCGATCGGCAAGGTGGCGATGGACAGGATGCCGGCCAGCATCACGATGATGGCCAACACCCAGGCGAAGATCGGACGATCGATGAAGAAACGTGCCATGACGTGTGATCCCGCCTTAGTTGGCCGCACGCGGTGCGGTCGGGGCGGCAGGACCGGCAACATTGCCGGCGGCGGGTGTGGCCTTGGGCTGCCACGGCACGGTCTTGACCACGATGCCATCGCGTGCGCGCGATGCGCCTTCGACGACCACCTGCTCGCCGGGCTTCAGGCCGCTGCGCACCAACCACTGGTCGCCGACCGCGCGATCGGTTTCCAGCACGCGCAACTGCAGCTTGTGGTCGGCGGCGACGACAAAGGCCGTGGGTTTGCCCGCGCCGTTGCGCGAGACCGCCTGTTGCGGCACCAGCATGCCCTGCTCCTTGACGCCTTCCTGCAGCACCGCGCGCACGTACATGCCTGGCAACAGCTCGGCGTTCGGGTTGGGGAAGACCGCGCGCAGGGTGATCGAGCCGGTGTTCTGGTCGACGGTCACGTCGGAGAACGCCAGGTGCCCCTGCAACGGGTAGGTGCTGCCGTCTTCCAGCAACAGCGACACCTTGGCCGCACCGTCGCCGGCTTGTTCCAGATCGCCGCGCGCCATCGCCTGCCGCAGGCGCAACACCGCACTGCTGGGCTGGGTGACGTCGATGTAGATCGGGTCCAGCTGCTGGATGGTGGTCAGCGCCGTGGCCTGGTTGGCGGTCACCAGGGCACCCGGGGTCACGCTGGAGCGGCCGATGCGTCCGGAGATGGGTGCGTCGAGCCGCGCAAACGCCAGGTTGATGCGCGCGGTTTCCACGCTCGCCTTGCCGGCTGCCACGTCGGCCTTGGCCTGGCCTAGCGCGGCATCGGTGTCGTCGCCTTCCTGCTGGCTGATCGCCTTGATCTGCGCCAGTTCCTTGTAGCGCTCGGCCTTGAGCTGCGCGGTGCGCAGGGTCGCCTCGGCCTTGGCCAGGGACGCCTGCGCGCTGGCATAGCTGGCGCGGTACTGGGCCGGATCGATCTGGTACAGGGTCTGGCCAGCCTTGACGTCGCCGCCTTCGGTGAACTGGCGCGACTGGATGATGCCGCCCACCTGCGGACGAATTTCGGAGATCAGGTACGGAACAGTGCGCCCCGGTAATTCGGTGGTGAGCGTCACCGGTTGCTGCTTGACGGTCAGCACGCCCATTTCCGGAGTGCCTTCCTGCGGCGGCGGACCTCCCGGTGGGCTGCCGCAGGCACTGAGCAGGGCGGTGGCGGCAACGGCAACAGCAACAGCAAGCAACGACAGGCGAAACGAGGCATGAGCACGCACGGGCAGTCTCCGCAGGAGGTGTGATGATTGAATCTAAACGGTACGGTTCGGTATCCTAATAAGCACATGCGTGGCCGTCAAGCATTTCTGCCCAGTCGGTATACTTATGAATTATTGGGAGAACCTGATGCGGGTCAGAACCGAAGAAAAACGCGAGGCCATCGTCCAGGCAGCCAGCGAGGTCTTCCTCGAGCTGGGCTTCGAGGGCGCGTCGATGTCGCAGATCGCCGCCCGCGTAGGCGGCTCCAAGCGCACGCTGTATGGCTACTTTCCGTCAAAGGAAGAGCTGTTCGTGGCCGTTGCCAAGGACATGTCCGACCGCTATTTCGACCCATTGCTGCATGCGCTTTCGCAAAGCAGCGGCCCGGTCGATGAGGCTCTGCAGCGCTTCGGCGAGGATGTGCTGACCTTCCTGTGCGCCCCGCCCAACATCACCAGCTGGCAGACCATCATCGGGGTATCCGGCAGATCGGCGGTCGGCGCACTGTATTTCAGCGCCGGCCAGGAAGAAGGCATACAGCGCTTCGCCGAATACCTGCAGGCACAGGTGGATTGCGGCCTGCTCCATTGCCAAGACACCCTGCTTGCCGCCCACCAGTACGCGGCCTTGCTGGAATCGGAAACCTTGATGCCCTGCCTGTTTGGCGCACTCAAAGACCCCACGCCCGAGTTTCTGCGCGACGCGACGCGACGTGCGGTGCAGACGTTTCTGGCCGCGTATGGCGGCAAGGCAGGCAAGGCGGCGTGACGCCCTTTGCGACTTCACTGCATTGCACTGCGCCACGAGGCGCAGTGCGCGCATACGGACGCCAGGCCTGCAGTCCACTCAGGCGCCTAACTGCCCTGCCGCGCCGCTGGCTTGAGCGCAGCAGCATCATCACCGCATGACGCAACCGGGCAGCGAGGCTGCGCTGTACGGCCGGCACAGGAATGCTGCTGCAGCGATTGAACGGTGTTGCGCTTGCGCTTGAACACGTTGCCATCGCACGCATGTTGCCGCCCGGGCATTGCGCAACCAGCACCTTGGAACAGGCCGCGTCGAGGCACGACCTAGCGGCTGGTTACTCCGCCACTGCGCATTTCGCGCACAGGCCATGCACTTCCAGCGTCTGTGCCTGCGGCTGGAAACCCAGCGCCTTGGCGCGGGCTTCCAGTTGCGACACCACGTCGCGATCTTCCAGCTCCACCGCGCTGTGGCAGCGGTCGCAGATCAGGAACGGCACCGAATGCTGGGCGCTGTTG
>NZ_JAJIUJ010000022.1 GCF_020880415.1 Xanthomonas euvesicatoria pv. euvesicatoria | reverse complement strand
ATCCCACCAAGGACGCCGCTCGCGCCGAGGTATTCGACTACATCGAGATGTTCTACAACCCCAACCGTCGCCACGGTTCAACTGGCGACCTGTCCCCTGTAGAGTTTGAACGGCGCTACGCGCAACGAGGGTCTTGAGTGTCTACGGAACCCTGGGCGTATCAGATCGCCGAAACGTCGGCGATATACGACACGTTGGAAAGAGGGGTAGGCGGTTACGTCAAGCCCGTAGGAGCCGTCGAATTGTTCAGATATGCGATCAATCAACGGTCCGGAATGGGCCGGCTTGAGACAATTACGGGGCGTCAGCGCAACAATCTCGCCGAGCATCAGCATTACGCGTCGGCGAAGTACGAGTGCGCTAGTCGTCGACCTGCAGCGTACCTTGTCGCTCTAGCTGTTCGAACCAAGCGAAGCCGTCGATGCGCTGCAATTCTTTGGTCAGCTGCTTACTGTCGCGGGTATAGAACACGATTCGATGGGGCTTTTTGCTGCTGTCCAGCGCCACACGGTAGTCGGGCAGCGCGTCCCGCCTGATGATGTCCCGCACGTCGGATCGGAAGTGCCGCAACGTCTGAATCGAGCCGCTCTTCTGGCGCATGATCTCGATATCGCATTTCCAGATGGCTTTGTCGCCGGCGTGCTTGCGGGCGAGCTCATACAAGCGACGCTCGAGCGATTGGGTTAGCAGGAAGTAGCGGCGGTCGATCGTCAGCACCTCGTAGTGCAGGAAAGCCTTGTACAGCCATTCCGCGACGATGACGACGACCTCGATTACACCTCTTCCGTTCTTGGTTCGCCGTGTGACTGTGTAGTCCTCGATCCAGCCAAAGCCCCTCGTTTCTTCCTCTCCACCTGTGGCGATGTTGGTCTCTATCGTCGTACCTTTCAATCGGCGCAACATGTCGATCATATTGTCGTAAGCCTTGCCGCCCGGATCTCGCTCGGTGCCTGTCAGAAACGCGTAGGTGTCAATCTTCACGGTGCGGGAAATGGGCAATCCCGCCTGCCGTGCTTCGATGATCTGCGACCCCACGTACAGCAGGAGATCCTTGTCGAAAACAGTGGCCGCCCCTAACACGGACGGGATGACTTTCACCCGCTTTTGAGTCGACGGGCTCACGTATTCTCGAACCTTCGTATACGGCCGCTTAGAGAGGGAGAACAGCGGAAACTCCATGCTGGCCAGGTCGTCCTTGACCGGCCATTCAAGCATGTTTGCCGCGAATAGCTCCGTCTGCGTGTACGATTTGTATTGCCCTTTGGGCACGGGTGTTGCTGCCATTGATCCGGCCTCCGGTCCTTATGTCTCAACAGATCTTACAAAGCATGTTCGAATGCGCGCGCCGTCTTTGTGCCTCACGAGCGAAGAGCGACAGGAGAGCCAAAGCGATCGCGGAACAGCCGCAGTTCAACAGGATCGTTGACTCCCAGCGGGCCACGTGGCCTTGCTTGAGGTCAATGGGGGTAACAGCTATCATGTGACTATCCAGACTTCGCTCCTAGACGGGCCTTGGCTCTGGTAGAAGCCCGGTTTGGTAGCCGCCAGCCGGGCTTCGCTCATTTCGCTTTAATTAATTTGCCATATTTTGGCGGATTATCCTAATTACCGCGCTCAAACTGCAATTTCCTCTTCTTCTTGCTCGATTTCTTCGTCGGCGCGCACATCGTCGGATTCATCAGCCTGCCAAGCCGCGTTGACGGCCTGCGTATCGTAGACCTTCATGACGTCCAGCACGCAAAGCTGGCCGCGCACGCGCACCACTAACCCGCGCCGGTCGCCGCGCTCCATACTTCCGTTATCCCATGCTCGGCACTGGCTGCGATAGCTGAACGTCGGGCCTTGCCAACCAGCGAATGCGGTGAATGATCAGCCTTCGCACTCCCGATAAGGGCCGCAGCTGAAACCGCCGTCGTTGATGTATTCGCGTCCATGCACCACGAAGGTGGGCACGCTGGTAATTCCGTCGTTGGAATTCGCGAGTTTGTCGGCGCAGTACACGTGCCCCCACGTTGCGTAGGAAGCCTCAATCGCCTGCATGCCGTCACGGTAGCTTTCCAAGGAAAACGTGTTGCGCCACGGCTGAAAGTCGATGGCACGATTCGTTTTGGACCATCGCCATGCGATCAGCGTGCCGACATCGCGCACGTACATCGCAGCCGTCGTCACGCATCTATCTTCATCCCAAACCTTGTATTCGATCCCGTCGAGGGTAGAGCCGACCATCGCACGGCAGTGCGCGACGAAGGCGACGAACTCGTCGTCCGTCAGCGCACACGTCACGCGCCAGAGATGGCGCGGCTCATGGTCGCTGCAGCGCTCCACCATCTTCTCGAGTTCGTTGCATGCGACAGCAAGTCCACGCAGGAACAGCCCGCGCGCCGGACCAACAATGCGCCTTACTGCAACAGCACCGCTTGCAAACATCGCGTGATACTGCTCGACCGTGTACTCGGGATTGAGCCAGGTTCCGGGTTCATGCAGCGCGAACGCTTTTGCAGCGCCCCCAAAGTCGAATCCGAATTGCTCACTCATCGCTTTGCTCCTAGATGATTTGATGCGGCGCGAGGGTGGAGATCCTCACTGCATGGGGACTATTATAGCCTAATTACGTACATACGTACATACGTATTTGAGTAAAAAGATGAGAGAAGGTGTTCGGCATGGCAGACGGTCAAGGGGCCGCCCCGGAAGCCGCACGCGGAGCGCAGAGCTGGCCGCAGGCCAGGTCGAGCACCGAACGGGTGAGGACGGCAGCGCAGCGGCCCTTGAGGGGCTGACGTGCCGGTGTAGACGCTCCAGTCGAGGGTGTAGGGGTGTGTTCATCTCCCCTGCACCCTTGACGACAGAGGGCGACTCGCTCCCTTCCCGCAGGGCGGGAAGGGCGGGGGGATGGG
The DNA here is from genome assembly GCF_020880415.1 of Xanthomonas euvesicatoria pv. euvesicatoria. Taxonomy (GTDB): domain Bacteria; phylum Pseudomonadota; class Gammaproteobacteria; order Xanthomonadales; family Xanthomonadaceae; genus Xanthomonas; species Xanthomonas euvesicatoria. The sequence continues at coordinate 16,834 of NZ_JAJIUJ010000022.1, read as the reverse complement.
TGGGTGCGGCCAAGCATCCCGCTATGGTTCGCCATCCACAATCCATCGGGCCAGGAAGGTACTGTAAATATTCCCGTAGTGGATCTGTGGAGTTGGTGGTGGCCGGGGCGCGAAAGCGCCAGGATGATGTTTTTTTTTGCTGAACCACGCGTGCTCGTCGTTATGCGAGAACTGTCGGAAGGAATATTGCCGTGAGGGCCAGGTTGCCCGCCTATTCATGGAATGCTTTTCTCCGCGGCGCGAAAGTGCATCACGGCAAGCTTGCCTGTCTCATCGATGGGCAGGCCGTGCTTGTGCGATCGGGACGGAGCGCGGAGCCAGCCGGTGGGTGGCATTTGTGGCCCTGTAGACGCGGCATCTTGAGTTTCCGTTACTACTAATTTTGTTAAAAAAGTTGGTTAACAGCCGCGCGCGTGTTAGCGGCCCGAGCAAAGTCTAAAACGCCCTACGCAGCAAGGCTTTGCACGTTGCGCTTGTCGCTGATGTACGAAATGGCCGTCGCCGATATACGAGCGATTTGTCGCTGATATACGAGGCTATCCATCGGCGATATACGAGAGCGTCAACAGCCTATCCAATGCTTATCCACATTGTCGGCGATGTACGAGTCAGGATCGCTCGACGCTCCCATAGACCCATACGGGCAAAATTCCCTCGTTTCCTTGATTTATGCGGCGTTGCCGGCATCCAGCAGCTTCCGGAGATGTCGGCTATATACGGAATAGACCTGAAATTGTCGGCGATATACGACCAGCCATTTGCCTATGGAAGCGTTCCCTGCGTTCCGTATTCAATCCTGCATGGGAAGTTGTGGCTATCTCTCCTGATGCGATGAAAGCCGGCTATTCTCGCGCTTCAGCCCTTGCCGTTTTTCGCATAGTGGTTATAATACGGAAAAGGAGGTGGTTCGATGACCGCACTGAGTGAAGCAAACCGGGAACGGGCCGCAGCTGCTGGCTCGCTCCCTCCAAGGGACCAGACCGAGTCCAATGCAGCATGCACGAATGCGGGGAACGAGCAGCTTGCAGAGATCGCTGCCGAACTCCATCAGACCGCCGATGCTATTGAGCCAGCGTTACGGATGGAAAAGGATCGCAAGCACCTGCAGTTCATCGCAGGCTCTGCGGTCAAGCTGAACTTCATTCTCGCAGCTGCCCTGCTCGTTAGTGTGATTGCAAACGGTGTGCTCGGCTGGCGTGCGTTCAACCCTGACCGTCAGTATTTTGCCTCCGACAACGGCCGAATTTTCCCGTTGATCCCGATGTCGCAGCCGTATCGCAAAGCGGCCGATGTCATCCAGTACGCGAAGGACACGATGAATCGCTCCTTCACGATGGATTTCCTTAACTGGCGTCAACAGCTCGAGGACGTGCGTGGCAACTACACGCGCGACGGCTTCAAGTCGTTCATCGCGTCGCTGCAAACCTCCGGCGTACTTGCGACCGTCCGCGATCGCCGAATGAACATGTCGATCACTGCCGGCACTGGCGTTCTCACGAAGGAGGGCGTCGAGAACGGCGTCTATGTGTGGTACGTCGAGATGCCGATCGAGGTCAAGCTCTCCGGGCAGACATCCGAGCTCCCTGCGCAGCGCTTCCTCGCAACGGTTCGGATTGAGCGGGTTTCGACGCTCGACTCCATTGAAGGCATCGGCGTCGGCCAAATGGTGACGAAGCCGATTTGAGGACTCGAACGATGAAACGACTCGCCCTTTTTCTCGTTGTACCGTTGGCAGCCACTTCGCTCGCACCGGCGATGGCTCAGAACGCGCAGCAACCTCAGTCTCAACCGGCGCAGCAAAGCGCCGCACCGGCCGCGCAAGGCGTCGCTTCGCCGGCGCCGCAGTGGGTAAATGCCGCAGCGCCGAACGGCAGCTTTCCGCCGCCGCCTGGCCAAGCGCCAATGAGCTCGCAGCAGCAACTCCAAAATGCGTTCCCGCAAACCAACTATGGAGCGGCGAATTATGCTGTGCCCGGACAACCTCCGCAGGGCTACCCGCAGCAGTATTCGGCGGGAGGCGTGCCTCAAAACGGCGTCGCGCCGCTGCCACCGCTTGCGCCTCCGAGCAATTTCGAGCGCGCGGAACAAGTCGTTTCGCCGTTCAGCAACGACGAGATCATCAGGCTGCGTCACCAGCTCGATGACTCGCGCAAGGCAAAGGCTTATCACCCTGTTCGAACCGTGCCGCGGATCAGCAGTATTTCCGTCGACCTCTCGCCGGGTGCTGCGCTTCCGATTGCACGTGTGCTGCCCGGCGAGCAGACGACGCTCGTGTTCGTGGATTCGACCGGCGCGCCGTGGCCGCTCGCAGTTGCGCCGCGCGTTTCCGATCCGCGCTACTTCGATGTCGAGTGGTTGCAGGGCACGCCGTCTGTCGTGATCTCGGCTCTGTCTGCCTATGAAGACGGCAATGTCACGGTCTTTCTGCAGGGGATGGCGACGCCCGTGGTGGTGAAGCTGGCAACTGGTGAGCCGGATTCGAAAGAAAAGAGCCGCGTCGTCGACTATCGCCTTGATCTGCGTGTGCCAGGCCGTGGCCCAAATGCACAGGCGCCGTTCCTCGGGGCGGGTCGCATCGCGCTGTACGACGACACGATGCAGGCATTCCTCGACGGCATCCCGCCTCGCGACGCAAAGCGCGTGACGGCGCATGGTGATGTGCCGGCGCGCACGCAGGTGTGGCAGTACGGCGACGCGATGTTCGTTCGCACGAACTACGACATTCAGACGGCATTCGATCAGAGCATGTCTGCGGCCGACGGCACGCGCGTCTATCGGCTATCGCCGACCCCTTACGTCACGTTGTCCGAACTTGGCCGGTCCGTGACGCTCGAACTCGACATCAATTGAGAGGCCAGAGCATGAGCACACAATCGGACGTCGGCCGCCAGAGCAAAGTCGTCGTGATCGGGGTGATAGTGGCGGCTTCGGCTATCAGTTATATCGCTGCGACATACTTTGCAGATAGTACGCGCAAGCAATCGCAGATCAGCAACGTGCAGACCCAAGGGCGCGGGACGCCGACCAAAGAAAGCGAGCAATACTCGCAGGTTCTCGACAAGTACAACCGCACCAAAGCGAATGACGCGGAACAAAGTGGACAGTCGTATCTCTCGGTACTTTCGAGCCGCACGAATAAGGTCAACGAACAGCCTGCGAGTGCGCCGCAGGCCCAACCGCAGGTCGTCTATTACCAGCAGCCGGCCCAGCAGCAAAACCCTCAGCAGGATCAGCAGCGACAAAAGGAAGTCGCGGACCAGATGCAGGGCTTGATGGCGAACTGGGCGCCGGTGGCGCACGGTACTGCGCGCGTTTCGACGGACAGTGTGGATTACGCGAAGTCGCTTACGCGGGTGTCGGCCAACGAAGAGACTCAGCAAGCCGCAGCGGCGGCGGCCGCCGCCGCGAAGGTCAAGGTGGTTGATGACTTCGCGCTCGTTCCGGCCATGCTGCAGACGGCTATCGATACGGATGAGAACTCTGTCGTGCGTGCCTATATCCCGAATGGCCAGTATGCGGGTGCGTTGTTGTTTGCGATGGGATACAAGCGCATCACCAACACGGTGGACATGACCTTCAGCTATATGAAGTGGCAAGGCCACTCGTACAAGATCACGGCGAAAGCTATGGGTCAGGACACGATGCGCACGGCGCTGTCCGGCGACGTGAACAACCGTTACTTCTCGCGCATCATCATTCCGGCGATCGCGATGGGTATCGGACGAACCGGTCAGCTCTTCGAACAGTCGGCGGCGCAGAACATCATCACGCCGCAAGGCGGGGTGATCCAGACATATCCGTCGACTCCGAAGTGGGGTGCGGTGGGCGGAACGATTGCCGGGGGCATAGGCAACCAGGCGGGTCAGGTGCTGGCCAATGACGCGGCGAACATGCCGGTGAAGCAGGTTCTCATTCCGAAGGACACGCCGATCTGGATTCAGTTTATCGGTCCGGTGCTCGCAAGCGACGACGTGGCCGCCGGCGCTACAGGTCCGACGCAGCCTGTGCAGCCGATGCAACCAGGAACCGATCCGCTCGGCGCGGTTAGCCAGCCTGCATCGCAGCCGCCTCGCCAAAACTTCCCGTCAGTGGCTCCGAATAGCGGTTACGGCAACACGCCGTACAACATGCCCGGTGACACACGTCCGGCCTACTACCAGCCGCCGGGAGACGGCTACTACCCTCGGTATTAAGTCCGTACAATGGTAATTATACGAAAAGGTGCCAAATATGAGCGACCCGACAGATAAAGACAAACAGCCGGAGTATTCCGGAGTGGATATTTTCAATATGAAGCCGGACACGAAGGCTGGGGATCAAGCCGGCAAAACGCAGGACCGCGCAGCTCACGCGGCTAAGCCGAGAGCTGCCGCATTACAGGGCTTTGCGTCGAAGCTTGGGCCGGCGCATTTCGCGGTAGCTGCACTGGTCATCGCGGGGGCATGGATCGCATGGCCGTATATGTTCGGGGGTTCGTCGGGCGACACTGCCACGACGACGCGCATGCTCATCCCAGATCAAGCGATGAGTGACGCAAACCGAGCACAACAGCAGTATCAGGTGAGTGCCAATCAGGCCCCGGCGTCAGCTCCGACGACGCCGGCTTCGAGCCCGGCAGCAACCGACGTAGCCTTGGCAGGTGTCGCATCAGTGGCGACGGCCGCCACGGCCGCATCGTCGCCACTGCCGGCAAGCGAAACAGCAGCGCAGGCGCAGTCGGCGAAGGAAGCAGAGCTGCAAGCGAAGGTCGATGACCTTCAGGGCAAACTCGCCGCAGCGGAGGCTCAGCCGGCGAAGTGCCCCGCAACGGCTGCCGCGGCAACCGCGAGCGTTAGCAAGCCGAAGCATCGCGTGAGACGCGTGTCGACCACGCCGCGCCGCTACGCAACCAGCACAACGGTGATGCGCATCGGGACTGGAACGACGAAACCCGGCGATTTCACTCTCAACACGGTCTACCGGGATCAGGCGTGGATTCAGAACTCTGAACGCACCTATGTCGTCCAGGCCGGCGATGTGATCGACGGCATGCGCATCGTCCGCGTCGACGCTTCGACGCGCCAAGTGGTGACGTCGCTCGGCACCATTCGATAGGAGCGTTGCGCTATGGATCTGGCTCAGATGGTTGTCCATTTCGCCAGCACGTTTTCGGTGGCGATGTGGCGATTGCTTTGGGTGTTCGGCGCGTTGGTCGGCACGCTCTATGTCGGTAACTCGCTGTTGCGCATGCAGCGCGCGTCGCGCTTGCCGGGGCAGTCTCCGGTGACGTTCGGTGACATTCTGCCGATCATTTTGATCGGTGGCCTGCTGTTAAACCTGTCGCAATTCATCAACGCGACGTGGAACTCGTTTGGAACCGGTACCGTGAGCTACGGACCGATTTCGTACAGTGGGGCGGCCGACTTCGGGCGCTTTGCGGACGCAATCAATGCCGTGCTGACGCTCGCGAGAGTCGCCGGCGGCGTCTTCTTTTTCAGAGGCGTCGTCATTCTGAAGAAGGCATCGATGGACGGGCAGTCGTCGCATGGTGCCGATGATTCTGTCTGGCGCGCCCTCACCCACATGGTGGGTGGGGCGATGCTGGTTCAGATCCCGGATGTAATCGAGGCGTTCCGGCAATCTTTCGGCCTCTACTGGTAGTTCCATCTTGATAGGAGAAAGTGAATGAAAAAGGCAATGCTTAAGCCCGTCGAGTGGCTCGGGGACCTGGGGCGCAAAGCGCACATCACCGCGTCGGCGAAGTGCGCCGACTATGTGGAATCGCGCACGCCGCGCGAGCGCCGAATCATGCTGGCCAGCGCGGCCCTGACGTTCACCGGTCTGTGTGTAGCAACGGCTGCCCACGCCGATGGTCAAGGCCTCGCCGGCATGGCCGATACGGCCGCCCAGCAGGGCGACTCGATCAAGACCAGTGCCGGCAAGCTGTTCGCGGCCGGCGGCTTCGTTGGTGCGGCTTACGGCGGCTACAACTGGTGGCGGAAGGGCAAAGACGGGGAGCACAGCCAGGTCAAGGGCAGCCAGATTTTCGTCCCTATTCTGGCCGGCGCGGTCCTCGGCGCGATCGGTTACGTGATGATCAAAGCCGGCGAAACTGTGGGTATCCAAAGCTCCGCGCAAGGGCAACTTCCGCAATGACCGCTCTGATAACACGGGGGAGGGCGGTTGCTTAACCGCCCAACTAGCGATGACGACAGACCGAACCGACATTCACGACCCGGCCGCCGTCGAGCTCGACAAGGTGCTGCCCAAGCCCAACTTGGGCAGCAATTTCGAGAAGGCAGCGTATCCGACCCTGCTCTTTTCGACCAAGAGCCGCGTGTGGGGCGACAAGCACCTTGACGCGGTGGAGCCGACGGAGCCGGAATTCGAGCGCCAGGATTTGCGCCGTAAGGCGCTCGTCGCTGACGGGCACCGCTGCATGTTCTGCGGTTTTTACTCGTCGCAAAACCAGGTTCATAACCTGAGCGACAACCATTGGGACGTGGGGTCAGAGAACCTGCGCGCCGCAGATCACCTGTGTCACGGCTGGAACCACCTCGGCGAGCTGGGCGAAGGCAACGCTGTGATCGCCTATCTGCCGGGGCTGAGTGCGCAGGATGCAAACCACCTGCAACGCACGATCATCGTCGCACTGCGATCCGACGATCCAGCGGTGCGGGAGGATGCGAAGAAATTGCTGAACTGGATGGCCTCGCATCGCGACTACGCGAAAGACGCGTGGGGCACGAGCGACCCGGCTGTTTTCGCCGAGGCGATCGTTCGCCTCGAGGAGCAGGACCGGGAAAAGCGTGAGGTTGTGTTCGAAGACCTCGCTGTAGTTTTCAACCCTGGCCCGTACACGCAAGTCGCTGCGACATGGGCGCGTGAGTCTTACGGCACGTTGCCGGTGGGCAAGTGGGGCCAGGTGTATCACGACGTTATGAACGCGCCTGCATAAGAGGAACGAATATGGGCTTTCTGGACAGGGGTGTAACAGCGATCGAGGACACGCTCGCTTATCTCGCGCGTTACTGGATCGGCAAGGACTTCGCCGGATACTGCGAGCTGGCCACGGCCGTGGGCCTCACGGAAGAAGACATCAAGCGGTACCCGGGCCTGAAAGACCCGTATATCGTGGTCGACAACAAGCTCGCGCTGCTGACCGCGTTCGACGTGCAGGGCACCTATCAGATCCTTTCCGATCAAGACTTCGGGAAGATGATCGATAACCTGCGCGTGAAGATGAACGGTTACATGAAGCGGTACGGTCACTCAATCACGTTCGGTTTCGAGCGCGATCCTGATCGCTCGCTCGACGAGCTGATGCGCCTCGTCGAACCGCAGATCAACGCAGCTCGCCGCATTGGTCTCAAGTCGGAGGACATCATTCTGGACCGTGTGCGTCGCAACGCGCCCCTCGTCGCGTGGGAACAGAATCTGATGATCGTGTACACGCACATGAACGTGATGAGCCCCGAAGAAATGAAGCGGGAGATCAAGGAGCGGTCACTGGACGCGCAAAAGCACGGGCTTCCACGTATCGATTTCGGCCAGAGCCCCGCGTCGGTCCTGATGGCAATGAAGTATCGTCATGACACGATGATCGAGCGCGTGCGCCATGATTTCGAGCGCTGCGGCTCGGACGGCCGACCGGGCATTATGCTGCGGCCGATCAGCGCACACGAAGCAATCAAGCGCGTGCGCATCATGGTCAATCGCGAGCGGACGTCGCAGAAATTCCGGCCGGTGCTTCCAGGCGACAGTTTCATCGCGCACGGACGGGAGGACATGCAGGATCATTCGGACCTGACGGCGCCGCCGGTCAACTACCAGATCTGCACGAACGACGTCACGAACCATCGCGAGATCATCAAGACGGATGAGCTGTGGCACGGCAATCTATCGATGGAGCTCGGGCCGCAAGAGCCGCAGCCGTTCTCGTCGCTGTTTGCGTCGATCGATCGCGAAATTCCGTGGCGCGTTCGCATCGATTTGAATCCGGGCGGGTTGAACGAGATGCGTGCGCGGCAAATGATGGTGGCGTTTGTCGGGATGCTGCCGAGCAATCGCCAAATTCGCCAGTCGTTCATCGACCTCAACGAGCGCACGAAAGAGGACGCGATCTGCTCGATGAAGTTCGCCGTGTCCACGTGGTCGCCATCCGAACGTGAGACGAAGCGCCGAATGGCCGCGCTGGAGAAGTCGATCCAGTCGTGGGGCATTTGCCAGGTCACGTCGGTTCACGGCGACCCGATGGCCGCATGGGCGTCCACTATTCCCGGCTTCACGACGAAAAACGTGGCCAATCGCATGGTGCCGCCGCTCCCCGACGCGCTGCATCTGCTGCCGTTGCAGCGGCCGGCGACGCCGTGGGGCGATGGTGGCTCGCTGATCGTTCGGACGCCCGACGGCAAGATCTATCCGATTCAGTTGGGCAGCCGTCTGCAGGACACGTGGATCGAACTCATCAGTTCGCCGCCGGGCAGCGGTAAGTCGGTCCTGATGAACTCGATGAACAGCGCTACCGTCCACCGGCCGGGCAATGTGCGGCTGCCGTTGATGACGATCATCGACGTCGGCCCGTCGTCGTCCGGCCTGATCCAGTTGATCAAAGATTCGCTACCCGTGCATCGCAAGAGCGAGGCGGCGTATCTTCGCCTGCAGAACTCCCTCGAGTACGCGACCAATCCGTGCGACACGCAGCTCGGCGCTCGCTTTCCGACGTCGCGCGAGCAGGAGTTCCTTGTTGACCTGCTGACGCTCTTCTGCACCGACCCGGCGACGAAGAAGGCGCCGTCCGGGTGCTCGCAGGTGAACGAAATGCTGCTGAGAATCGCGTTTGAAGACCGTGCGACGAAGAATCCGCACATGTACGAGCCGCATATTGACCGAACGGTCGACGCGGTGCTCGAATCGTCCGGGTTGAAGTCGCAATACTCGGAGGAGTGGTGGTCGGTCGCGAAATGGTGGGAAGTCACCGACATGCTGTTCCAGGCAGGTTATGTACGCGAGGCGTCGCTTGCGCAACGCCAAGCTGTCCCGTTTCTGCCGGACTTTGGCGCCTATCTGAAGGACCAGTCGATCCGCGATCTGTTCGATGAGGCCAAGGTTCCAGGCACGAACGAGCCGCTTCTCAAGTACATGTACCGCTGCTTCACGGTCGCGACGTCGAATTACGCTCTGTTCGCCGGCCGCACGCGCTTCGAGCTCAACAGCGATACTCGCATCATCTCGATCGACCTGAACGACGTGATTGGCGGCAAAACGCCCGAGGGCATGCTCCGCACCGCGGCGATGTACATGTTCGCGCGGCAGATGGCCGCCAAGAACTACTTCCTTCGGGAGGAGGTGGTTTTGCCGGTGGTCCCCCAGATGTATCAGGAGTATCACCTGAAGCGTGTTGCGGACGTGCAAGACGAGCAGAAGACCATCGCTTACGACGAAGTGCATAACACGGGCGGGCAAGAGGCCTTCGTGCAGACGATGATTAAGGACGGCCGGGAAGGGCGTAAGTGGGGCATTCGCATCGTCAATGCTTCACAATATCTCGCGGATTATCCGACCGAACTGCTTAACGCTGCCACGGCCGTCTATGTCATGCGCGGGGGCAACGCGGCCGACGAAGAAATCCTCCGTTCTGTCTACAGCGTGTCCGAGGAAGCAATCAGGCGGCTGCAACGCGAAGCTGTTGGCCCCGGCCCTGAAGGCGGTAACTTCCTCGCGCTGTTCAAGACGAAGGTGGGCTTTGTCGTGCAGCTCCTTACCAACACCGTCGGCCCGATCGAATTGTGGGCGTTCTCGACAACGCAGGAAGACGTCGCGTTACGTAACCGCCTCTATAAACGAATCGGGCCTTACGAGGCGCGCAAGCTGCTCTCGGAGCACTTTCCGTTGGGCACCGCGCTGGAGACGATTGAGCACATGCGTGCCGAGTCGTCAGAGAGAGAAGACGTGTCTGTTATCGAGCGGCTGGCAAGCAAGGTTGTCGAACGGTACACGCGTAAGAGCACCAAGCAACGTGAGCTGGTCGAATGAAGAACAAGATCGTGATGAGGCCGCTCGCAGCTGCGGTGCTGGCCGGTGGACTGGTGGCGTCGACCCCGGCGTTCGCAATTTGCGACGGCTGCGTGGTGGGTGCGGTCAATGCGGCCAGCAACATGATTACCGGGGCGATTACCGCGATGAACACGTCGCTCAGCACCCTGCTATACAACCTTGGCATGGCGGTCAACGAAAACGGCAACAAGACGGCTAGCACGATCGAGGCAGCCGCACGCGCCCAGCGCGAGAACGATGTGAATATGGAAATGAACCGTCGCATCGAGGACGCTCGCCAACGCTACCAAGTACCCGAAAATATCTGCAGCGAATCAGGCTCTGGTGGTGCTGTCCAGGTCGGCGCGGCCGCCGGTGCCGCGAAGGGCGGGATACGTCCCGGCGGCGGTGCCGCGATCGGCAATTCCGCCATCGCGCAGGCGATCAACTCCCCCCAGCCGGCGCCGGAAATTGACGCATCGCGCGCAGCGAAAATCCACGCGCAGTATTGCGACGCCGACGACTACTCGGCCTACGGTGGGGCTCGCGCCTGCCCGTCCGTCGGTAGCTTGCCGGGCGCGGACAAGCGTATCGACTCAGTTCTGAGCGGAGCGGGCCCAAACGGGAAAGTGCCAGAGCTGACATTCTCGCCAACGCAGACTGACGTGGCGCGGATGTACACGCAGAACTCGATCCGTCGTTCGATCGGCCCGCAGCTGCGCAAGGGCGAAGCGGATACTGTGGCCGGCGCGCAGTATGTCGGTCTGATGACTCAGTACAACGCGATCATCTCGGCCGCATCCGATCCGCAAGACCAGCTCATTGCCGACAGCCAGCCGAACCCGGCGACCAAGGATCTGCTGACCGACGCGCTACAGGCGCCGTCGGCGTCCTTGTACTACAACCAGGTCGCGTCGTCGCAGGCCAAGGCAACCGGGTTGATGTCGGCTCGCGAGTTCGAAGCGTTCGAGGTCGGCCGGCGCTACGCCAATACTGCGTACCAGACGGACCTGCAGGCAATGAGCGGTGACAACCTGATGCGCGAGCAGATCCGCGTAGCATCGCTGAACAACTGGCTGTTGCTCGAACTGAAGAACGAGCTGCGCAAGGGCAACGTCATTAGCGGGGAGGTCCTAGCGAGCCTGGCGCGTCAGGAATACGAGCCGATCCTGACGCAGAAGTACCGGGCAATTAGCGGCCGCATGGGAGGTCAGTAATGGCTACGGCACAAAAAAAGAGCACGCTGCGGACGACGGGCAAGGTCGCGTGGAGGGTGTTCCTCCCGTTTTCGGCAATGAAGCGGACCGTCGTGCTCGCGAAGAAGGAGGTCGAGCGCACGAAGGAAAGCCTTGGCGCCTTGAAAGAGTTGGGCGACGACGCACGCAAGACCATTGTGGAAGGCATCAAGGGGCCGAAGGAGCAGCGTAACGACTCGTTCTCCGACGCGATGAGCAGACGGTCGGCGAATACGCTCAGTGAAGAAGAACTGTACCGCTATTTCCTCGGCAAGAAGCGCATCGCGATTGGGACGGCTACGTTTTTTGCGTTGATGGGCGTCTACGGAATGCTCGGCGGGATCTGGTTCGGCCATAACCGCGGCATTGCGATGGGAGCGATTTCGCTCTTGGCCAGCCAGCCGGTGTTCTTCATTGTCGCGCTGGGTGCGCAGCTTCGCCTTTGGCAGTTGCGCACGCACCGGCTCTCGAAAGAAGAGAAGGGTGGCCTCGGAGACTTCATGCGCGAAGTGAAAGGATGGTGGTGGATGACGCTCGATCCCGAGTTCGGCCGCAAACGGGGAACGCATGCATGAGAACCTCGCGTATCCTCGCCGGCCTGATGGCAGGCATGGCAACGCTGCTGTCGCGGCCGGCGTTGGCGCAAAGCACATCGCTCGGCGAGATCACGCAGGCGGCGCAACGCTCCGGCGACAAATCGCGCGAAGCGCTCGTGTCTATCTACGGCAATGTCGTAAACAACCCGCTCGCCACGGGCGGCGCCGGCGGCAGCGATACGATCTTGGCCGAGATCTTCCAGGTTGCGAACGGCGCGCTGCTTGTCGTCGGCGCCTTCTTCGCGTGCTATGTGATGTTTAAAAAGGTGTCGCAGACGGCGCACGATGGTGCCGTGTTCGACCGCGAGAAACACACGATGTGGGGGCCCATCCGGATCGTGTGGGGCCTTGCCTCGCTCGTTCCGACCGCGAACGGTTGGTCACTCGCGCAGTTGCTGATGCTGTGGGGTGCCTCACTGATGGGCGTAGGCATCGCCAATCTCGGCGTCGACGCTTCTGTTTCTGCTTTCGAGAATGGCCAGTCGATGGTCGTCCAGCCGGTGATGCCCAGCACGGTGAACCTTGCGCATAGCGTGTTTGAGTCGGATTTGTGCATGCACACGATCAACGCAGGCCTCGCACAAGCCGAGTCGAGTGGTGCGCTCGTGACTCAGGACGGGTACATCCAGCAGTCACCGACGAATTCCGGGTTCGTGTTGAAGAATTCAAGCTTCGTATGCGGCGGTGCCGACATCAATAACGATCTTCAACCGCAGTCGCATTCCACCGGCTGGTTTAGCGGCACGATCGACACGTCCGATATTCGTCGCGCGCATCTGCAGGCGCTTCAGGCAATGCAGTCGAGCCTGACGTCAGCTGCGCAAGGCTTCGTCAACGCCGTGGTGCAAAAGCAGAGCGGGGGAGGCGGCGCGCTGCCTGACGCGGAGATTGCGATCCAGTCGGCAGCGCAGCAGTACGAGAACACCATCAGCAGCATTGCGGCTACGAAACAGGGCAACATCGCGGCTCTCGCGAGCCAGTTGAGCTCGTCGATCAAGGAAGGCGGGTGGTGGACGCTCGGCGCGTGGTACCAGACATTCGCGCAGGCCAATACGAAACTATCTGACGCTGTGGCGGCCAAGGCGTCGGTCTACGGCATGTCGTCCGAAGGCGATCCTTCGATGCTGACGGTCTATCAAAGCGCGATGGCGGCGTACAAGGCGCAACAGGCGACGTCGACGTACACGCCGACGCTCGGCACAACGAGCACGGGCGACTACTCGAAAGGCGCAGCCGGCTCGGATGCGAACAAGATCATCGGCAGTTTCTTCAACGCGCCGGGCCAGCGGATCGTCAACTACATGATCGACATCAACGCCGGGGGCGAAGGGCGTGGCCAGGTCAATCCGCTCATCAAGATGAAGAACCTCGGCGACTATACGATGGCGGCCGCCGAGACTGGCCTCGGAGCCTACGTGACGGCTAAGGCGATCGCGCAAGTCAAGGAGGGGTGGAGCGCGGCTGGCATGTTCGCGAAGGTTGCGAACGCCGTGTCGTCGATCGGCGATGCCCTGCAGGGCGTGCTCGATGCGATGTCGCCGTTCCTAGTGATGGCGATCATCGCGCTGTTCATTCTCGGCGGCACCCTGTCGACGTACCTGCCGATGGTTCCGTTTATCATCTGGTTCGGTGCGGCCGTGAACTGGCTGGTCGTGGTTGGCGAAGCGATAATTGCCGCGCCGCTGTGGGCGATCACGCACCTGGGAGGCGAGGGCGATGGCCTCGGTCATCGCACAGCGCACGGCTACATCTTCCTGCTGAACGTGATGGTGCGTCCGATCCTGATGGTGATCGGGTTCTTCCTTGGCGGTGCAGGCATCATTGCAGGCGGTACGCTGCTGAACCAGACGTTCGGCATCGCGCTGGCCAACGCGCAGTTTGATTCGGTGACGGGGCTTTTCAGCATTATCTTTTTCCTGACGATCTACGCGTCGATGTGCCTGAACCTCGTGCATAGCTGCTTCAACCTGATCTTCATCGTGCCGGACCAGGTGATCAATTGGGTGGGCGGTCATGCTGCGGCCACGGTCGGACGCGAGGACAATGATCGCATGCGCAACGCGCTCAACGTCTTCTCGAACAAGCTGGAGCACATGCTGCTCGGTGGTCGCGGAGGCGGTGGTCGAGGACCTAGCGCCGGTGGCAACAAGGCCGGTGACGGGATCAAGGCATGATGTGAATAGGGGCTGGCTCGTAAGATTCGGCCCTTATCAAGGGTGTTGGCTTTTGTCAATAGCACATGCTAGGATGAACCCCGGTAAATTCCGTATGCAAGACGTGACACAAAATTAATGCATGCCAAGGAGGACAATAATGAACATCGTCTGGTATGTGCTCCGCCCGTTCTATCTGCTTGGCCTGTTGCTGGCTGTGCCGCTGTTCTTCGTCGTGGCCAACCACGCCGGCAAGGATCTTGAGGTGTCGGTGCCGCTGCTGGTCGGCTGCTTGGGTTATTTCGCGCTCGGGTACCTGCTGCTGAAGGCGTTGCCGGACTTCCTGCGTGGCCGGGTGCTGGCCCGTGTCGCAGCGTTCAAGGCGAAGGGATTTGCCCCGCAGTGGGAAGTCGTGTCGGTGATCTACAACCGTTACGTAGGCTTCGATCCGAAGGCGCGTAAGGCGCTCTACGTCGACGTCAATGACGGCACCGAAGAGCTGGTTGACTTCGATAGCGTCAATGCGTGGGAGCTGGACGTCGAGAAAAGCAAGCCGGCACTACTGAAGCTACTGACGCGTGTGCCCGCGCTGCCGGTTGTGGGTCTGCGTATCGACCGTCGCAAGGCCGACGAGTGGAAGTCGACCCTCGTCACGATCTTCGGCTAAGGATTGATGGATGACTTTGAAAGCTGGAGCGATGTTGTTGGCCGTTGGCCTTGTACTCGCCGGATGCGATGGCAAAAAAGACTCTGTGCAAGACAGCGCACGGCAGACGAGTGCGTCGCCCGCATCGTTGTTGATCAGCCCGAAACTGCCTGACCCTGACCCTGACCCTGACCCTGACCCTGACCCGGCCGCCACGCAAGCGCCCGCGCTGCCGCAGCCGGACCGCAATGTGCCGACGACCAGCTACGTCGATCTGGACGGCGAAGAGGCGGGCATGGCGCTAACCTACATCGTCTCGGCGAAAAGTCAGGGCACGGTGAGCGACCAGGACAAGCTCAACCGCCTGTCGCCGTCGTATTACAACGAAACGGACGTTTTCAAGAAGAAGGGTCTTGCCGCGACCGAGCTGCCTCGGATCAACGCCGCGTTGGACGAATACCACAAGCACGACTACTACACGCTGCCGGTGTCCGGTTACTCGCAGAAGCCGCTCGGGCTGACGAACGTGACAGTGGGGCAGTACGACTTCAACACGAAAAGTTTTCCGCTGACGAGCTATGGCCAATACTGTTGGGCAGGGATTCTCCGGAATCAGCAAGGGGCGATGCTAAAAATCCTTCCGTCGGATTTCCCGTGTAGTTTGCCCGTCTCGGACGAGCAGCAAGCAAAGCTGATCGAGGCGACACGGGCGCAGAACGCTCTCGCGCTGCAGGGCACGCTGTATTTGTTCGTGCCTCGCGCGGAAAACGGTACGGCGCTGGCCATCGTATCGCGCGCGCACCTCGAACTGGTGAACGCCCAAAGCAAAGCGCCGCTGGCCAGCTTTGACTTTAACAAACGGTAGGAGTAGCAACAATGGAAGCTACAGAGAACGATAGCACTCAACGACGCGCCATGTTTGAGGCGCTGCACCGTGAAAAATCGCAGGCGACTGTTGCATTTCGAGACTACTGGCGTAAAGAGAATGATGCATGGAGAAACGCCGTTAAGGCCGTGAACTCGGTAGTGACCGGCGCCACGCCGGTTTCCGACGCTGAGATTGAAAACTGTCGGCTCGCCATAATGCGGCTTCATCAAATCAAGTGCGTTCTCGGACAATTGATGCTTTCTGTCGGATCGCCTTCGCCAGGCGTCTTAGATGCTGTGATGGATATTATCGCACGCATCGACAAGGACACTGCAGAAGCGACTACGAATCTGAAGTTGATCCTCCAATGGCATGCAGCTGCGAACGTGCGCTCTGCGTAGATGCCGGTTTAAACGGCCTCCAGTGCGGCGGTATTTCGCAATCTTGGTATATATCTATATTGTTGCGTAGCGATAACTCGATAAGACGTGGCAATTATAGCCTTCTATAGGTCATTTGGTGTTGCGTTGCCCAGTGAACGGGGCCGTTGCGGGGCAGGGCGACGGGTTGCGCAACAGGCATCGCCGTCGTTTCAGCCATCGTCGCCCGAAGTGTTGCGCTGAGATGCCCGGCGGTCCTCTTAATCGGACAGGAAATCGTCGCATTCAGCCACCAGCTTCTCAATCACCTCGTCCTGGGCGTCTGCACACGCCAGTAGGATCGTCTTCACCTCTGCGATCTGCACACGTTGGGGATTAGTCGTCTCAGAACGGAATGGTGTCCTCATCGTCCTCAGCACCTTCAGCCGGAGCAGGCGCAGGCGCAGGCGGTTGAGGTTGCTCGGAAGTAGTCTGCTGCCAGTCGGCAGCAATGGCTTGCCAATCGACTGTTCTTTCGACTGGCTGTCCGTTTTCGCCGGTCTCAAGACCTTCCCCTGACCAAACCGTCCAGAAGTCAGGATCATTTGACCGTGGTTGTTGGTCAGCCGGCAGGTTGTTCATCTGCACAAGAACTGGAAGTTCGGAAGCCCAGCCCAGCAAGATGGCGTAGCGTGACGGCAGGGACGGCAGGTCGCGGAGCAGGCCACGCAGGTTGTCGGGCACTAGCTTGTGCACCAGCTCCTGGTCACGGTCATTGCTGATGCGATGAAGCAGGTAGCTGTTGCACTGCGAGAGCACGGTAGGCGAAAGCTCGCTTGGCCGTTGTGATGACAAGACCAGTCCCAGCCCGAACTTGCGACCTTCGCGGGCGATCTTCTCGAAGACCTGGCAACAGATAGCGGCGGAGTTCTGATTCTCCGCATCATCTGCGTAGCGACGAAT